>JBCBIE010000007.1:0-142938 GCA_038524995.1 Cyanobacteria bacterium J06621_8
TGATCTCTGACCTACTTTTCTCATCTTCTACCTATTCGTGCAAGAGGTCTAATAATTCATGAGTATTTCCAGGTGAATTTGAGCATAGTTTGGGAAACGATTAAGACTGATTTTCCTTCTTTAAGAGTAGGATTACAAGAATTGCTAGAACAGTTGGACATGAATAACTGAAATTTCTGGAAAACTACAAAGTAGACTGTATCAGGGAAACAGCGCTCATACTTTGACGAGAATAATTATTTGGCGTTGCTGAATCAAGCAATGCCAAACTTATCTTATCTTTACGATCTTGATCAACGCTCCCGTTAGCAAAAATTACTTATGATCAGGATTCTTGATCATCATCGGAACTATTACTCCGACTTTGGGTTTTGAGTAAGGGAAAAGCAATCACGTCGCGAATACTGGGAGAATCGGTTAACAACATTACCAGGCGATCAATGCCAATTCCCAAACCTCCTGTGGGTGGCATACCGTATTCTAGGGCGGTTAAAAAATCCTCATCAATATCATTCGCCTCTAAATCTCCTGCTGCCTTCTTCGCCGCCTGTGCTTCCAGCCGCTGTCGTTGATCTAGGGGATCGGTTAACTCGGAGAAACTATTTGCTGTTTCTCTACCAACAATAAACAGCTCAAACCTTTCTACTAATCCTGGCTTTGAGCGATGGGGTTTAGCTAGAGGAGATATTTCGACGGGATAATCGGTGATAAACGTGGGCTGAATCAGGGTGGTTTCTACTTTCTGTTCAAAGGCTTCATTGAGTAATTTCCCAATGGTCGTACATTCAGCAGGAACTTCAATCCCCGCCTCTTTAGCGGCAGTTTTCGCCGTCTCAAAATCTGTATACTGAGTAAAATCGACTCCTGTTGCCTGGTTTACCACCTCGTGCATGGTAATTTTCTTCCAGGGGGGAGTTAAATTAACTTCTGTACCCTGATAAGTTATCTTGGTAGTTCCCAAAACCGTTTGTGCCACATCGCTGATGATATTTTCCGTCAACTCCATCATGTCATGATAGTCTGCATAGGCTTGATAAACCTCGATGGAGGTAAATTCAGGGTTGTGGCGAGTTGATACGCCCTCATTACGGAAGATGCGACCTAACTCAAACACCCGCTCAAAGCCACCAACGATTAAGCGTTTTAGGTGTAACTCTGTGGCAATCCGCAGATATAAGTCCATCTCCAGAGTGTTGTGATAGGTAACGAAGGGACGGGCTTCTGCACCTCCAGCTTCTCCTTGTAACACTGGAGTTTCAATTTCTAAAAAGTCTCTGGTTTCCAGGTAACGGCGAATTGCCGCAGTGATTTTGGCGCGAATACGGAAAGTTTGTCTAACCTGGGGATTAACGATCAGGTCTACATAACGCTGTCGATAACGCTTTTCGGTATCCGTTAAGCCGTGCCACTTATCAGGGAGGGGTAAAAGGGACTTGGTTAAAATTTGAAACTGACTAACATAAACTGAAAGTTCACCCTTTTCCGTGCGCTTAATGCTGCCTCTAACCCCCAGAATATCCCCTGTATCCGACAGCTTTTTGAGGTGATTAAATGCCCCTTCCAAATCAGGATTCATGCTCTGATTAAGACGTTTCTTTTCCAGATAAAGCTGAATTTTGCCAGTTTCGTCCTGTAGCTCAAAAAATGCCAGCTTACCAAAAACACGACGGGCGACAATCCGTCCTGCGATCGCAACTTCTGTGTCAACCTCTTCTCCTGGGGCAAGATCAAGATACTTTTCCTGTAGCTGGGCTGCATGGTGGGTAGATTCCCATTTATAGCCGTAGGGATTTAAGCCTAAATCTTTAATCTGCCCTAGTTTTTCAATCCTGGCGGCGCGAATTTCTTCGAGGCTAGAACCAGAAGGGGGCTTTTTGGGGGAATTATCTGCTGCCATTGCTCTAAGATTCTGAATGAGGAGGATTAACCTGCTTGCTTAGGCTATTCTTTGATGGAGGTGCATTGAGTGAACGAACTTGCCCAATGCCTGATCGTAAATGCCTATATTTTTAGGTTTTATTTTTAAGCAAACAGTAGTGAATTATAACGTATCGAGACAGGGGAAATACAGCAATCTCCCCATGTTACGATATTCTTGATTTTGATTAGATCTTACTAAAAAATTTTCTCAAGCAAAAATAATTCACTCTAAGGGTTTCTCAGACATGAATTTACCTGTTAACTTAATTTTACTCGGCTCGATACTGGGTGCCGTTATTTTGACCTATGCCCCATTCTTAGCAGTGGGCTGGGGCAGAGTACAGGTTGGTTACGATATGGGGGCACCCCGCGCCATGTTTGATCGGCTTCCTGGCTATGCTCAAAGAGCGACTTGGGCACACCAAAATAGTTTTGAAGCTCTTGCTATCTATGGTTTAGCGGCACTGATGGCTTACGCGACAGGAGTTGAGTCAGACTGGGCAAAAATTGCGGCGATCGCCTTTCTAGTAGCTCGTTTATTATATTCAGTATTTTATATTGCTAATATTCCCTTAGGGCGATCGCTCATGTTTGCTGTTGGGTCATTAGCGGGCTGGACTCTATTTGCCCTGAGTATTTTGCAAATAATTTAGCTAGGGCATTGAAATAATTACAGCGCTTTTCATTTGGCTAGACTACAGAAATTTGACTTTATTAAAAGCAAATAGCTAATAACTAATGACTAATAACTACGATCTAGTTAGCTACTGGCGCAGTCTATTCCATTGAAAACGGTTGTAAGCACAATGCCCTCTATGATGTAATTGGAATTGTCAGTTAAAACTCAAACAGGGTTCTAACGTTTGCTACATATACAGCCTCATTATCACTATTATTTTCAGGATTCAAAATAGCGATTATCCCAGGATTAATCGAGATATTATCATTCACCCGATAGCGATATTGTGCCTGGAGGTGCCAGTTAGCATCGTCCTCTTCCGCACTGGTATCGCTGTCAATGATGCGGGGCTGTTGTCCAATAATCAGACCAGCAACGTTTCCTTCGCCTCCTAGGTTAGGAAAAGCTATGCTCAATGCCCAGTTCAAAATGTCCGAATTATCATCTGCTTCCACCCCTAAAGCATCATTTCTTGCCGTAGCGATGGTGTATCCTGCCCAGCCTCCGAGCACAACTGGCTTAAATTTCCAGCTAGCTTGTAAACCAAAATGGTCTGCACTAGTATCAACAGTGTTACCAAAAGGATTATTAGCTAGAGAACTTCCCGTTCCTCCAGTTACAAAAGCCCTTCCTGCGGGATAATAAGCCCGAACGTAGGTTACACCAAACTTTAAATTGTCAGTTGGCGCTACGTCTAACTGTGCTAAAGCCGCAAACGAACCGTCAAATAAACCATTCTCCTCAGTGGGATTCTCAGGATTGCGCGCTAGATATCCCGCATTAAAGGCGATCGCCTTATTCAATTTATAGACGGCAGTGATCCCAGCTCCTCCAACCCCCTGGATATAGATCGGATTGAAACGTCCAAAATTAGAAATTGAACCCTTAAATGGACTAGCAAACAGGCGGTTAAAGTTATCTGAAACGTTGGCATTGTAACGACCTCTGGTGCCATCAATCACAATTCTCAGCTTGTCTGTCGGGCGGAAACGGTAAAATAGCTTGCCAATTCTCACATCACCATTGAGGGGACGATCAAAAGCTAGGCGAGTCATATTAGTTCCTGTCACTCCCACACCAAACCGTGTGGCATTGATGGAATCTATACGGACTTTTAAAAGATCTGTTCCTGTAAAGCTAGAGTCAAAGTTGAGCCTAACTCGATTATCAAATACTGGCTCGTCCTCAACCTCTCCTGCGGAACCCTGTAGTGCCCCAGCAGGAACAGCTTTATCGTCACCAAAGGCACTAGCCAAGCTAAAAATTACCTGTCCTCTCAGTCTGGTAGTTGTAGAAAACTGATTATCTTCTAAAGCTGCAGCTCTAGTTTCCAGAGTATCAAGGCGGTTCTCAATTATTGCTAATTCAGCGGCAAATTCCTGATTTAAACGATTAATCGCCTCCAAGTCTCCAGCGTCTATCTCTTGACTAGCAATTAAACGTTCAATCTGATTGAGGCAGGAATTTAGTCCTGCCGCAAATTCATAGCGAGTTAGGGGCTGACTGCCCCGATATGTCTGATTGGGAAATCCAGAAATACAGCCATAGCGGTCTACCAAAGAACGCAAAGCATCATAAGCCCAGTCAGTCGGCGCAACGTCTTGTAGTTGTCTAACGTTAGTTAGCTGTTGCAGACTCCCTCCTAATGGTTTATCAATCAGTCTCTGATCCAAGACTGTTTGAGCTGCTACATTGGAACTTCGTAGCAGAATTATTGATAATAATAACGAACCTAAACTCCAATTTAACCGCGAATTTCGCTTCATTTAACCCACACCGTTTTTGAAGAATTAACTAACAGTTATAACTTCAAAAAAACTGAAATAGCCAGTATTTATTTCAGAGAAAATACTGAGATTTTAATAAAATCAACATGATTGTAGCTTTTGAAAACAAAAAAGTAATAAACAACTAGTGATAAATTATAAAATTATAAAATTCAATATTGAAGTAGATATCTAGTAATAATTACTGACCTATAGCTTTTCTCAAATTAGTGAGGTACACCCAGGAAATTCCCCACTAACAAATAATATGGTGAAATTTAGTACCATCAGGATGGCGGCTATAGCCACTAACAACCTTAATTGTTAAGTTATCTGCAAAAAAATGACGTTAATCGTTAATATAGTTAAGAACTATTAAGCATTGTCTGTATGTCCTCTACTCGCAAAAGTATTCAGGCTAACGGGAACCTGGAACAAGTTAAATCAATTTCTACGGAAGAAAACGTAATTCGGATTAAGGGAGCCAGACAGCATAATCTCAAAAATATCGATTTAGATTTACCGCGCAATCAGCTAATCGTTTTTACGGGGGTTTCTGGTTCAGGGAAATCCTCCTTGGCGTTTGATACTATTTTTGCTGAAGGACAAAGACGCTACGTAGAGTCTCTCAGTGCCTACGCCAGGCAGTTTCTGGGGCAGTTAGACAAACCCGACGTTGATGCGATTGAAGGTTTAAGTCCAGCAATTTCCATCGATCAAAAGTCCACCTCCCATAATCCTCGTTCTACGGTGGGCACGGTAACGGAAATCTATGATTACCTGAGATTATTATTTGGTCGGGCTGGGGAACCCCATTGCCCCCATTGCGATCGCTCGATTGCCCCACAAACCATCGACGAGATGTGCGATCGCATTATGGAACTCCCTGATAAAACGAAGTTTATGATTCTAGCTCCCGTAGTTCGGAGTAAAAAGGGTACCCACAAGCAGTTATTGTCTAGTTTGGCTTCTCAGGGATTTGTTAGGGTAAAAATAGATGGTAAGGTGCGGCAGCTAGACGATTTAGTAGAGCTAGATAAGAACTATAAACACGATATTGAAGTAGTGGTGGATCGCCTGGTGAAAAAGCCTGGTATCCAAGAACGACTGGCGGATTCCCTGGGAACCTGCTTAAAGTTAGCGGAGGGAATTGCGGAGATTGAGATTGTTGCCGCTGCCAGTGGCGATCAATCTGACTCTTCTAAAGATAATAAGAACAGCCCAAACCTTACCTTTTCCGAAAATTTTGCCTGTCCCGAACATGGTGCTGTTATGGAAGAATTATCACCGCGATTATTTTCCTTTAACTCTCCCTACGGTGCCTGTCCTGAATGTCATGGTTTAGGCAGTCATCAAACCTTTTCTCCTGAGTTGGTGGTGCCTGACCCCCAACAGCCAGTTTATAGTGCGATCGCTCCCTGGTCGGATAAAGATAATTCCTACTATCTCTCCCTACTCCATGGAGTGGGGCAGGCTTATGGCTTTGAAATTCAAACTAAATGGTCGCACCTGACAGAGGAACAGCAGGAAATCATTCTCTATGGTGCTCCCGAACCAGTGTATTTCCAGGCAGATAGCCGTCATGGTCAGACCAAAGGTTACCATCGCCACTACTCAGGGGCGCTCAAAATGTTGCAGCGCAATTATCAGGAAACTAACTCTGATTCCATCAAGAATAAGCTGGAGCAATATTTAGTCAATCAGCCCTGTAGCGCCTGTAATGGTCAACGCTTAAAGCCAGCTTCCCTATCCGTTAGCCTGGGTCAGTATCGCATCAATGACCTGACGGGGGTGACAATTCGTGAGTGCTTAGGAAGAGTTAATAATCTAAAGTTGACCAAGCGTCAGTCGTTAATTGGGGAATTAGCCCTCAAAGAAATCATTGCTCGGCTACAGTTCTTGCTGGATGTGGGTTTGGACTATTTAACCCTAGACCGTGCCGCCATGACTCTTTCTGGGGGAGAAGCCCAGCGCATCAGATTAGCTACCCAAATCGGTGCTGGATTAACTGGGGTGCTTTATGTGTTGGATGAACCGAGTATCGGTCTCCATCAGCGGGATAATGATAAGCTGCTGGTTACCCTAAAAAAACTGAGAGATCTCGGTAATACCTTGATTGTGGTAGAACATGATGAGGATACGATTCGGGCTGCGGATAGTTTGGTTGATATTGGACCCAAAGCAGGGGTGCATGGGGGAGAGGTAGTAGTTCAAGGGGATCTTAATGCTTTACTCAACTCGCCAACGTCTCTGACAGGTGCTTATTTATCAGGAAAGCGGATGATTGCTACTCCTAATGCCAGAAGACAGGGGAAAGTCCATGGTATTAAGCTTCATGACTGTCATCAGAATAATCTCCAGCATATTGACGTAGAAATCCCTCTGGGTAAATTTGTTTGCATTACTGGGGTTTCAGGTTCGGGAAAATCAACCCTGGTAAATGAATTATTACATCCCGCTTTAAAACATCATCTAAGTCGCAAGGTGCCCTTTCCCCAAAATTTAGGAGAGGTTGAGGGTTTACAGGCAATTGACAAGGTAATTACCATCGATCAGTCTCCCATTGGGCGCACTCCCCGTTCCAACACCGCCACCTATACGGGGGTTTTTGACGCGATTCGGACTATTTTTGCCGAAACCATCGAAGCCAAAGCCAGAGGCTACAAAGCAGGACGATTTTCCTTTAACGTTAAGGGGGGACGCTGTGAAGCCTGTAGCGGACAGGGGGTTAACGTGATTGAAATGAACTTTCTTCCTGACGTATACGTCCAGTGTGACGTTTGTAAAGGAGCGAGATACAATCGTGAAACTTTGCAGGCTAAGTATAAAGGTTATTCCATCGCCGATGTCTTGGATATGACGGTGGAGGAAGCCCTAGAAACCTTTCAAAATATTCCCCGCGCCGCCAAGCGACTGCAAACTCTGGTTGATGTGGGTTTAGGCTATGTTAAATTAGGTCAACCAGCCCCAACTTTATCAGGAGGAGAAGCACAGCGGGTCAAATTAGCCTCAGAACTATCCCGTCGCGCCACGGGCAAAACCCTATATCTAATTGATGAACCGACTACGGGGCTATCTTTCTATGATGTCCATCATCTGCTAAACGTCCTACAAAGACTAGTAGATAAGGGGAATTCCCTGATTGTAATTGAACACAATTTAGACGTGATTCGCTGTGCTGACTGGATTATCGATTTAGGACCCGAGGGAGGCGATCGCGGAGGGAGAATTGTGGCAACAGGCACCCCAGAAACCGTAGCTCAACATAAAACTTCCTATACAGGTAAATATTTGAAGCAGGTATTGCAGCGTTATCCGATTACTGCTGATCTTAACTAAATTGAACAGTCTTAAAAAAGATCTAATAATACATCCAATCACCAAAATACACTTACTAAATGCAAACCTGAAAAACCTCAAACCCTTCTTGCCGAGCGTTCCCTTGCGCCTGTCCTAAAGGATATATTATGCCCTTGTCCCCATTCGAGGATAAATGGTACCGCTTCGCACGCCCCGAAGGTAGTCCTTTAGGATAACGGCGGCGCGGTGAAGCAGTGCGGTCTTGAGCGAGAGGGGTGGCGAGGTTCCCTCGCCATACCCAATCGAAGCTTTGCGAGACAGTCCGTTGCGCGGGTTCCCAAGCCACTGCGTTGCGGAGGTTCCCAAGCCACTGCGTTGCGGAGGTTCCCTCCGTTATAGCAAGTGGCGCCGCGTTGAAGGAACTGTCGAGGGCGGGGGTCTCCCCCATGAGCAACTGCTGAACCCGAAGGGGGTCTCGGCGCTACCCTTGCATAATCAATAAGTGTTCTATCTAAACAGGATTTAGTATGGATAGTGCGATCGCGATCATTTTTTAAACTCTAGAAAATAGCCACAATAGTAATAAATTAATTAACTTACTTGAGTCCGCAGTTTGGTCTTTAGCAGATGAATGATTCAAGCTAGCGAATTCTGTTGGTAAGTTAATACCCCAGCAGGTAAATTTCCAGGAGTAGCATCGTGATTCTTAAACAGCCAATTAAGCTTGAACTTCTTGTTCTTTGCTTTATTATTACTTTCATCTTAGTCGATACTTTACCCCATCCCAATCAGCCACCAGGATTTATTCAAAGAGCTTTTAGGCAAATTCATTCACTCATTAGATTACAGTAAGATACTTAGCTTTAAAAATCATATCTATCAATCAAAGTAAAACCCTAAGCATTAAGTGTTATTCACTAACAAATTTAAGTTCTCTGTAAAGTAAAGCTAGACTTAAACCGTAACAAAATAAAAATTAGGTAAATTTTAACTAATTCACAGTGATATTCTCTAGGCAATCTTAATTATCTGTGTATATATAGAGAAAGTAAGATTGAAAGCTCAAATTTTTGATCTCCATAGCTATCATTCATATACAGAATTAATTAAATGAAAGTTAACCGACCAGAAAACGATTATATTAATCGCAATGTAATGGAGGTACTAGTTGCCGACGAAATAGAGCGACAAATAGTTCGTCTTCCTAATAATATTCGCAAATTTATTAACACAATTGAGGTTGCTACCTATGCCCTCAATCGATTGCCTGCACTGTATGCTTCATCACAGCAAGGATTTAACAAACAAAAGTTGAAAGGGCGTTCACAATATAGCGTTAAGATCACCCAAGAAGTTCGTAAAGGATTTGCTGCGGTACAGCAGGATTTGTTACGTTCTTCCACACCATTGTTAGCCGAAAATGAAGTTGAAATCGAGCAAAGCGTTGCTGAAGCTCAAGCTGCTCTGCAAGAGTTAGCAGATTACCTGCCAGAAAAAGAGTTGACCTGGAAAAACGTAGTTAGATTAGTAAAGCCCTTACTGGCTGAACTAAAAGAACAAAATCTTGCTGAAATTAATGCGCGGAAGGTACGCTCAAGATCTAGCAACCTCTGGGAGGGATCAATTTATCAAAAGTAGCGGGCGTTGAACAATGGGACATGCTATGGCTGATGATCCAGTTATCAAACTTAAAATAATTTGTTTTTTGGCGATCGCCAAAAGCTAATAATAAATAAATTTTAGATTATGATATGTCATTACCTTGCAGGGGTAATGATATTTATGAATTTAGGTATAGTTGAAATATTATTTAGGGCTATATAACTTTGTCTCAGAAGGCAACTATCAATCAATAGGGCATTGCACTATCTTATCTTCTTACCTTAATCGTACAATGCCCCAAAATCGAATGAGCATAAGCTTTTTAGCAGTTGCTAACGGAAGAGCTAATAGTTCTCCAGACAATCTTGAAATTTTTCTAACCCAGACATATTCTTGCTTTAAGCTAGATAAAATCGCGATTAATATCTAACGGATCAGGAGCGATTTTCTCAATTTAATAAATCAAGACCTTTAAGCTGTCATCTCTGCTAAGACCATCAATAAAATCATGATAATTATTTCCCCTAATTAGATCATCTTTAAGAAAGGCTATGGAGAATTTCAAACAATTACTGAAACTCCTAAAATACGTAATTTATTTGCTATTCTCCTTGTGTCTATTATTTTTATTTTCTATGGCACTGTTAACTTTACAGCAGGTTTAACCTTGAGCAAATTTCCTGATTAATTATTTTATTGATATATTACTAAATACCGTATGTTGGTATCCTTTCGTTTGCCATGATGGGAGAACAAACTAACTCAACTGTACCAAGGAAAGTATTCTCCTCTTGACTGAGAGCTTCTCAACTCTCGCAGGAATTTTAATTGCTGGCGCTTTCTGGTATAGTCGTCATCGCTGAAATACTTAGTCAGCATTAATAAAAGATAGCGGACATTTAACTATAATCTTTTATACTTGTATACATTGATTCTGATTGCAAGCTACCAATTATAATTCTTTGATTAAATACATTGTTAAACATCAATAAAATGCTGGTTATCATCTCTAATATGAACTAATCTCCCAAAATAGGAATTTTATTGATTCTTAAACTGAGATGAATTATCAACCTAACCTAAAGGTTAATCATAAACGTGCAAGTCTTCTGGCTGATGAATATAGAGTTAAGGGTTTTGAGGTTTTCGTGAGGGCATGGCGAAATCAGAGGGGGCGCGATTCTCCTTGTAAAAATTTTGTTTGACTGACTTTGTATTAGATTTAAGTGCAATTTTTTAAATTTAATAAACTTACCATAAGATTAATATGTCTGAAACACAATCAGAATCAAGTCTTTTTCCTATCTTAGATGATCACTATCTCGAAGATTTAAAAGCCTGTGGTAAAGTCTTAAAGGTAAATACAGGTGAACTTCTTTATCGAGAGGGTGATGCTGAATATTGTTTCTATGTGGTTTTATCAGGACAAATTAAGATCACCAAGCGTTTGGGAACAGAGGAAATTTTTGTCGCCGCCCATCGTCGTGGAGAATTTACAGGGGATCTCAATATGCTGTCAGGTGCTGCCTCTCAGGCGACGGCATACAGCACTGAACCAAGCCAGGTAATCCAGTTTCAAGATTTTAAGGAATTACTTAAAAGTTGTCCTAGCAGTATCGATTTATTTATTCCTGCTTTAGCAGAACGCTCTAAGTATTTGGAAGTAAAGTTACGTCAACAAGAGAAATTAGCCGAATTAGGTAAACTGTCGGCGAGTTTGGCTCACGAGCTTAATAATCCCGCTGCCGCAGGTAATAGAGCCGCTAAACAACTCCACAGTGCGATCGCAACTTTACAGGAGAATATGTTATCTCCTCGGGGACAGCAGTTTTCCGCACAACATCGGCAGTTATTATGTCAACTGCAACATAAAGCCGTCCATCGTGAATACTATAAAACGGAACTATCTCCCTTGGAGGAGAGTCTTCAGGAAGAAGAATTAGCTGACTGGCTGGAGTCTCTCGGGGTAGATGATGCTTGGGATATATCCCCTAGTCTAGTTAGCGTCGGCATTGAGCAATCTCATCTCGAACCTCTTGCCGCAGTTATGGAGTCTGCAACATTCAACGAAGCCTTGCAGTGGCTAGAGGCGAGTCTGACAGTAAATGATTTGGTGACAGAATTGGAATTGAGCACCAGTCAGATTTCAGACTTAGTAGGAGCAATTAAAAGCCATTCTTATGTTGATCGTGGGGCGATTCAAGAAATAAATCTTCATCAAGGATTAGATAATAGCCTCAAAATTCTCCATCACAAACTCAAATACGGCGTAACGGTTAACCGTGAATATAGTTCTGAGGTACCTCAAGTCTCGGCTTATCCTGGAGAACTCAATCAAGTCTGGACTAATTTAATCGATAATGCGATCGATGCGATGAATGGTCAAGGAGAATTAACTATTCGCACCAGCCTAGAGAATAACTGTGTTTTAATCGAAATTATTGATAACGGTGCAGGCATTCCTGAATCCATTAAGCCTCAGATTTTTGATGCTTTTTTCACTAGCAAAGCGGCAGGTAAGGGGAGTGGTCTAGGTTTAGATATTTCTCGGGGAATTATTGTTAAGAAGCACAAGGGAAAAATTAGCTTTATGTCTAAACCTGGGAGGACTAATTTTCAGGTACGTATTCCCATTAAGCAGTAAGCTTAAATAAATATTTTGCATATTTTGCTTATTCTGGCTCACCTAATTTATTGCTAAATATTGATTCTCCATAATCTTGTTCAAGTTTATTAATCGTATCTCCATTAAGAGAAAATCTCACTATTCGTGGGTTACCTATATAAAACGTATAGTATCCATTTAAAGATTTATTGGAAGCTACTTTGCGATAGGCAATATCTGACCAGGGTATCAATAAAGCGGGAAAACGACTTAAAGGATCAAAAAAATTGGGCTGAGAAAGATAAAGTCCAGAGTCACAAAGCCCTATCCCAAGCTGGGTGAATGCAGTACCTCTGCTTTTATTTTCTTCTCTAAATGATATACGCTGATTGTCGGTAATTAAAAATGTTTTAGGTAAACTGTGCTCGGTTTTATATCTTTCTGCAAGTTCTTGCCACATATCTGACATGAAGTAATAAAATATGAAAATGCCGCCAGCTACAAACAGAATATTTCTTATTAGCTCAAACATAAAGTGTTTTCTCTATTGTTCAAATAGAAAGTAAAATAAATTGTTATTTGGTTTTATTTTGCAGCAATATAGTCGCTTTGCATCATAATTTTGTGCCAGTATATTATTTGAATTTATTTAAAATTTAATTCAAATCTTAAGGATGATATTTTGCATATTTTTATTTTTGATTTAAGGAGTATTTTTAAGGAACTTAATCAGTAATTTAACAGGACGATCGCTCTAATCATAATATTTAATTTATTTGGTTAAAGCTTTTAGTTTCTCTAGTAATAAATCCAGACAGGCACACACTGAAGCTTGATTTTCTGCTTCTGGTTCAAGGGATCGTAATAAGTCCTTGGGAATAACTCCATGAATCCCTTTAACAATATCTACTACCTGGGAAACTTCATAATCGATCGCCGCACTGCCAAATAGCAAGGCATCTTCCTTAGTCATGCCATATTCTTCGTCCATAATTCGCAGGGATTCTCGCACCGCTTGCTTCATCGCTTCGTCTAAATCTCGGTCGAGTCCAATTGCTAACCAGGCATCAGTAGTTTCTCCCATAGGGGATTCTAAAGGGTAATTTTTGTGGACAATTAGTTCAAAAGTAGGAGTTAAAGAACATTCGATCGCCGTTAAAGCCACCTCTCCGTTACCCTGAGCGCAATGGGGATCTCCTGCATAAAATAACGCCCCTGGTACTTGAACGGGTAAATACAGACTTGACCCCACAGTTAGGTGTTTAATGTCAATGTTGCCGCCATAATTGCCTGGGGGGATTGAATTGATCGCTGCTTCAGGATCGGCTGGTGCTACGCCCATAATGCCCATGAATGGCTCAAGAGGCAGCGCAATGTCTGGTCTTCCATTAGCAGGACGAAAAATACCGATATTGTGTTCTGTATCCAGGGGAATAACTTTAGTATAGATATCAGCATCATTGAGGGGATATTCTTCAGGCAAAGCACCCTTGCCATGACGGTTAGAAATTACGCCATAGGGAACACGATAGTCAATGTTGATGGTTTTAATCTCTAATACATCACCAGGTTCTGCATCGTTAATGTAAACTGGACCAGTAACTACATGAGGACCAGGGGCGGTTCGCTCAATTTGTGACTTGACCGCTAGCTGATCTGGCAAAATATCTGCGGCTTCTATTCCTGCTGCATTAAAAAACTCTACTGTATCCCCTTGATCGGGCATGATTCCTTCATGGGAAATGGTTTCTATAGTTACGACATCTCCCGATTTGATCTGTAAAATCGGTTCGTCATTAGCGGTAAATAATCGACCCCAAATCACATTTTCTATCGTGGATTTTACTAAATAATCACTGTTGACTTTAGTCGTCAATTGAGGGTGATCGCTCAAAGTATTATTTATTAAAAATAATATTAATAATCCAGCTATAGATAATAAATACTGAGCGTAAAGCGGTAAACGAGTAAATTTCATTGCTTATAAAGTATTTGCCTCTAGTAATTATTTAACTGACGTTTACTAACTAAGAACTAAAAACTAAGATCCAGTAATTTTTTAAAGTAGTTAATTCACATTTACAGGTTCCGTATCGTTAAAACCGTCAAAATCAATATAGTGGTGCCCTTCTGATGTTGGCTTAACAATATCAACAAAACGATGCCCCCAAAGAATATTTTGAGCCGCGTAGGAATAGGGAGCATGAATTGACTGTGCCACAGTTTCATCAATGCCGCTGAGAGAAACCACTAACATTGCCCTACTCTCGATTAAAGACTCCCTGGTAGCCCCCCACAACGGACTATCCTCGTCAATTTGATGCATAATTGTCCAGCTTAGGGTAAACCGCGGAGTTTGACTACGGACTAGCTTGAGGAGATAAAATCGACGCATATATTCCCCTTCAACGCTAACTTCATCCTGCATTAGGTAAGCGGACATCTGAGCTTCGATAATCTGATTGCGTCGCTGATTAGCGGCGCGAAACATCAGGGTGGGAATGCCGTTATAATTCGAGATGGTCGCCACATTGCTAAAGATAACCCTAGCTGTAGGTTGGGAAAACTTGGTAAAGGCTAACCCAGTCATTAAAGCAACTCCCATTCCCCCTGTTAGTGCCTCTATGGTTACCACAGTATTAGCATAAACTGAGGTGGGATACATTGAGCCATAGCCAATAGAAGATATGGTTTGGACGCTAAAGAAAAAGACATCTCCAAAGGCTCCAGGGGTAGCGTTAGCAATGCAGTCTCCTCCCATCAAATAGGCGATCGCAAAGGCAGTATTTACAATCATATAGGACAAAACCATAAATAGAAAAAAACCTGACCAGGGAATTGTCAGGAGTAAGTAATATGGTTCTTGCCAGTGGATATGCCAGGCATCTGCACTAGGAATCACAAAACGTCCGTTGCGAAATTCAATTTTAAATCGCCCAGCTTTATTTTTGCTTGACTTGCGTTTATTGTGGGTTAAGTGAGATTTGGTTCGCGAATTTAAGGGTGGTAGCATCCAGGCTTTTTATCATAGTTAATTATTAAAACTAAATTAACTTTTTTTGGTACTTTTTGCTGCTCTATATATCAGTTAATAATGAACATTTAATGGCAGAACATCTGATAGCATAAGCCTTATTTTTACAACCTGATGGCTGATGCTCAACCTCCATTACTACAGTGTTTCGACAATATTTTTGACTTCACTATTGTTGTTCGCTTCAATATGGTGGTTTTTATCTTCCAAGGAAGACATGAGATCATAAAAGGGCTGATGGAGGCTGATTAACTGAGTTAAGGTTTTTTTGAGCTGAGTTCGAGGGACAATAGTATCGACAAAACCGTGTTCCAAAAGATATTCAGACGTTTGAAACCCTTCTGGTAGTTTTTCTCTCAAGGTTTGTTCAATAACTCGTCTACCAGCAAACCCAATGGTTGCTTGGGGTTCGGCAATAATAATATCCCCCAGCATCGCAAAGCTAGCGGTAACTCCTCCCATAGTAGGATGAGCCAATACGGGAATGTAGAGTAACTTCGCCGCCTGATGACGCTGCAATGCCCCAGAAATTTTTGCCATCTGCATTAAGCTAAACATTCCTTCCTGCATCCTAGCACCGCCAGAGGCACAGACAATTACTACAGGAAACTGTTCAGCGGTGGCATGTTCTATTAAACGACATAGCTTCTCACCGACAACCGAACCCATACTGCCTCCCATAAAGCGAAAATCCATCACTCCTAGGGCGATGGGCAAACCATCAATTAAGCCTGTACCTGTTATAACCGCATCGGTTAAGCCAGTTTTATGCTGATAGTCTTGCAGCCGTGAGCTGTAGTCTTTGCGATCGCGAAACTTGAGGGGATCTAGGGGATGGATATTTTCATCAAGGGGTTTCCAGGTATCAGCATCAGTAAGCTGCTTGATCCGTTCATCGCTATCTACTCGGTTGTGGAAATCACAATCAGGACACACTAGCTGATTAGCCTGGAGATCTTTGGTATATGCAACAGAACCACAGACTTTACACTTCGTCCATAATCCATCAGCTATGTCTCGTTCCTGTTGCTTCTGGATCAAAGGTAGAGGTTCAGATTTTCTTATATTGGCAAACCAATCAAATAAAGAGGACATATAATCTTCGGTTGTTGTTTCGGAATCTAACTTAAATCTCTGGATTATCTTCAGGAGGACTTAAAAGTAGTAAAGCCGTCCAGCGATCTTGCGATCGCACCTGGAGTGCAGCTTGGTTGCCATCTCCACAGTATATTCCTGTACCAATATCGAGGACACGACAGGGAATATCATAAGCATCTAATATTTGCTCCATTAACTCTGCCTCCCAACGCGCTTTGGTAGTTTTTAATGTAATCCAGGACACTGCGCCTTTCTATAATCTCTATCTAAAATCAAATATTAGGTTTATTAAACAGTCTTATATTTTTAAAATACTACTACTTTCTGTTCCCAATTCCTGAAAAAAGATATTTGAAAGATTAGGTAATCCAATGCAAAACGACCATTGCGCATACTATCCCACTATGTATAAATTTTGGCAATATCGGAAAGATTTTCAACTTTAAAGCCATTTCCGATAGCCGCCATTTTCCATTCACTGCTATGACGATAAACTTCTGCCAGGATCATCCCCGTCATCCCCTGATACTCACCACCAGAAAGATTATAGCGGGCTAATTCTTGATTATTAGCACGGTTAACCAGACGGACAAAAGCATTGTCAACCATGCCAAATTCTTGACGACGTTGCTTACATTTATAAATGTTGATCACAAAAATTAGATAATGGATATTCTCGGGAATTGAAGGCAAATCGATATGAATAATTTCGTCGTCTCCTTCCCCTGCACCAGTTAAGTTATCTCCCTGATGGGCGATCGCATTAGAACTATGCCGTAAGTTGCCAAAGTAGACAATATTCTTAACGTCGGTTAGTTTTTTGTCTACATCTAAGCAGATCACGGAAGAGTCTAGATCAAACTGCTTATTACCGCCGAAAAAGCCGCCAGACTTGGGAGCAATATCCCAGCCCAAGCCGCACATAAGCTGCTTCAAACTGGGATCTTCTTTGGTTAAGGAAATACGCTGTCCTTTCTTAAGATTGATTGCCATGTATTTTTCGATTAATAATTGATTACTAAATTACCCTTCGGGCAAGGGGTCATCCTCACTGATATCGATCCAATAAAGCCTGTAAACCTCCCTCATAGCCTGCTCCCACTGCATTTACTCGCCATTCCCCATCCTTACGATAAAGTTCTGCCATAATCAGTGCGGTTTCAATGGAAAAATCCTCGGTAAGATCGTAACGAACTACTTCTTTTTGCTCCTTAGCATCAACAATACGCACAAAGGCATTCTGCACCTGACCAAAATTCTGCTGACGTTCTTCCGCCTCATGGATCGTTACCACCAGAACAATTTTGCCTACCTCAGTGGGAACTTGTTGCAGGTTGACTTTAATTACCTCGTCATCCCCTTCTCCTGCACCCGTACGATTATCCCCCATATGCTCTACGGCACTATTAGAATCGGGACTAGAGAGGTTGTTATAGAAAATAAAGTGACTATCAGAAATTAATTTCTCGTTGCTATTGAGGAGAAACACTGACGCATCAATATCAAAATCCTGTCCAGTATCGGTAAGATTTGTGTCCCAACCTAAACCGATAAAAGCCTCTTTCAATCCTGGAGCGACTTTTTTCAGAGAGATCCGCTGTCCTTTACTCAGATTAACTGCCATATTTTTTGATGACTAATAACTCTAATAACTAATGACTGAACTACTGATATCGTTCTACTAATGCCTGTAATCCTCCCTCATAGCCTGCACCAACGGCGTTCATGCGCCATTCTCCATCTTTGCGATATAGTTCCGCCATAATTAGTGCGGTTTCCACGGAAAAGTCTTCAGTGAGATCATAGCGAATGATTTCCTCTTCATTTTCGCAATTAACTACCCGCACAAAAGCATTACTAACCTGTCCAAAGTTTTGGTGTCGTTTGTCAGCTTCATGGATAGTGACGGTAATTGCCATTTTGGCTACATCAGCGGGAACAGTTTTGAGATTAACGTCAATAATTTCGTCGTCTCCTTCCCCTGCACCCGTGCGATTATCCCCTCTTTGCTGTATGGACTGTTCGGAGTCAGGGCTGATTCTATTGTTATAGAAAATAAAGTGCTGGTCGGAAATTAGCTTTTCGCTAGTGTCTAACAGAAAAATTGAAGCATCGATATCAAAATCTGCTCCCGTATCCGTAGCGTTGATGTCCCAGCCTAAGCCAATAAAAATCTGCACTAGACCTGGTGCTACTTTCTCTAGAGAAATTCTTTCTCCTTTGCTTAAATTGATTGCCATTGTGTTTATGGGTATCTGATGTGCTTTTAGTTGGAGTACTCGGTTAAAAATTGAGCGAGAAAATTGTCTGCGTTTAATAACACCTCAATTCTAGGATAATGATTTTCTTACCTGAGCAATTTATAACTTTGAATTTAATTTTTGGTGAAAATTGCCTCAATACTAGCTTGAGCTTGTTTTCGATTTTTACTCCCAGATAAGCCAGAATAGTCGGAGTATTTTGGTGACAGCCTCTTGATATCTCAAAAATCTGCTCAAAGTTCAAGCGATCGCCTGACCCGCAACAGCCTGTTATTTCTCCTGCTTTGGATTGGTATCGGCGTGATTTTACGCTTTACTAATTTAGCCCTCAAGCCCGCATCCTCCATTGAGATTGCTACCATTGGCTATAGTTTGGGTCATGGCTTTAATCAGATCCCCCTTAATCAGCTAGTTTCCCTCCCGACTCTACTAGCCCCCCTGAGATTAGATCCCAATCTTGGCTATCTTGAAGTGCTGCATCGACTCACCCAGGAAAGTACCCACCCGCCGCTTTATTTCTGGTTAAGTCACTGGTGGTTTAAGCTGTGGCTTCAGGAGGGAGATTTAGTTTCTTTATCAGTGGCGCGATCGCTAAGTGCTCTTTGCGGTATTTTAGCTATTCCTGCTAGCTTTACCCTGGCTTGGGTGGCGTTTCGTTCTCGTTTGGGTGCACATTTCGCGGCAGTCTTGATGGCAGTCTCTCCCTACGGCATCTATTTATCCCAGGAAGCCCGTCATTACACCCTAACGATACTTTGGGTTATGGCTTCGTTTACCTGCTTAATTCGGGCTTTACAGCTAATCTCTCAGCGTCGGACTGTTCCATGGTACGTAACCTTGGGGTGGATTGTGATTAATGTTTTAGGGGTGGCTACCCATTACTTTTTTGTCCTTACTCTGGGGGCGGAAGCGATCGCCCTAGGGAGTTATTGGCTATTACTGAATAATGGGAGATTTCTTAGATATTGCCGTAGTCTTTTATTAGTGAGCTTAGGGACAATTGCAGGTACTCTAGTTTGGCTACCGCTACTGGGGGCAATTTCGCAAAATCAGATGACCACTTGGATCGCTACTAGCTATAGCTGGAATGAGGTTTTGCTACCGCTACCGCGCTTATTGGTATGGCTTATTACCATGGTGATGCTGTTGCCTGTTGAAGGGGTATCTTCAATTATGGCGATCGCATCAGGAATCGTTTTATTAACGGTCTTAGGGTTAGTTCTGCCGACTTTATTGAGGCAGTGGCGGAAAATTTTCGCTGATAATCAGACTCGTGGTGCCATAACGGTTATCGCTGGCTATTTACTGGGTTCTTTAGGATTATTCCTGGTGCTGATTTATGGACTAGGGAAAGACGTATCTTTAGCCGCCCGTTATCACTTTGTTTACTTTCCCTTGATTATTTTGCTAGTGGCGATCGCTCTAGCTAGCTGTTGGCAGCAGCAATTATTGGCTAAAGCATATTCTAAAGTAGTGCTGACACTATTAGTTATGAGCCTGCTGGGTTCATTGACGGTAATTAATAATTTGGGTTTTCAAAAGTCGCGACGTAGCAATCAGCTTGCGGCTTATATTCAGCAACAGTCATCACCGCCGACTATTGTGGCAATGACTCATCAAACCCACTCAGAAATCAGAGAATTAACCGCCCTGGGGCTTTCTTTTACTCGTCTTAACTCCCAGCTAGCATCATCTCAGCTTCCTCAATTTTTGTTAGTCAATCAAGAAATATCTGCCGCCGAAATTTTAAAATCAAGCCAGGCTAGACTATTTGGCATAAATCTAGATATTGGTGATGCTACTCTGCAACAGTGGGGCTGTCAGCGTGATCAAAGTATTGATTTGTCCGATAGCGGCTATCGCGATCGTTTTTATATCTGCTCTAAGTAGTTTCTAATGTTAGAGCGATTGAATACATTTACCTTATGATTGTAGAGTTTTCGGAGTGCGATCATTCGTAAAACAACAATGGTTTTCGACCTTCTGGTTGACAGGAATAAAACTCTTCATTAATATATATATTAATAACACCTCCCACGCTTGGAAAAGTTTAGCATTGCTAGTATTACCAGCGCACCAGGGAGGTTTCAGTTTTTTTGATATCTTAACGCGAGTTCAAAGATGTTTCAGGGAACTATATAGTTATGCCCTCTATTAACTATCAAAGTGTCTGAAATAAAAGAAGTTTTTAATAAACCGCCTTTTAATATAGATCAGCTTATAGAACTTCTTCAGAAAAGAGGATTAAAAATAAATGATGTAGAAATAGCAAAATATTATCTACAGTTTATTGGCTATTATCGTTTATCAGCTTATTTTATTTGTTTTCAAGATGCTTCTAGTAGCGCTTCGCATCATCAATTTAAACAAGGCACAGCTTTTGAAGATATTCTTAATTTATATATTTTTGATCGTAAACTCCGTCTCCTGATTTTAGATGCTATAGAGCGAATTGAAGTAGCAATTAAAGCATCAATTTCAAATACCATGAGTCTACAAAGTGGCGCTCATTGGTTTATGGACAAGAATAACTTTAAAACTGAATTTGAGCATCAGAAATTCATAGAGAAACTAAAAAATGATGTTAATCAAAATAAGAGAGAAGAATTTATAAAACATTACCGCAGTAAATATTATTCACCTGAATTCCCCCCTAGTTGGATGATATTTGAAATATTATCTTTTGGAACAGTTTCATTTATTTTCAAAAATTTAGAATTACAAAACAGAAAAAAAACAGCTAAATTATTTGATGTAGACGAAAAAATTATGTCATCTTGGTTACATAGTATATCTTATTGTAGAAATTTGTGCGCCCATCACTGCCGCATCTGGGATAGAACATTTACTATTACACCAACCACAAAAGCCAGAGACTATAAGCAATATCTTATTGAAAATAATAAGCTTTTTGCACAATTAGTTATAATACAAGTCTTGATGCAAAAAATAACTATTAATTCTCATTGGTCAGATAATTTAAAAGTACTAATACAAGAATATAAATCAATACCTATTCAAGATATGGGGTTTCCCAAAAATTGGGATGATTTTCCTCTTTGGAGAACTTGAAAGGTTTAATGATAAATATAAAAAATATTAATTTTGATTTGGTTGGTCAATACTAGATTTAGTAATCGCTGCTAAATTATGGTTCAAGTTAAACCTCGGTTTCAAAGCTTTTGAAGAATATCTAACCTATTGATGATGGCTCAGATAAGCTGTACGAACTATTTAAAAGAATACAGCATCAACACCATAGCGTTCCTGATATTGGATTATTGACCTTGATCGCCAACTATTTCTTGTTAATTAATAATTATTAACAGGCTACTTGTCGGTTTCGTAATTAAAATCAGCAACATCACTAGTTTTTTTAATAATTTTGTCAAAATACCAGTTAATCAAGGGAGCTAGCAAACTATGCCCCCGCTTTAAAATTGTTAACTCTAATCCAGGGGCGATCGCAAATTGTTGAGCGGCAACTCCTCGTAAAATCATCTCTGCTACCGTTGCCGCACTCCAGGTTTTAGCCGTAGCAGTTATTTTTTTAGTAGCAACAGGTTTGGTTTTATTTTCCGCCGCAAGCTGCGGTGTATCGGTATCAGGGGGATAGACAATGGTGATTCTAATTCCTTGGGGTTTTAATTCCCCCCGCAAAGTTTCCGCCAGTCCCCTAAGAGCAAATTTAGACGGACAATAGGCACTATAGCCATAGATGCCGATTAATCCTGCACCAGAGGAAATCATCACAATCTGCCCCCGTTGCGCCTCTAACATTGCTGGCAAGGCGGCTTTAATACTGTATAAAGTACCAAAATAATTGATTGCCATGGTGCGCTCAAAAATTTTCAGAGGCAGTTGCTCAAAATGACCAGGGTGGGCAATGCCAGCAGAAGTGATTAATAGTTCTGGATGACCCATTTTGGCGATCGCTTGCTGAATAGCATTAGTGATGGCTGGCTGTTGAGCAACATCCGCAGTAGCAAGATGTACTTTGCTACTAGGAGCAACCTCCAGAATCTCCTGTTGTGCCTGTTCTAGCTTCTGGCGATCGCGGGCAATTAAGGTTAGACTTGCTCCCTGTAGTGCGAGAGATTTCGCTAAGGCTTTGCCAATACCACTGGAGCCACCAGTAATAATTATGTGTTGATTAAGATATTTCATCGGAGTTGCTGATTGCTCAGGAAATAGTAATTTACTTTATAAATCAAAGGATTGCTATTGTGCAGCGGATTTTGTCAAAAGTTATTAACAATGATTAGCATGGAGAAGCCGCCCCCATCTCCTAAGATTTAATCATGAGAGTTAAGCGATCTCTGAGCTTACTGCGTAAATTACGTATCTGGTTAAGCAAATTAACCCTAATTACGCTAGTTTTGGCGATTGCTTGCTATGTTTACGCTAAAAAAATTGAGCCTAACTGGGTTGAGATAGTTCCAGTTCGGTTAGCGATTCCCCATTTAGCCCCAGCATTTACAGGGTTTAAAATTGTCCAGATTAGCGATCTTCATGCTAATCATTTCATTCCAGAACAACGGCTGACTAAAATAATTCAGCTAGTTAATCAGCAGCAGCCAGATGCGATCGCCATTACGGGAGATTTCATTACCCATGGTTATGACTTTGATCCTGATAAGCTAGCTCTCAAACTATCTCAGCTTCAATCAAAGTCTGGTAATCTAGCAGTTTTGGGGAATCATGACCATTGGCGGAAAAAGTTAGAGATGCTCAAGCAAACTTTGAAGGAAGGCAATATCAGCCTCCTAGAAAATCAAGTTTATTCAGTTGAACGGGGAAATCAACAGCTAGCTTTTGCAGGAATTGACGATCCCTACTGGGGACAACCAGATCTAGCCCAAGCCATAGCTCAAATACCAGATAACGCTACTGCTATTTTGCTGGTACATGAACCAGACTACATTGAACAAAGTGCCAAAACTGAGCGGTTTGCTCTCCAGCTATCTGGTCATTCCCATGGAGGACAAATCAAAATTCCCTGGATAGACCCTTTCTTCCTTCCCCGCGGCGGTAGAAAGTACTTTGCAGGGTTAGATCGGGTGGAGAATACCTGGACGTATACTAATCGAGGGTTAGGCATGACTGGCATTCCTTTGCGTTTTGCCAGCCGTCCCGAAATTACGGTTTTTACTCTCTATCCTACAAGTTGAATGAGTTTTGTGAGAGCGATCGCATCAGAACTTCAGAAAATTTAGCCTCTCTTACTGAGAATGTTGCACGTATCGCTAATGCTCTTGAATACCGTGAAGAGGAGAATAATAGTTAATTCTATAAATTTGTGTGGTTCTACTGAACCTGTAATGTTAAATTGTTATTTATTAATCATTAAAGGTCTTATAATATCAAACTTTAAGCTATTTATAAAAATATACATACTACTCTTTCTCGTTTTCTTTCTCATTTTCTTTCTTGTCCATTGAAATTGTACTCGTTAAATTCATAGTTACAGAAACCGCAAGTATTAGGTTTAAAAAATCTTTTATATCTAATTTAGATATTGAACTCACAACAATAATTACAATCAATGATGATGTCAATATAAGATAGAGAGGTTTTATTTTTATATTTACCGATGTACCAATATTCCAGAATTTTCTGATTGTATTGGATTTAGCAATTCTAAAAAAATTGATTTGATATAGCCTAAAAAAAACTAATACTGCTGCAATAACAGTTATTGTTAATGATGCTTTTAGTACTATCGTTAGCTCTTGAGTTATTTGGTTTAATATAAAAAATGAAACAATAAAGATAATACTTGAAAGTGGCACTAAAATAGCCGCTAAAATAATTTGACGTTTAAGCCATGATTGAATCATTATCTTATCTTTTTTATATAAGTGAATTTTAATCGTCTTTTAACGTCTCTAACTCTAATTGGATTAAGCTAATAAATCCTATGACATTGTGAATAAGATACATAAGACCAGTAAGAACTCCACAACCAAACTTAATCATGTCGAAAATTTCTTGGTACCGAGCTGATTTGGTCAATAAATCACTTAAGCTTTTTTCTAGGATAAATAATAATAGCCATTCAATTCCCCATACGGATATGTAAACTATTCCTAAAATAAAAGCTGTGGATATAAGCCGAAATCCCAGCCAAAATAATGAACTAATGGAATTGTTAAACTTATCTTTATTATCCGTCATCAAAAAACCATAGTTTGATTATTTATACAATTCTACAGAACTTGGCGATCGCCAAAAAACCAAGATTGTAGAATTGTAGGTTAATAATGATAACGGCACTGTAAAAAAATCAGCTTATCACCATTTATTTGATATACAAGTCGATGTTCCTGAGTAATTCTGCGTGACCATCGAGAACCAGGTAAATATTTTAATTTTTCAGGCTTTCCAATCCCATTTATGGGATCTGCTATCGTCGCTTCAACTAAGTCTAAAATCCGATTGCAGATTTTACGGTCTTTTTTTGACCACCAGCGCAAATCTTCTCGAAACTGAGAATCAAAAATAACGCTTTTCCCGTTCACCACTATCCCTTGTCCTAGTTTCTAGTGATGACGTTTTGAAGCGGCATCATCTTTGAGATTTTCCTGATTATTAACTGCCGCATCTTTAGCAAGTCCCTCGTCAAGACCCAAATCCTGACAAAGCTCAATTAGGCTTTCAGATTTTACCTCTGTTTTCTTTTCTAACTTATCTGCCCTCTCCATAGCTGCAATCAGCTTTTGAGCATTAGCGGGAGATCTAAATAAATGTAGGGTTTCCAAAATATTGTTAAGTTCCTCAGCCGCTAAAATCGCTACCTCTTCTTTCCCCTGCCGAGTAACGATAATGACACTCCGATCTGCGATCGCTTCGTCTAAGATTGAGGCTAAATTTTGACGTAAATTAGTATAGTTTGTCTGTTTAGCTAACATGAAAGCAAGTACACATATCTGTACTTAAGATAACAAATAATTTAGGCAGCATGACAATCTAACCTCTGATAAATGTTAAATGCTCAATGTTAAATGTTAAATGTCTATTTCCCTGCCGCAATTTCAATAACCTGCATTAAGTCCTGAACCCGACAATCTTGGGCTGGAAGCAGGCAAGGATAAACGTTCAAGCCCTCAATTTTGTTAGCCGCTTCGGTGGTTCTCGCCTCTAGGGTAATGAGGGGTAATGCCGCCAGATATTCCGATTCTAGTAGCGATCGCAAATAGGTAATAGGTTCAATCAGCTGATAACTATCTAAGACGATCACGTCGAATCGCCAAATGCGGGCAAGGATGTGTGCTTGCTCTAGGCTGTCAGCCTCAATGATGCGGTGCTGATAGTTGCTTTGTTGCTCAGTATTATCGCTCCAGCTTTTAAGGTTAAAATCATAGCTGTTACTATTCTTGCTGGTGGGATTAATCGCTTCTAGTTCAGGATACAGACAAAGGATGGTTAAATTTTTATTTTCTGGGGCAGACTGAGCTATGGCGGTCGGGTGCGGAGTAGAGGCGGGTTGCGGCGGCTGGTGATTTTTGGGGAGGAACAAGGTAAAGCGCACTTTTTCTTGAGCCTCAACATATGCGATGCTGCCTTCAAGAAACCCTGCAAGATACTCAGCGAGCATTAGGTCAAGTCCAAAACTTTGCTTTCTGCACAGAGGACTTTCCTGATTGATGCTGGGTAGTTGCAGATCTAAGTCCTCTGAGCTGGAGGCGATAGCAATTGCCGTTAATCCTGACTGATTGCTAATCTTAATGCCCACTGTCGGCTGAGACTCCCCCTCAGGAATTACTTCTAAAATAAGATGGGATAGGATACAGGACAACAGGGCGCTACTGGCGATCGCCATTTCACTGCCGAATTCGATATCTAATGAGAGTTCAGCAGCAATTGCCAGGGATTCAAGGTTTTCCCGACTGGCTCCTCGCACTTTGGCGATCGCTTCTTGATAAACTTGGCGACAGAGCAGTTCTAAGTTAACTAGCTCTGGGGCTTCGGGTTTGATGGTCAAACGAGTTAGCTCTAGTAAATCGTCGATGATATCCATCATTTTTTGCCCACTACGGTGCATCAGCTGGACATATGCAGCCTGACGCTGATTTAGCTGACCTAATTTTTGTTCATTGAGCAGACTAGATAAGCCGATAATACCAGTCAAAGGAGACTTTAGCTCGTGGCTGATGCTCGCCAGTAAGTTATTAGTAATTTCATAGGGAGCTTTGAGGAAATATTTTTCTGATGATTCCTCGAACTCAGGCAAAGCCACTTTAGTAGCAATGACTAAACAGGGAGCACTCTGCTGCTCTGGTGCAGAGTCAACAAGCTGTTCTCCCATCAGAGGAATTTTGAAAAAATTCCAGTCAGAACTGGCTGCTGCTGGAGATGACGACTTGGAGGGGCTAGTTAACTTGATTGGCTGATCTGGACTGAGGTAATTTTGTTCTTGAGACTCGGAACTAAAGATATTTGATTCTGTTGGAGGCTCGTTGTTTTGTGTTCTGGAATCATTGTTAGACTGGCATGACGGCGATTCAGGGGGAAGAGAATTTGTTAAAGGAAGCTGTTGCTGGGTTAGCCTACCGCTGGCGAACTGTGGAGGATTACTTTGGCAGGAGGGAATTGCGGTGTCATAGTCGCTATCAATGAATTGCTGCCACAGCCGATTGCGATAAATTTCTTGCCCTGTAGCTGTTTCAATCCTGATTGGGAGAGCGATTCTTGCTACTACCTGACTCAAATAACTAAAATCATTTGCTAGCTCTGACTTATTTGGCGATAGTTTAGGGGATTTTTGAACCAGGAACTGAATAATTTTGCCTCGATTCAGCTTTCCCTTGAGCTCTCCTGTGCGAGTGATAATTAATCTGTCTGATTGCTCGCTCCACTGATCTTCACTATAGACCTGCTGTAAAAACTCTTGGAGCTTCATTTCTGCTGCTAAAACCGCTGCTGGCTTAATAATAGACTTGAGTTGAGGAGTGGCTATAGGTAGCTGTTCTTGCTGCGCTGCGATGTTTCGCGGATGACTAATTAAAGCCGTTGTTTTTCCCTGCCATGCCGTGGCTAAAAATCCAATCAAATCTTCAGGATAAATTATCCCCCAATGACCGTTATCTTGAGGAATTGCTAATAGGTCGCAGTTTAAGTGTTGAAAAATTTTGATGATGCTGCCAAGATCTACCCCTGACTGGCAAATGGGTACTGGATCTACAAAATCGCTAAGGTAAGTAAAATCGCTAGACATGGCTTGTCGGGTTCTTGTCTCCAAGAGCAAGCTTAACCCTCGGTCAAACATGCTAGATAAATCAGTGCAATATAGGGTATGAACAAGGTCACTCTTGATTCTTTACAACTTATCCGTTGGTTGACCTCGTTACTACCATTCAAATTCTCATTTCTCAAGCTTATAAGCCATCAAGTCTTCCCAGAGACTATCGTAAGAATATATACAATTGATCATAATATATCCTGCTGCCAAAAAAATTTTAGCAATATTTTATTTTATTAAGATCCGCAAAATGACTCAATAAATGTTAACTTTTTATTAAATAAAGCTACCTAGTAGAATAAGCTCAGATCGCTCTTAAGCATTTAAGTATTTTAAGAGTAGCATAGAAAGCTAACGCAACTTTTAACAGTAGTTGCATCCGTTAGCTAAACTGCAATTTGAGTTTGCGGTACGCCACCACGTCACAACGAGGCTTGAGCTGACTGCATTCTGCTCGCTACTGTTCCCAGAGGAATACTGACTGCCTCAACGTATTAACCTGCTTCATACATGTCGGATTATCAAAATAATTCTTTCTACCCAGAAGTTACTGCTAGCAAACTACAAATTTGCTTCTTTTCTCCTCAGCAGCAGCTAGCCGATTCAGTTGCCCAATTTATTAATCGCGATCGCTATGAGTTGAACTATTGGGGTGAAAGTGAAGAGCTAGAGAATTTTGTGATCAATAATTATGAGAAGATAGATTGTTTAGTGTTGCAGGTTGACCCTAGCTTGGAGCCCATAATTGCTCAATTATGGAACTCAGAAATTTTGCTTCCTGCCATAATTGTCGAGGGTGAATCTTCAATTGAAGCTTCAGTGAACCAGACAGCTAAATACCCTCAACCTGCACTAGATAGAGAACGTCAAACCATATACCATCAGGCGGAACTTCGTTTGTATCCGCCTCAACTAGCAGAAATTAATTCTTACCTGAATCTAGCTATTACCAAGTTTATTAGCTTGGCTCCTGGTTCGCGACCTCATCAACACTTTTCCCAGGTACAATCTTCCCTCGTGGCGCAGCAGCGCCGATTAACCGATAAGCTAAAAGAAAGATTAGGCTATTTAGGAGTTTACTACAAGCGTAATCGAAATGCTTTTTTTCGTAACTTAGCTTCAGAAGACCAACAAAAGTTACAGCTTAAGTTAACCCAAGGTTATCAGCAAATTTTACTCAATTACTTCGATGAAGATATCGAAATTAATCGCTTGATAGATGAACTGGTAGATCAAGCTTTTTTTGCAGATATTTCTACTTCTCAAATTTTAGAAATACACATGGAGTTGATTGATGATTTTTCCAATCAACTTAAGATTGAGGGGAGAAAAGATGATATTTTGCTCGATTATCGCCTACCCCTGATTGATGTAATTTCTCACCTTTGCGAGATGTATCGTCGTTCCATTCCAGGGGAAGACCTATCTTTAGAACTACTCTTTACAGTAGAATAAATACCTAGATGTACGCTAAGTTAGTTGGAATGACATCGGTGTTTTCAGAGTTAGATTTTCCAGCTGTCGTTTCAAGATAGTTGACTTGATTGTTATGTATTATGGATAAATTCAGAAAAACTTACGTACTAAAATTATATGTGGCTGGAAACACGCCCAATTCAGTTAGAGCTTTAAAAACGCTAAAAAACATCTTGGAAAAAGATTTTCAGGGAGTATATGCTCTCAAAGTAATTGATGTCCTGAAAAATCCTCAGCTAGCTGAAGAAGATAAAATTTTAGCAACACCTACCCTATCTAAGGTGCTGCCTCCTCCCGTGCGGAAGATCATCGGCGATTTAAGCGATCGCGAAAAGGTCTTGATTGGTCTAGATCTACTCTATGAAGAAATTCGCGAGCAAAGATTATAAAATTCTTTGACCGTTACTAAGCGTAATATTGTAATATTTATCTTGAAATTTATCCTTGCTCCTTTAACCTCAGCTTGAGAGTCGCTAACCTTAATATTCGATGAATGAACCAAATCCCAACAATCAGCCACAGCAATCGGAAATAAGCAATAAAGGAGTCCGTAAAACTCGCACCATGATCGAAGGTTTCGACGAAATCACTCATGGTGGGTTACCTATAGGTAGAACGACTCTGGTTAGTGGTACTTCTGGTACGGGAAAAACCCTGCTTGCCGTTCAGTTTCTCTATCTGGGAATAAAGTTTTTTGACTGTCCAGGGATTTTTGTCACCTTTGAAGAGTCTCCTAAAGATATTATTGAAAATGCCTACAGTTTTGGCTGGGATTTGCAGAACCTAATTGATCGCGGCAAGCTATTTCTGTTGGATGCTTCCCCCGATCCTGAAGGGCAGGAAGTGGTGGGAAACTTCGATCTTTCTGCTCTGATTGAGCGGATTCAGTACGCCATCCGCAAGTACAAAGCTAAATTAGTCTCCATTGATTCGGTAACGGCAGTTTTTCAACAGTATGATGCGGCATCGGTGGTACGGCGGGAAATTTTCCGCCTGGTGGCTCGTCTCAAGCAGCTAGAGGTAACTTCAATCCTCACTACAGAAAGAGTTAAGGAATATGGTCAGATTGCTCGCTTTGGGGTTGAAGAATTTGTTTCGGATAATGTAATCATTATTCGTAATGTGCTGGAGGGGGAGCGTCGTCGTCGCACAATTGAGATTTTAAAGCTGCGGGGCACAACTCACATGAAGGGAGAATATCCCTTTACCATTACCAACGATGGAATTAATATTTTCCCCTTGGGGGCAATGCGCCTTACCCAGAGTTCCTCCAACGTGCGCCGCTCTTCTGGGGTCAAAACTTTAGATCAGCTTTGTGGAGGCGGCTTCTTCAAGGATTCGATTATCCTGGCGACAGGAGCCACAGGCACAGGCAAAACCTTGTTAGTGAGTAAGTTTTTAGAAGAAGGCTGTCGTCGGGGAGAGAGGTCAGTTTTATTTGCCTATGAAGAGTCGCGGGCGCAGCTATCCCGTAATGCTTCCTCCTGGGGGGTAGACTTTGAAGAAATGGAGCGACAAGGACTGCTCAAGTTACTCTGCTGTTACCCTGAATCAGCAGGATTAGAGGATCACCTGCAAATGATTAAATCTGAGATTACTGACTTTAAGCCTTCCCGTATTGCGATCGATTCTCTTTCGGCTCTAGCCAGAGGGGTAACTAATAATGCCTTCCGTCAGTTTGTCATTGGAGTTACTGGCTATGCGAAACAGGAAGAAATTACTGGTTTCTTCACCAACACTACCGACCAATTTCTGGGAGCCAACTCCATTACTGAATCTCACATTTCTACCATTACGGACACTATTATTCTGCTGCAATATGTAGAAATTCGCGGTGAGATGTCTCGTGCCATCAACGTCTTTAAAATGCGTGGTTCTTGGCATGACAAGGGCATCAGAGAATATGTGATTAGTTCCGATGCTCCTGAAATCCCCTTTATTAAAGAGTCCTTCCGTAACTATGAAGGGATTATCAGCGGTTCTCCTTCTCGGGTGGCGCTCAATGAGAAAAACGAACTTTCTAGAATTGCCAGAAACGTTAAAGACATCAATGTTGATCTCAACAAAGACGAATCATAGGAGATGACTGATAATATTCAGCAGATTGAGTCTTTTTTGCGGCAGCAGATTTTACCCCAAGCCAATCGGCTTGACACCGATACCGCAGCTCTCAAGTTAGCTCTGAAACAACTGAGCGATCGCTCTTTGCTGGCATTACAGGTGCCACAATCCTTTGGTGGAGAGGGTTTAGACTCCACTACATACGCTCGAATTCAGATCTTATTAGCTCGCACCTCAGGAGCTTTAACTTTCTTACAAACTCAGCATCAAGGTGCAGTGGCAAAACTAGCACATAGCCACAATAGTTATTTGCAACAGGAATTTTTACCCCAGGCAGTAAAGGTCAATACCTTACTTGGCGTTGGCTTTTCCCATTTGCGTCGTCCTGGATTACCAATTATGCAGGCGAAATCAACCGCGGGGGGCTTTCTTTTAACAGGTTCAGTACCCTGGATTACAGGCTATGGTTTCTTTTCCCACTTTATTTTGGGGGCAACTTTAGCTGATGGACAAGAGCTTTATGGTTTGCTGCCCTTTGCCAATGAAGTGCAGCCTTCAGGTGGCACCATAGCCTTGAGTAGTCCCTTAAAATTGCTGGCGGTGAGTGCTACTAATACGGTTAGCGCTACTATATCCCAATGGTTTTTGCCTTCTGAGTATCTGATCGCAATTAATGCTCCTGGTTCCATTCATCATAGCAGTCGCCGTAAAGTACTGAGTCATGGGCTATTTGCCCTGGGTACAGCATACGCTGGATTAGATTTATTGCATAATCTGGCTCAAGCTAAGAAACTAGAATTTCTGCACGAGTCCTGGCAAACTTTATACCAAGAATTACAGTCTCAAGAACAGCAACTGCTGGCTGCTCTCTCAGCAAAGCAGACAGGCTATAAAGAAAAACTACAGTTGCGGGCGGCGGCAATTAATTTAGCTCAACGGTGTAGCCTAGCAGCGGTAATTGCCAGTAGTGGAGCTTCTAATTATCTGCATTCCAGCGCAGGCAGAATCTACCGTGAAGCGATGTTATTTACCGTTTCTGGTCAAACTACTGATGTGATGCAGGCTAGTTTGCAATCTTTGTTGGGTTAATTTACAGTCTTTTTCCATTTGATCGATTAAGCTTAAATTTAAGCTATTCGTAGCTATTAGCCATTTTGGGTTTCATTCCCTTTATAGCTAATTTCTGGAATTCTCTGACTTCTAGAGGACGACTGAACAAATATCCCTGCACTAAATCACACTGCAATGCCTTGAGAAAATTTAATTCGGCTTCGGTTTCCACTCCCTCCGCTACTACCTGTAACCCTAACTGATGTGCCATCGCAATAGTATTGCGGACAATAACCCCACTAGTTTGATTACTCTCAATATTACGGACAAAGGAAGAATCTATTTTCAGAATATTAAAGGAAAATTGCTGTAAATAACCTAAAGAAGCATAGCCAGTGCCAAAATCATCCAGTGCAATTTGAATACCTAACTTTTTCAGCAAATTTAGTTTTTGAACATTAGCTCTAACATTTTCCACCAAGATGGTCTCGGTTAATTCCAGCTCTAAATATTGAGCCTCTAAAGAAGCATCGAAGAGAATTTGCGTAATTTTATGAAATAAATCTGACTGCTTAAATTGTGCTCCAGAAAGGTTGACAGCGATCTTGAGATGATTTAACCCCATACTGTGCCATCTATGATTCTGTCTACAGGCATTTTCCAGAACCCACTCCCCAATAGGTCTAATTAAGCCATTTTCTTCCGCTAAAGGAATAAATTGATCGGGCAGAATTCTGCCCCTGCGAGGATGATTCCAGCGAATTAAAGCTTCTGCTCCTACAATTAAGCTACTGTTCAGATCTATTTTGGGCTGATAGTAAAGCTCTAGTTCGTTGCGTTCTAAAGCGTGATGTAGTTCTGATTCTAATTTGAGATCATCGGAACCATGATGGCTTTTAATATTGAAAGCGAAAGTAAATGCTTGACAGCGATTTCCTCCCTGACTTCTAGCATATTCAATTGATTTTTCGCTCTGCTGCAATAATTCTTCAACGTAAGTACTATCATAAGGACAAAAAGCCATGCCTATAACTGGATGCAAATAAATTTCATGCTCTCCGATAAACAGACTTTGTTTTAAACTGTCTAATATTTGCTGACCGTATTTAGTTGCCACACCTCGATCTTCAACGGTGAGCAAAATTACAAAATTGTCTGAATTAAGATAAACGGCTGTGCCCTGTCCCTCAAAATTATCAACGCAGTCTGTTAAACGTTGCGCAACCTGTTTAACAACAAAGTTTTGTTGTTCTTTACCGACAAAACTCGTAATTTTTTGTAATCGATCTAAAGCGATATTAAATAAAACTAATAATTGCGATCGCGGATAGCTGAAATTTTCTTGCTCAATATCTACTTCTAGATCAGCTTTTATTTCCTCATCAAGTGCTTGGGATGATAAATACTCAAATAAATCTCTCAAGAAGAGCTTGGTTGGTAAATTAGTAAGATGATCTCGATATATATCTTCTTGTTGGACAGAATATTGATGGATTGTTGACTGTAGTGCATCCTGAATGGCTTTTTGTTCACGATGTTTGCTCAATACAATCTTGACCACAGCCTGCAAGTCCTGGTCTCTATATGGCTTGGTCAAATAACCATAACATCCAATTTCTGAGGCTTTTTCTATGGTTTCATCATTAGCATACGCCGTAAGAAAAATAATTGGAATATCTAGACATGACTTGATTTGCGCTGCTGCTTCAATTCCATCAATATCACCTTTAATTGCTATGTCCATTAAAATCAGATCGGGATTTTCCTGCTGAACAAATTCAATTGCAGCTTGACCTGAAGAGACAATTCTTGATACATGATAACCAAGCTGAGTCAGCTTCTTAGCAGTCATTTTTGCAATCAATAATTCATCTTCAACTATCAGGATATTTGCTTGGTTTATCATACAATTAAGTAAAGTAATAGGTGAAATGACATTGAATTAACAATTATTGTTTCAGATCAAGGTACTTTATCTTGCAAAAAAATCAATAAAATTTGAAGCTAATATATAATCAAAAATATTCAATATGTCTAAGTTAACAGTAAAGATTAGTTATGTAAATTGATGATTTCTCAGTAGTGTAATTGCTGAAAATGGGGAATAACTTGCGCTATATATTGACTTACTCCGTCTTAAAACAGATATTAAAGTAATTTAAATTACCAACTTTTTTTTGAACTAGTCAAAGAGTGATTTGAGCCACAGTACAAATACTTAATTGATGATTAAACTAATATTAAATCTAAGAGAGAAGGTTGTGGATGAAAAGTGAGGGGGACTACTAACCACTACCCAAAATAATTTCAGTGAAAGTAAGTGTTTGAGAGGATATCTGAAAAGTCTCAATTGCTATTTTATAGCCAATCCTATCCAACGGAATCATAATAGTTTTAACCTTGTTGTCTAAGTATAAAATCTGATTTTGAGGTGACAAAATTTACTTTTCAGACGACCTCTGAGAGTCCGAATGAGTCGTGGAAAGCTTTCTTGTTCCTGATGTACTTTCTCCATTAATTATTTTGCTCTCTGCCGTTCTAGAACATTACCCGCCCCGCCATGAACCATCATCAAAAGATATTTCTAGCAAGACTGTTAGAATTCTTGTGACCCCCTCTAGTTCAAATGCTTGAAATAAATCACTAATTGCCTCAACTGCCATAAATCAGAAAAAGCTGCATAAAAAAATCAACTGAATCGTATCTAGATAATGTAAGCAAAAAACGCACTAATTAATTCTAAATAAGTACAGAATCATGAAAAAATCTACATTAGCTCTTCTAACTACCGTTATCGCCTTTTCTCCTCTAGCTGCTTTCGCTCAAGATTCACAAACTAGCATTCAACAAAACACTAACTCCGCTGCTGCGGTGGGCACTGCTAACTTTATCGACCAAAACGCCACACAACACAACCTACAACAACAATTAGACATAGGCGGATACGGTTACACCACTCCTGAAGCTCAAACTTCTGCACAAATCAATGCTAACGAAGCTGCTGCGGTAGGAGACTTTAACTACATTGACCAAGATGCGTCTCAAACTAGCGTGCAAGACCAAGTTGATGTTAATCAATATCTTCCCTACGGCTACGGTTACTAAATTTCCTCTCTACTTGAATTTAAGTTTAATACTCAAGCCCTAGTTATCTATAGCTGGGGCTTTTTACTGTTTGCTTGTTTATTTTGCGATCGCCTTACTATTCCATAAGCTACCGCAGACGATCTTTAACCAGAAAAAATTCAGAACCAGCTGCATAAAAAAATCAACTGGATCGTATCTAGAAAATGTAAGCAAAACAAACAAAATTTGATTTCCTCTCAAGACAAAACCATGAAAAAATCTACATTAGCTCTTCTAACTACCGTTATCGCCTTTTCTCCTTTAGCTGCTTTCGCTCAAGATTCACAAACTAGCATTCAACAAAACACTAACTCGGCTGCTGCGGTGGGCACTGCTAACTTTATCGACCAAAACGCCACACAACACAACCTACAACAACAATTAGACATAGGCGGATACGGTTACACCACTCCTGAAGCTCAAACTTCTGCACAAATCAATGCTAACGAAGCTGCTGCGGTAGGAGACTTTAACTACATTGACCAAGATGCGTCTCAAACTAGCGTGCAAGACCAGGTTGATGTTAACCAATATCTTCCCTACGGCTACTAAATTTTCTTCCTAAAACTGATTTTAATCTTCGCACTCAAGTCCTAGTTAATTGTAGCTAGGATTTTTTGCTGTTTGCATATTTATTAGCGATCGCAGATAAATATCTCGCTAGACAATGATAAACTTAGTCTACTAACTTAGTTTAATTATCATGGATGAATCGGGCGAATTAGTTAACATTCACGAGGCGAAAACTCAACTATCAAAACTCTTGTCGCGGGTCGCTTTAGGAGAAGAATTTACGATTGCTAATCGCGGAGTGCCTATTGCCAAGCTCATTCCCTATACTCATGATGAAGCTAAAGGAGATCGTATACCTGGAAGACTGAGGGATAAAATTGAAATTAGCGATGATTTTAATGAGCTAGAGGAAGAAATGATAGGATTATTTTACGGTGACGAGTAAATGAGGCTACTTTTAGATACCTGTTGCTGGTTATGGTGGTTAAGCGACACTAAAAAACTTAGCCAACAGCAGTTAAATGCTCTGATAAACCGTCAAAATCAATTATTTCTATCGTCAGCTACTTTATGGGAACTAAGTATCAAAGTTAACAATGGCAAAATAAGCATTCCTCAGCCTCTTAATAAATTAGTAACCAAAGAATGTCCGCAGGATAACATCAAAATTCTCGAAATTAAACCAATCCACGCGATTAACGCTGGGAATCTTCCCCTGCATCATAAAGATCCCTTTGACCGCATGATTATCACTCAGGCAATGATTGAAAATCTGATTGTCGTCACTTCAGATGTCATATTTCAAAAGTATGATGTTTCTGTCTTGTTTTAGATCAATAGCGATCGCCCTACCATGCCATAAACTACCCTAGACGATCTCTAATCAGAACCAATTTAAGAACAAGCTGCATAAAAAACTCAACTGAATCGTATCTAGATAATGTAAGCAAAAAACGCACTAATTAATTCTAAATAAGTACAGAATCATGAAAAAATCTACATTAGCTCTTCTAACTACCGTAATCGCTTTCTCTCCTCTAGCTGCATTCGCTCAAGATTCACAAACTAGCATTCAACAAAACACTAACTCCGCTGCTGCTGTGGGCACTGCTAACTTTATCGACCAAAACGCTACACAACACAACCTACAACAACAATTAGACATAGGCGGATACGGTTACACCACTCCTGAAGCTCAAACTTCGGTTCAAATTAACGCTAACGAAGCGGCTGCGGTGGGGGAATTTAACTACATTGACCAAGATGCGTCTCAAACTAGTGTGCAAGACCAAGTTGATGTTAATCAATATCTTCCCTACGGCTACTAAATTTTCTTCCTAAAATTGATTTTAATCCTCACACTCAAGTCCTGGTTAACTATAGCTGGGGCTTTTTTAGTTATCAGTGAACAATTAGGGGGGCGATCATCATAATTTAGTACAAAAATACCTTACGATAGCGTTTTAGATACTAATGTCGGAAACTTTGTTCTTTCGTAATTTTTAGATCTACTGACTTTATGATTATTGATTATTGAGCGATCGCCTTACCATTAATCAAATTCCCCTAGGCGATCTTTAACCAGAAAAAATTCAGAACCAACTGCATAAAAAAATCAACTGGATCGTATCTAAATAATGTAAGCAAAACAAACAAAATTCGATTTCCTCTCAAGACAAAACCATGAAAAAATCTACATTAGCTTTTCTAACTACAGTTATCGCCTTCTCTCCTCTGGCTGCTTTCGCTCAAGACGCACAAACTAGCATTCAACAAAACACTAACTCCGCTGCTGCTGTAGGCACTGCTAACTTTATCGACCAAAACGCTACACAACACAACCTACAACAACAATTAGACATAGGCGGATACGGTTACACCACTCCTGAAGCTCAAACTTCTGCACAAATCAATGCTAACGAAGCTGCTGCGGTGGGTGAGTTTAACTACATTGACCAAGATGCGACTCAAACCAGCGTTCAAGACCAAGTTGATGTTAATCAGTATCTTCCCTACGGCTACGGTTATTAATATTTTCTCTCTACCTAAAATTAAAATCCAATATTTAAGCCCTAGTTATCTATAGCTGGGGCTTTTTGCTGTTTGCTTGTTGATTTGCGATCGCCTGACTATTAATCAAATTCCCCCAGACGAACATAATCAAACAAAATTTCAGAACAAGCTGCATAAAACCATCAACCGAATCGTATCTAGATAATGTAAGCAAAACAAACTAAATTTGATTTCCTCTCAAGACAAAACCATGAAAAAATCTACATTAGCTCTTCTAACTACAGTTATCGCCTTTTCTCCTCTAGCTGCTTTTGCTCAAGATTCACAAACTAGCATTCAACAAAACACTAACTCCGCTGCTGCTGTGGGCACTGCTAACTTTATCCAGCAAGACGCTGTTCAAGCTAACATTCAAGACCAACTAGATTTGGGTGGCTACGGTTACACTACTCCTGATGCACAAACTTCGGTTCAAATCAACGCTAACGAAGCTGCTGCAGTAGGTAACTTTAACGTAATTGACCAAGATGCTTCTCAAACTAGCGTGCAAGACCAAGTTGATGTTAACCAGTATCTTCCCTACGGCTACTAAATCTCCTCGCTACTTGAATTTAAAACCCATACTCAAGCCCTGGTTAACTTTAGCTGGGGCTTTTTCAGTTATCAGTGAACATTAATCAGTCTATAGTTTTCCAATACCCATCAGTATCTTCTCCTATGAGATGAGAATTAAATTCAGTGTGTATATTATTGAGGCAATGCGGACACTTCATAAATAACGTCTTTAATCAAAGTACTAACCTCTCAAAGATTATAAGCAAATTAATCCAGAATTACCCACATCATTGAGTTGCGATAGCTTACAACAAATTAAATCTTTAGATAGAGATCGCCTTATCATTAATCACGTTCTAAAAGAAGATCGCCTGTTCCACCCTTCAAACTAGGCTCCCTGCCTAAACTTCGTTATCATTGCTTTATCAGTCCCTAGGCAACTGTCTACTGATAGATGCTCAATGATTAACGACAACCATGAGTCAAACAACGGTCAAATTTGAAGAGATTAAACTAGAAACACCAACTATTGAGCAGGTTACAGCCGAATATGCTCAGATAAATCAGACTTTAGATCTAGCTACCACTGTTGAGGAGAAACAGCAGGCGGTGCAGCAGTGGGAGGATTTGCGTCGTCGTTTGGATAGCTGGTCGGCGATGACTTCCCTCCATTTTAGTCAGGATACCGCTAACGAGGAGTATCAAAAGGCGCAGGGCTATAGTGATGAGTTACGACCAAAGCTAACTGCTTTGGCGGTGGCGATGAAGCGGCGGTTGCTTAACGATCCGCAGCGGACTGAATTGGTTACGGTATTAGGGCAGCAGGCGTTTGATTTGTGGACTGCCGACGTGACTACCTTTGAGCCAGCAATTGAGGCGGACTTGGTAGAGGAGTCGAAACTAATTAATCAGTACGTCAAGCTGTTATCTTCAGCGGAGATTAGCTTTCAGGGTAATACTTTAAATTTATCAGGAATTCGCAAATTTACTCAGGATAGCGATCGCCAAACGCGCTACGCAGCGGAACAGGCTCGCTGGGGCTTCTTTAGTCAGAATCAACCTCAGCTAGACAGTCTTTACGATCAGCTGGTTAAGTTACGTCACCAAATGGCAGATAAGCTGGGCTATGATAGCTACACGGGCTTGGGCTATAAGCGGATGCAGCGCATTGACTATACCGAGCAAGACGTGGCTAACTACCGTCAGGAAGTAGTTAACGAGGTAGTTCCCCTAGCCAAAAAAATTATCGCCCAGAAAGCGGCAAAGCTGAATCTGGAACAGGTCAAATTTTGGGATGAGGCAGTCTACGATCTCCAGGGTAACCCCGCACCTCAAGGAGACTATGACTGGATGATTCAGCAGGCACAGGGGATGTTTGACGCGATGCACCCTCAATTAGGGGAGTTTTTCGACCTCATGGTCAGGGGTAACTTTATCGACCTCCAGACTCGTGCCCACAAAGCAGGGGGCGGCTTTTGTACAGGTTTCCCTACCGCTGGCATGCCCTATATTTTCGCCAATTTTAACGGCACTAAAGGAGATGTGGAGGTTTTTACCCATGAAATGGGTCATGCTTTCCAAGGCTGGCAAAGCCGTAACTTACCTTTATCAGATTATCTCTGGCCTACCTTAGAATCCTGTGAAATCCACTCCATGAGCCTAGAGTTTTTGACTTGGCCCCAGATGGAGAAATTTTTTGCTGAAGATGCCCCCCGTTTTCGAGAGATTCACCTGGCAGAGTCGATTCTATTTCTGCCCTATGGTTGCGCGGTAGATCATTTTCAGCACCTAGTCTACGCTAACCCCAACGCCACGCCCCAGGAACGAAACCAGATGTGGCAGCAGATGGAAGCTTTATATCTCCCCTGGCGAGACTACGGCGATTTACAGCATCCCTTACAGGGGGGACTATGGCAGGAAAAACAACATATTTACGGTGCGCCTTTTTACTATATTGACTATACCTTGGCACTATGTTGCGCGATGCAGTTTTGGCTCAAGGCAGAATCCAACTATGAATCAGCTTTAGAAAAATATATTGCTTTATGTCAGCGGGGAGGGGAAGCACCTTTTAGAAGCCTGACAGCATCGGCAAATTTAGCTTCTCCCTTTGCCCCTGGCTCCCTAAAAAATGTTGTCGCTAAAGCTCAGAATTTCCTGGGATTATGATTAAAGAGTCAGAATTTATTCCCCAGGAGACTCAAGATGGCTCTTATACCTTCTTTTCCGAGGAGTTTCAGGAGACTTTTCACTCTTCCTTTGGTGCCAGACAGGAAGCGGAGGTGAGGTATGTCCAACCGTGTCAGATTAGAGAGTTGGCGGCAGAACAATCCCCGATTCGTCTTTTAGATGTCTGTTACGGTTTAGGCTATAACAGCGCTGCGGCACTAGATGCTATTTGGCAAGTAAACCCCCAGTGTCATGTAGAGTTAATCGCATTAGAAATATCGGCAGAGGTACCCCGCCAGGCGATCGCTCATAATCTTTTGAGCCACTGGCGATCGCCTGTTCCTAATCTCTTGGCTGAATTGTCAAGTAAATCTTTAGTTACTAGGAAAAATTTTCGAGGTCAATTACTATTAGGTGACGCAAGACAAACCATTCAATCAGTTATTGACCTTAACTGGCAGGCTGATGCGGTTTTTCTAGATCCTTTTTCTCCACCTAAATGTCCTCAGCTGTGGACGGTGGAGTTTATTAGGCTTATAGCTCAATGTGTAGTGCCTCAAGGAAGATTAGCCACCTACTCTTCCTCTGCCGCAGTGAGGGCGGCGTTGTTAGAAACGGGGTTTTATCTAGGCTCCATTATCGGGGCTGGTCGAAAATCTCCAGGTACCATTGCCAGCTTAGAGTATAAAAAATTACCATTCCTATCAGTTCAGGAACAAGAACATTTAAAGACTAGGGCCGCAATTCCCTATCGCGATCGCACTTTGACGAGCACCTCGTCAGAGATTATGCTCAATCGAAGCCAGGAACAAAAGACTAGTAATCTGGAGTCAACTTCTCAGTGGCGGAAACGGTGGTTAAAGCCGCTAATTTAGCAGCCCAATCACCATAAATATCATTAAGTAGGAGTTTGACGCCTGAAATTAATTAGCCAAGTCAGACTCAAACTACGTATTATGCCCGATTCCAAAGCAAAAATTAACATCCATAATAGCCACTGATGGCAGTAATCTGTACTAATTAATTTATAAGTTTAAGCCAGATTAATTTTTAGTTATTAATTTAAAATAATTTTCATCTTTTAAAAGCAGAATAATGAGAGAAGTTCAAGAAGTTGACAAATATCCACTGGATACTGAGATAGGTTCATCACTGAACCATAACTCCGATGCAACGACTGCTAAAATTCTGATCGTGGATGAGAATCCCCTGAGTCGGATAACTGCCTGTGATCTTCTGGCACTTGATGGTTATGAAACCATAGAATTAGATAATTCATCCCAGCTTTTAGCAGATATTAAGACACAGCAGCCAGACTTAATCCTGCTAGATGCCATGTTAAAGCAGGTAGATAGTTTTAGCCTCTGTCGTCAACTGAAAGAAAATTCCCCCACAGCAGATATACCAATTATTTTTACCACTCTTGCCGATAGCAGAGAAGATCGCATTAAAGCGATCGAAGCGGGGGGAAGTGATTTGCTGATTAAGCCCCTAAACCGTAGTGAGTTATCAATCAGGGTTAAATCTCTAATTAATCACAAACGTAATGATGTATCAAGGCAAGATGTACTAAGCCAAACTGAACAGGTATTATTTTCCATTGCCAAAGCTCTAGACAGTCGTTCAGCCGCGAAAGGCGGTAGTGTCCGTTTAACATCCTATGCCCAGTCTTTCGGACAATATTTAGACCTTAGTCCAGAATCAATTGAAGACCTGGTTTTTGCCGCACGCCTCCATGATATTGGCACTATTGCCATTCCCGATGCCGTGATGCTCAAGGCAAGTAAGCTAACTGATGCAGAAAGAGAGATTATAAGACAGCACGTTTTAGTTGGGGAAGAGATTTGTCAGCCATTACTCAACCGCAGCGGAGTCTTACCAATTATTCGTCATCATCATGAAAAATGGGACGGCACGGGCTATCCTGACGGTTTAGCTGGCGAGCAGATTCCCTATCTGGCTCAGATTTTTCAGGTAATCGATATTTATGATGCTCTAACCAGCGATCGCCCCCATAAAAAAGCCTACAGTTCCCGAGAAGCATTACAGATTATGCAAGAAGAAGCAGATAAAGGCTGGCGCAACCCCCAGCTGATTGGGCAATTCGCAAGCTACCTTCGTTCTCAAACACAGTAATTTTGTCTGGAGTTTTTTTCGGGAGATTCACCCTAACTATATTCTCAGTCACAGAAATTGATTAAAAGACCCTCAGTAGCAGATAATAAAATACGGATCACCAGATTCAGCATCATTGATATTCATCAGCTATGGCTAAGACTAAGCGCAAGACCTTTTTACTAGATTTTGAAAAACCTCTTTGTGAGCTAGAGTCGAGAATTGAACAGATCAAAAATTTAGCGGCAGAAAATGAAGTAGATGTTTCTAGCGAGATCTCCCAGCTAGAAGCCAGGGCAAGCCAGTTACGGCAGGAAATATTTAGCGCCCTGACTCCTGCTCAAAGACTACAGCTAGCCCGTCATCCCCGTCGCCCCAGCACCCTCGACTATGTTCAGGCAATCAGCGATGAATGGCTCGAACTTCATGGCGATCGCGGGGGCTATGATGACCCTGCACTCGTGGGTGGAGTGGCTCGCATTGATGGTCGCCCTGTGGTTATTCTGGGACATCAAAAAGGACGTGATACCAAAGACAATGTGGCACGTAACTTTGGCATGGCTTATCCCAGCGGCTACCGTAAAGCCTTAAGGCTGATGCAGCACGCCAATAAATTTTCCATGCCCATTTTAACCTTCATCGATACCCCTGGAGCTTGGTCTGGAGTGGAAGCAGAAAAGCTTGGTCAAGGAGAAGCGATCGCCTGTAATTTGAGGGAAATGTTTAGCTTGGAAGTACCCATTATCTGTACCGTAATTGGGGAAGGTGGTTCAGGTGGGGCACTGGGGATTGGCGTTGCAGATCGTCTCCTGATGTTGGAACATTCCGTCTATACCGTAGCTAGCCCTGAAGCCTGTGCCGCCATTCTCTGGAAAGATTCCCAGAAGTCAGACCGCGCAGCAGCGGCATTAAAGATAACTTCCTGGGATTTAAAAGAATTAGGCTTAATCGATCAAATTATTCCCGAACCAAGTAGTGGAGCCCATTCTGAGCCGATGGAAGCGGCGGCAAACTTGAAAAAAGCTATTTGGCAAAATTTAGAACAGCTATGGCAAATGTCTCCAGAGCAAAGACAAGAGTTGCGTTATGCTAAGTTCCGCAATATGGGACGTTTTGAAACTGTAGCCAGTTAGCAAAGCTAGGCTCGTTAAACAAATTCTATTGCTAGTGCCCAAACCGCAATCAGTCCTTGATTTAGCATTAATGAAATTAACCTAGTGCTTACTGGAAAAATTTAGCCAGTTTTACAGAATAATAATTACTAATGCTATAATGCTAAGGCAATATTTTGCTACATTATCTCTAATGTAATTTTGCAAGCAATAGGCTTGTGGTCAGGCTTTTGACAGCAAAACCTTAAACTCAAGATAACTAATTGACCTCAATTAGGTCATATTCAAGATTTGTAGCATTCTACATTAGTATCTTCAGTAATCCAGGGAAGTACTCATTTATCTAATAATACTGGCGGTTAATCCGACTATCCTACAGAAATCAGCCTCAAAGTTGTTTTCTCGAATTATTATGAACTAGTGTTTTCAATCGTGATCAAGTTTGGTATATCAAAATACAAACCATAATGAATTCATCCTCAAATCAACTACGAGCAATTGTGACAGGTGCAAGTAGTGGTATTGGAAAAGCGACTGCTTTAGCATTTGCTCAATCGGGAATTGAGGTCGCTTTAGTAAGCCGCGGCGCGGACAAGCTACAGGATGTAGCGTCAGAAATTCAACTTAAGACCCAGACCAAAGTGGCGGTTTATCCCCTTGATTTAGCAATTACTAGCCAAGTTAGCCAGAAAATTGCAGATATCTGTAATTCGTTTGGTCCTATCGATATCTTGGTTAATAATGCAGGGATGGGCTATACTAACACCCTTGCCCAAACAACACTAGAAGACTGGCAAAAGGTTCTAGAGCTAAATTTAACCAGCGTTTTTCAGTGTATCCAAGGCGTCCTACCTCAGATGCGGAGTCGTGGGTCGGGAACTATTATTAATGTGGCATCAATTGCAGCGTCCAATGCTTTTCCTGAATGGGGAGCCTACAGCGTCAGCAAGGCGGGACTAGTTTCATTGAGCAAAACTTTGGCAGTAGAGGAAAGAAGTAAGGGAATTCGTACCGTAGTTATTTCTCCTGGTGCCGTAAATTCTTCTCTTTGGGACACTGATACAGTGCAGGCTGATTTTAATCGGTCAGCAATGTTGACTCCTGAAACCGTTGCTCAATCAATACTTCATACAGCTTTGCTACCCCTTGAGGCAGTAGTAGATGAGATGATCGTTATGCCTAGTGGAGGGGCGTTATAAATAGCGATGATCAATCAAGATGGCAGTCCAGACCAGTAAGATCATGCAGGGATAATCTGTGACTAAATACATAACAGTAAGAGAACAGAGTTTCACTCAAAATATTAAATTATGACAATAGTTTCTTCTAACAGTTCTAATCGTTCTGAATCTTCCAATAATGGTTCTAATCCACTTAAATCTAGTTTGCTAGACCAAGTTGCTAGCAGACCAGACCGTAACACTCACAACGGAAATGCTGCACAGATTAAAGCAACTTCTGATGTTGCTAAAGAAAAGATGATGCAGGCGGTTCGCACTATGTTGGAGTGTGTCGGGGAAGACCCAGAACGAGAAGGACTGCTGAAGACCCCAAAAAGAGTCGCTGAAGCCATGCAGTATTTGACTGGCGGCTATAATCAGTCCCTTGAGGAATTGGTTAACGGAGCGATCTTTGACGAGGGGCATAATGAAATGGTTCTGGTCAGAGACATTAATTTTTTTAGTCTTTGTGAGCATCACATGCTGCCCTTCATGGGCAGAGCACACGTAGCATATATCCCGAACCAAAAAGTGGTCGGCTTGAGTAAGTTAGCTCGAATTGTTGAGATGTATGCTCGTCGTTTGCAGGTGCAGGAACGTCTCACTCGCCAGGTAGCCGAAGCAGTTCAGGAAACACTGGAACCCCAAGGTGTGGCAGTGGTTATGGAAGCAACTCACATGTGCATGTCGATGCGTGGAGTACAAAAGCCTGGTTCCTGGACGGTTACCAGCGCTATGATTGGTGTGTTCCAAGATGAGCAAAAGACTCGTGAAGAGTTTCTCAATTTAATTCGCCATCAGCCTAATTTTAGTTAATAGATAGTGATTCGAGAATGCTTTGAGAATCAAGAATAGGTAAATCTTTAATGGTGGGCACTGCTCACCTTTTTTTTTGGCTATTTTTTTACTGACATCCCAGGAACTGGCACTTTAAGCTACAATGTCCGTCAAGTAATTTGTTACCTTAATTTCTATCTCATCTAATAAGCTGCAACAGTAATTTTTAAAGAGTATCAATTGCTTAACTGTTGACACTAAAAGGGGTATCTTTTAACTTGCTGATTAAGTTCAAAAGCTGACACCATAAATTTATCCATAACTCCTGCTATCAAATAACTATGATGCTTCATAAACTATTTTCCAAACCGCTGCTAGCAGCCTTAACCATAGCAAGCTGTACTTTAGGCGGAATTCATACTGTTACCTTGGCGCAAGGCGGCTCAGGATTAGTCATATTTGGCGATCGCGATGTAGATTTCCTGAGTCATTTTCTGGATTTTGGCGGTATTGCCGACAATCGCGATCGCTATCGTTTACGAATTCCCAAAAAGAAACTGGTCAATGGTGCGACTCAGTTTGTCATTTCCTACCCTGACTATTTTGATGGTAAGTTTGATACGGAAAGAATTGAAGTCAGACCAAACGGCGATAAAAAGCAATCTCTGCCCCTCAAAAATGTAATTTGGGATGAGGAAAACCTTTTTGTTCAAATCAATCTCGCTGAACCCCTTAAAGATCCCCAGAAACTTGAACTGGTCTTTTCAGGGGTTAAAAATCCTGACGTAGGAACTTATTATTTTTACGCTACAGTAGTTCCTGCAATTAATCTACCAGTCCCTGAACGAGTTGGAGCCTGGGTAATTAGCATTAATCCTTAAACTATAGCGGTTCTAATTTAAATAAGATACGGTACAATTTTTCGGCTTTGGTTGGTTAGTCGTTAGCAGGCAGTTTACATATGTGTATCTCACTAATTTGTGAAAGGCTGTACCAGACTAGGTAACTATATCTTGTACTAAATATAATCTTTTGAGCCTGTTTTAAGCTGGATTTTCCCCAGCCAAAAAGCAGGTTTTTAAGTTTATTGCTGACTCGTAGCTATTAGGATAAAAATATTAGCAAACTTTAATTTCGGTAAAATATCGTTTCTAATAATTAATGCTATCCAAACATATTTTGGCAATCATATTGTATGATAGGAGATTGTGAGTTTTTGCATTATATTAAATTAAGTTTATTGAGGAAAATAACCCATGACCCAGCGTACATTGGGCGGAACTAACCGCAAGCAAAAAAGAAAGTCTGGCTTTCGCGCTCGCATGCGCACTAGTAATGGCAGAAGAGTTATTCAATCCCGTCGTAAGAAAGGTCGTTATCGCTTGTCAGTATAGCTAGCTGTGGGATTACCCAAAGTCCACAGATTAAAAAATCGTCAGGATTTCAGGGCTGTTTACGAAAAAGGCATCCGTCGTTACAGTCCTCATTTAACCTTAATTGCTCTACACTCAGGTGATCAGCAGGGTGTGAAAGTTACTGCAAAAACCCAATTAGGAATATCTGTTAGTAAAAAAGTTAGCAAGAAAGCTGTAGTCCGTAATCGGATTAAGAGACAGCTAAAGCAGGCAATTACCCTTAACCTCAAGCTGATATCACCAGGCTGGAAAGTCATTATTGTCGTTAAACCAAAAGCAATTGAATGCAAATATGAACATTTTTTGCGAGAATTAGAAGAGTTGTTAAAAAAAGCCAAAATAATCGATGGGTATTAAAGAAGAAGTTTATTATGAAGGCGGTCCCCACATTGGAGATTTGCTATTTAACGTATTATTAGCGTTTACTGTTATCTGTATTCCTTTAACGGTTGGTGCGATTGTTCGAGCAGTTTGGCTGCGTTATCGCATTACGAACCGAAGAATTTCCGTGATTGGCGGCTGGAGAGGTACCCAAAGAACAGACATTATCTATTCGGAAGTTGTCCAAATAATCAGGGTTCCCAGAGGAGTTGGTCTATGGGGAGACTTGGTTATTACTTTACGAGATAAAAGCCGTCTAGAGATGCGTGCCGTACCGAACTTCCGAGAAATTTATGATTATATTTCCGAAAAGGCGGCGGACAAAACTGGTAGACCTTTAGAAGCCATTAGAGCTAACTAAGGGCAGAAATTACAGTTGCGATCGCTTTGTCTTAGAGCTGATCGACTACACTAGATTCACAATCAAAAATTATTTCGTCAAGGCTGGACAGATTATAAAATGGACTTTGGTATCGGCTTCCTTTCAAACAACGTTATGCTGCCAATCCTAGATTTTTTCTACGGACTGGTGCCGAGTTATGGTTTTGCCATTATTGCTCTAACGATAGTGATTCGCCTGGTTCTAGTTCCCCTGGGTGCGGGTCAGATTCGCAATATGCGCAAGATGAAGATTGTGCAACCTCTGATGAAGGAGAAACAAGAGCAAATTAAGCAGAAATTTAAAAACGACCCTGAGAAGCAGCGCGAGGAACAGGCAAAGCTCATGCAGGAATTTGGAAATCCTTTAGCGGGATGTTTGCCGCTAATTTTTCAGATGCCGATTTTATTTGCCTTGTTTGCCACTTTGAGAGGATCGCCATTTACCGATACGCCCTACGATGTCAACGTGCAGATTTTACCCCAAGAACAGATTGAGCGTATTGCCCCCCAGCCCTTTGCCACTAAGCCGAAGAATATATATGTGGATGATGGAGTTCATGAAAAGATCGCGGCGATGTTACCAGGAGGTAGCAAGCTGGCGGTGGGTGAAAAAACTAGGATAGAATTGCAAACGCCTGAAGGAAAGTCCTTAAGTACGCTATTGCAGGAGTATCCAGAGCAAGATATCAAGCCTACTTTAGAGGTTACCAAAGGTTCTGAAAGGTTAAGAATTAATGATGATAATAGCATCACTGCCTTAGAGCCAGGGGATGCTACCGTTCAAGTTAAAGTTACTGGTATTGCTGCTAATACGGGATTTTTGTTTATTCAAAAGCTGGGACGAGTCGGCGTTACGGATGAAGATGGCAACATCAATTTTGATATTCTGATTATGGTGCTGATGTTTGGGATTGGTACCTACTTTAGTCAGCAGATCAATGGTTCTCAGAATGCTGCTGGGAATGACCAACAGCAGACCGTTAATAAGATTACCCCGCTATTGTTTAGCGGCATGTTCTTATTCTTTCCTTTACCTGCTGGGGTGTTGATGTATATTGTACTAGGTAGCTTTTTCCAGGCTGGTCAAACCTGGTTTTTGATGAGAGAACCTTTGCCAGAAGACCTGCAAAAGATTCTTGACGAACAGGAAAAGGTAGAAGCTGTCAACGCGAGGGAATCCCTTCCCTTTGAGCGTAAAAAATCTAAAAAGAAAGAAAAAACATCAGGTTAATAACCCTCAACAATTGTGGAAAGTCAATTAAGTTCGGGAACAGAATGGTTACAGCAGCTATTGTCGCTTATGGGTTTAGCTGCCGAGGTAACAGCAATTGACCCTGAATCAGAAGATGCTTCAGGTCTTTGCTGGCTTGATATTGACTCCAGTAACTTTACTTCAGAGCAAAAACTCTTATTTATTGGTGATAGAGGGGAAAGCATCGATGCGGTGCAGTATCTTGTCAATACGATTCTTAATTTAAGTAGTGAGCTTGAGGAACAAAGCTCCTTTGTAGTTGAGCTTGACGGATATCGCCTAAATCGCAATCGAGAGTTAGCCGCCTTAACTCAAGAAGCGATAGAAAAGGTTAGTGCCACAGGTCAGGAATTTGAAATAGCTGGTTTATCGTCTGCTGAGAGGAAACAGATTCACTCTTTGCTCCAAAATGTAGAAAATTTAACTACTGAAAGTAGGGGGCAAGAGCCTAATCGCAAAATAGTAGTATTACCTCAATAGTTGATCAAGCCGATAGCATTGGTACAAAGTATGCTGTCGGCTTAATTAATTTTCTTGATGTAGCATCACCAACCTTTAAACCATGGACGCGATTTACATTCCACATCTGCTTAAAGCACCAGATAGAAAAGTAGAGATTTGTATCGATGATACTATTGCCAGCCTAGAAACCCTAGTTCCTGTCAAAGGTAAAATTTTACTCCGCCATGGCGTCACTTTTTTAGAGGTTAAATCCCAGGCAGAGACTATTGTTACCCTAATTTGCGATCGCTGTCTACAGCATTATAATCATCGTTTAGCAATTAATACTTCAGAACTAATTTGGCTGGAATCCGAATTAGCCACAAGAGAAAACTTGCCCCAGGAAAGAGAAATTGCCTTAGAGGACTTATCAGAAACTCTTCCGCCTAACGGTCATTTTGACCCTGAAGCGTGGCTGTTTGAACAGCTATCATTAGCTCTACCGCTAAGAAAAGTTTGTGGAGATAATTGCCCTGGAACCACAATCACATCATCTCAGAATGATTTTGTTCCAGATAGTCGTTGGTCTTCTCTGGCATCCTTAAAAGAACGGTTAAAAAATAATTAAAGCCCGTACAGCAATTTTTTACTACATTTTTTGTTATGTTGACACAGTGGGATTGTTTTCTAAAAAATTTAGGAGAATGGCATGGTTCGTTTACCCGATTTTCGCCTCAAGGAGATGAACTTGCCGATACCCCAACCTTAGTAACTCTTGAAGGACAGAATAACAATAAAAATGTGCATCAGGTAGTTCGCTATCTACCCCCAGATGAACCGTTTCGTGATGTTGTGGTGGATTATGATTCCCTAAGCCGCAGCATACTTTTTTTTGACAACGGAGCCTTTTGCCAGGGAAGCATGCAGTGGGGTCCCTATAGTACCTTTGGCGCTGAATTTGGCTTAATTGACAACCAATATGGCGACGGGACTCGTCGACTGAGAATGGTTGAGCTTTATGATAGTAGTGCCCAACTAGAAAAAATTGTCTTAATCAGAGAATATTTACCCCATAGCAATGTTGCGGAAAGACCATCTTTGACCATAGAAAGTTTATTAGGAGAATGGTCTGGGGAGGCGATAACTTTATTTGCCGATTTGAGCCAACCTAGTACATTTTCCTCCCATCTTGAGATTAAGCAGCTGAATAAAAATTCTATTCAGCAAAGTCTTTCTTTTGGAGAACAAAACATTATCTCTAAAGCTAGAGTTGAGGGGTCAAGATTAATATTTGATAGCAATGATTTTCCGACTCAGGTAATGCTCTTCCCTGATGGAGCCTCATGCAGTTGTCCCCTACAAATCAAGTTGGGTCACAACTTTGTCTTGGAAATGGGATGGCTACTTCAAGAAAATATTAGACAAAGAATAATGCGTAGTTATAACGCAAAAGGTAACTGGGTCAGCTGTACCTTGGTAACGGAAAAAAAAGTATCTTGACGTTAATTTATTGAAGTACCTATTACTTATTATCTAAATTGTTGACTGTTAACTAATAACTGATTACTGTTGACTGATTAGTATTAACTAAAAAGATGCAACTATTAGATCGGGTTCGTTTAGGGTTGGCGGTAATCGTAGCAAAAACAGTTACGGGAGTAGTGCGATCGCTTGGTTTGGGTGCGGCTTCTGTCTTACCAGGGGAAATCTCCCGTCGGCTACATCCCCATTTATTACCCCTACTGTTTGAGCAAGTTAGTCAAGGGGTGATTTTAGTGGTGGGTACCAACGGAAAGACTACTACATCCCTATTGCTCAAGCAAATTTTAAGCGACTCTGGTTATAAAGTAGTTCACAATTCCAGCGGGGCAAATTTAATCAACGGCTTAATAACGGCTTTACTGGGAAGTGCCAATTTAACAGGTAAGATCGTTGCTGATTATGCCATTCTTGAAGTTGATGAAAATATCTTGCCTCTGCTGTTGCAAGACTGCACTCCCAAATATATTTTGGCATTAAATCTATTCCGCGATCAGTTAGACCGTTATGGGGAAGTAGATACCATTGCTCAACGTTGGGGACAGGCAATTTTACCCTTACCATCAGAGACAACTATTATTTTAAATGCTGACGATCCTACCCTTAGCAATTTGGGACAGCAGCTTACTCAAAAGGTACTTTATTTTGGCTTAAATGAGCCAGAATTATACCTAGAGGAAATTCCTCACGCCGTTGATTCTATATATTGTCCCCGTTGCGGACATTTGCTGAATTATCAGGGAGTCTACCTTTCTCATTTAGGAGATTATCAATGTCCTAGCTGTAGCTTTGCTAAAAGTAAAGTAGCCTTAGAAAGCAGGGAACATCCGCAAATTCTGATTGGAGTTTACAACAAATACAACACTCTTGCCGCTAGCGTTTTGACTCAAGCATTAGGCATTAATCAGAATCAGATTTTTGAGACGGTAAGTAACTTTAAAGCGGCTTTTGGTCGTGCGGAAGAATTATCGGTTGATCGCAAACAAGTCCGCATCATGCTGTCTAAAAATCCCGTGGGGATGAATGAAACAATTCGTGCTGTTAACGATATCAAAAAAAGAGGAAAATCTTCCGTAACCCTCCTAGTTCTTAACGATCGCATTCCTGACGGAACTGATGTATCCTGGATTTGGGACGTTGATACGGAAGAGTTAGTGAAGCTGGGGGGAACTCTAGTTGTTAGCGGCGATCGCGTCTATGATATGGCGTTAAGATTAAACTATAGCTCGGAATCTGTTGAGCAAGCTAATGTAGATTTGGTAGTTAAACCTAGTTTACCAGAGGCAATTAATGCGGCATTAGAGTTTACTAAGCCAACGGAAACTCTACATATTATTCCCACCTATTCCGCCATGCTAGAGGTGCGAGAAGTTTTAGTCGGACGTAAAATTCTTTGAGCATTGAGCATTTATCATTGAACATTAAACAATGTACGATTATAAGCTCGTCATAGATATAGGTCTATGAATACTTTTAAGGTTACAAATGGGAATGATTCAGGTAATGGTTCTTTGCGTTCGGCGATCGCTTTAGCCAATGCTAGTCCAGGTAAGGATGATATTTTAGTAGAGGTTGACGTAGAATTAAACTCAGCTATTAATATTACTGACTCCGTTACCATCGGCAATCCTTTTGGAGCGACAATTACTCAAATAGGAAGCGATCGCATTTTTAATATTGATGATAATAACGATGATTTGGACTTAGATATTAGTCTGTATCGCTTGAATTTACAGGGGGGCTATTCGGAATCAGTAGGTGGTGCAATTAGTAGCCAAGAAAACCTGAGTATTATTGATAGTCAGTTAGTCAATAATACCGCTATCAGTGGTGCCGCAGTCTATTTAGAAAATGCCGCACTTTATATCGAAAGAACTCAAATTAAAAGCAATCAAATTACTGATATAACAACGCCCTCCAATGAAGACAATCTTCAGGTGGTTAATGGTCAGCTGCAAATAGCTAATTCTATTCTAGAGCCAGCAAATATTATTACTGAAGCATTGCCAGGATTAGACTCACCAGGCTTTCTAGCTAGGGATACCAGCGCTAATTTTCTAGCTGGAGGTTCAGGAGACGATATCATCTTGGGTGTTGATGGTTTAAATACCCTGGTGGAAGCCGATGACAATGACAAGATTGATAGCGGTGCGGGTAATGACACTCTAGTAACCAGCTGGATATTAGTGGGGATGTCAACAATTATCTTAGCTATCAAGATCTATAGATTGCTGAACTTATCTGCATAGAGCCTACAGCAATCAGCTCAGAATTCTTTGAGGAGGTTTAATAAGTTTATTGAATAGGAAGCAGGCATTTGTCTTCATTACTTTTTACTCTTTTAGCTTATCTAATTTTGAGTCTATTCGACTGAAAACTCCTGTGACTAGCTAAATAGTATTAACGGCTCAAAGTGAGAATGTATTTACCAGTACCTTTCTGGTCATAAGTGTTGACGATGATATTGTAAGTACCGTCTTCGGGGAGAGTAACCCTAATTCGCGAGTTGCTATTTTCCTCGCTAATATCGTCGTTCTCTTTGATGGTATTGCCTTTACTATCTACCAGCGCCACAAAAGCATCAAATTCATCACTTTCCAGATATATAGTGTAAGATTCACCAGCCTTACCCTGCAAAGGATAAAAATCATAGAGGCTGCCATCCTCCGCAATTGTGCGATCGCCTGATTCCAGAGAACCATGCTCAACTTTTTGCAGTAAGCGGTCATCGTCTGGCTTCGCAGCAACTGGAGTCTCAGTTTTAGGCTCTGATTCAGCAGTAGCTTCAGGCTCTGGTGCTTCGGCTGACGTTTCTGGCGATGCCGTATCCTGGGGATTATCTAATGCTGATTTTGCTGTTTCCGATTCTTCTACTTCTAGATCAACTGCTGTTCCCAGCAGCGGAGGAGTTTGGGGAGCTGGTGGCGCAGGCAAAGTCGCCAGATTCTCTTCCTCGGCTTTTTCTGACTCAACTTTCTCCGTAGAAGCTGTTGCTGCTTCATCCTGCGGGACTGATGCAGCTATGTCGGGACTGCTTTCTGATGGCACAACAATTTCTGGTACCTGTGCCGCGCCTGGGATACTTATTTCTGGTTCTGCCGATGCCGCATTAGATGAATCCGAATAGGCGATCGCGCAAACCTTAGCGTATTGAGGATGAGGTTGACATACTACCCCTGTATCTTCAGCATCAGGACTTAGCAGACTTTGGCGACGACGGCGATCGGGGAATAGATCGTCCACTACTAGTCCCATCACTATGCCTTCAGCAGTTTTACGACCATAGCTAAAAAACTGAATATTGTTGGCAGTAGCAAAATTTTCCAGTTCTAATGTCGCCTTGTTTGCTGTTTTCTCAGATATTTCCAGCGGTGGTAAAGGCTGCTGTTTTTTCAGAAAGGCGATCGCTTCTTCTAGGGCTTTTCTTCCTCTATTGGTTCTAGTAGCCTTTTCACCTGGTAGTCTTAGCCAGATACCATCATAATACTGGCGTTGTTCTTCTAGCCATAGAGCGTAACCTTGAGGATTAGTTCGCGCTCGATTGATTTCTGATAAAATTGCCGATTCTAGAGTGGCAGCAATATCTTGAGTCTGATTAGTTTCCCGCGCTGCGGCTCTCAGGCGATCTGTATTGGCTTGAGCCAAAGCTTTATTAGGTAGTATTAAAGATGCTTGAATGATCAATCCCAAAAGGCTGACGCTAAAAATATTACGGCAACTTAGAATGCAGCCTCTCATCATTCCTGCTTCATCCCTCATAAAAACTCACCTCGCAAGATTCCATTCTAGTCTGTTCTCATACTCAATCCGATTTACAAAGGATACTTACAAATCGGAACTTAAAAAATGCTAAAACTCTTTTTTTTCCCTGACCTTTTTCCTTTTCTCCTACACAGCCTGTAAGTATTCTATTTAAACAGGATTCAGTATCAGCCTATATTAGCTCAACTTAATTCAGGATCAAGTGTTTAATCCTTATGCAATAAAAGATTAATAACCCCTAGATAAAGTTCCACTAAACAAAATAAAACGGTGCCAAGCTAGTTTAAAGATTAAACCTTAAACTTACCTCCACACCGTTATAGCTTTAAAGTCTAGTTTCAGCTACCTTGAACTTAAACCCCTGGATCATCTAAGCCTGTTGCCAAATCTCTTGCCGTTTGATCATCTAGAATAATATTCTCATCATCACTTAAATTCTGATAAGAACGACGCAAACTAACTTCTGCACTGCTATTAGTATCTTCAGTTAAACGATAAGACTCTAAATCTTCGCTGTAACCATAAACTCCATTAGTGCGAATCCCCGAATCCAAATCGCTACGGCTGCTCATTGGCTCTTCAGGGGTATTAAATCCTGTTCCGGCAGGAATCAGACGACCAATAATTACATTCTCTTTCAGCCCTCTTAGCCAATCAGATTTACCTTCAATAGCAGCCTCGGTTAAAACTCTAGTAGTCTCCTGGAAGGAAGCCGCTGAAATAAAGCTATCGGTATTTAGAGAAGCTTTGGTAATACCTAAAAGCACGGGAGTATACTGAGCGGGGGCACCGCCTGTAATTGACATCGCCTCGTTAACCTGTTCGATTTGACGCAGTTCTAACAGTTCTCCTGGAAGAATAATTGTATCTCCTCCATCATCAATTCTGACCTTAGCCGTCATCTGTTTCACAATCACTTCTATATGCTTGTCAGAAATATCAATTCCCTGACTTTGATAAACAGACTGTACTTGACGTACCAGGAATAGCTGCGCTTTTTGTAGTCCAATCAAAGAAGCTTCATAGCAACCTTTCTCTGGTAAATGATAATTAAAATGAGTCTCTAAAATTTCATGGGGATTGGCTGGTCCATCGGTTAGAGGTTCTCCCGCTTCTACGGTTTGACCATCACTCACGAGCGCATTTTGTCCAGGTTTAATTGGATATTCGCTAACCACGCCATCCTCCTCGACAATTTTGATGTTGACAGACTCATTTTCCTCGTAAACTACCTGACAAACCCCTGAACTACGGCTCAGGATACAGCTTTCTTTTGGTTTGCGGGCTTCAAGCAATTCCTCAATCCGCGGCAGACCTTGAATAATATCCCCAGTTTTAGCACGCTCAAATACCAGCAGTACCAAGTTGTCACCGCGCTGCACCAAATCACCATCATCAATATGCAGCACTGCGCCCTGTGATACACGATAGGGTCGAGTATGCCGCAGTACTACCCTAGCTTTTCCTCCTTCGTCGTTAATTTCTACGACTTGACCAGAATCTTCCAATTTAATGTCGTCGCTTAGCTTGCTGCCAGAAACCAGTAAATCTCCCTGTTTAATCCCCAATTGATTCATCGGAGTATCCAGTTCATAATTAACCAAATCACTGTCGCGAACAATTAAGATACGACGAATTGCTTCTGTTCCTTCGCGAATCCCCTGAACTTCTCCCGCAGATTTACAAAGAATTTCTGTCCGAGCAATAGTAGCTCCTTTGGCAATCTCCTGACCATCCTTCACTAAGACTTTAGTTTGAACCTCACCACTATGGGGATCGACGTCTGTATCCCTCCTTAAAACTAAGGATTCCAGAATTACCATTTGCAGGATGTGAGTATCGGCATCTTGATCAGAGATTAGCTCAATATCAGCACTTAAATTGGCAATAATGTCGCTTTCTTCAGTGGTTTCAATTTCTAAGATCAGCTGGGTACTCAACAAAGATAGGCTACTAACAGATTTAACTCTTTCCCCATCTTTGTAGAAAATTCTTTGTACTGAACGCAGCTCAATTTGACGACCATCATCTTGATTTATTGATGCCTGAGAAGGAATAGACGGCTTGTCCGCCACCTCAAATTCCTTAACTGGACGTAAAATCAAAGCCATGCCTTCAGTGGTTTCAACTACCTCACCATACCTCAACTCTTGAGTGACGATACCTGGTAATACTTCCGTTCCTGGTTGAATTAGCTGTTCATGCCACTCACTCTTTGGCTCATCAAGCTGATGAATTTCCCCTGGCTTAATAATTATTTCCCGCAGAATATCGTTTTTCTGCACAACTTCAGCGATTCCTGAAGATTGACAGAAAATATCTTTGACTACTTCTGTTCCCGCCTCAACATATTCTCCATCTTCCACAATTAGCAGGGAGATATCCTTATTCACCTCATGGCTTTCTTCAGGAATCCACAACAGAGTTCCACCCTGCTCTACCTCATAACCCTGCTTACGATTCCCCTTACCAACGGTAATTCCGCCATATTTAACAATGCCCCCTGTTTCTGTACGATAAAAATCGTCAATCAATTCAGCGACAATTTGCTTGTTCTGTACCTTAGTGCCAGGGGCTGTCTTTAATAAGAATTTGCGATCGTCAGCAGTATGGATAATATACTGTTCGCGACCACCATCACTTTCAACTTTGACTTTTGCCTGGTCTAGGGATACCGAAGCCGTGATAATCTCAATCTCGCGACTATCTGGCATCATCCTAACCACACCACCATTAGCGGCAGTTAATCGAGTTTGAGCCAAAACGTTTCCTGGCTCAACCTTATCGCCATTTTTCACCGAAGCCTCCGCTCCAGGAGGGAGGTTATACACTTCCCCAGATAAGACCCAAAGTAGCCCTGGTCTCTGAGCAATTCTGGTTGTATTACCCTGACGGTCTTTTTTATCTTCAGGAACTAAATCAGCAAAGAGAATTTCTCCCGCTAGGTCTGAAGTTACGTCTTTTGCTGCTTTTTCGGTGGATTTTTGCAGCTTAACCTTGGCTACTTCCACTAGCAGCTGCCCTTTTTTGACTTCTTCTCCATCTTCAACGTAGATCAAAGAACCCGCAGTTAGGGACGTAGTTACAGATTTGCCTTTATTGGGGATTAGCTTGATTTCACCAACGGTTTCTACCTGGTTTCTTTCATCACCATGAATGGTGCGAATTTGGCGAGTTGTTAAGCCTTTAGCAAATTCCACTTTACCATCGGCTTTAGCTCTAATTTGACGAGCTACTTCCCCAGTAAATACACCTCCAGTATGGAAGGTACGCATTGTTAATTGAGTTCCTGGTTCCCCAATAGACTGGGCAGCAATAATTCCTACTGCCTCTCCCATATCTACCATGTGACCATGGGCTAAGCTCCAGCCATAACATTTTTGACACACAGAACGAGCTGCCTCACAAGTTAGGGGAGAGCGAACTTTCACTTCTTCTACCCCAGAACCGATGATCTGCGCTAGTTCTCGATCAATATCTTGATTGCGACTTCCCAGCAGCGCTCCTGTTTTCTTATCTTTAGCATCTTCCGCTAGCACTCTACCCAGCAGCCGATCTGCCAGGGGAATCAGAGTGCGATCGCCATCTTTCATTGCCCGCAGAGTGATGCCCCTTTTTGTTCCACAATCAACTTCCCTGACAATTACGTCTTGAGAAACGTCCACCAGACGGCGGGTGAGATAGCCAGAATCGGCAGTTCTCAGTGCCGTATCCACTAAACCCTTACGGGCTCCATAGGAGGAGATAATATATTCAGTGACGGTTAATCCCTCACGAAAGTTGGTTTTAATCGGTAAGTCAATAATTTCTCCTTGAGGATCAGCCATTAAGCCTCGCATTCCCACTAGCTGACGCACCTGGGATAAGTTTCCCCTAGCTCCACTAAATGCCATCATGTAAACGGAATTTAGTGGATCTGTAGAGCGAAAATTATTTACAACTTCATTCTTGAGATTCTCGGAGGTGCTATTCCAGGTGTCAATTACCTTTTGAAACCGCTCGACTTCAGTGATTTCTCCCCGAGCATAACGCTCTTCCGTTTCTCGAATCTCGACTTCTGCTTCCTCTAATAGCTCGGCTTTGACTGGTGGAACCTTCAAGTCATCGACACTAATGGAAACCCCAGCTACAGTTGCATAGCGAAATCCTAATTCTTTGAGAGAATCCGCTACGGTAGCACTATGAGCCGAGCCGTGTTCTGTAAAGGCTGCGGTCATAAGTTTCTTGAGACGACCTTTATCAACAATGTGGTTATAAAATTTCATGTTTAATTGTTCGGGTTGCTAGCTACTAATATTTTTGGCTTCAAGACTGATTGCCGTAACTTATGCTGTCGCTGTCAAGGCGTCTTGTACGGTTTTGTTGTAAATAATTCGTCCAATGGTGGTGTCTATATACTGAGCAATTTCCTCTCCTGCTGCGGATTTTCTGACAAATCTCTGACGATAATACTCAATTGTGCTACCGTCAGCTAAAGCTTCTGATTCCACAACTTTATTGTCTGACTCCTCTGTTACTACCTCTCCCTCATATCTCAGCCAGACATGGGCGTGTAAATCTACATGTCCTTGTTCATAAGCCTTAATTGCATCTTCCAGATTCCCAAAGCGCCGTCCCTGACCTTTGGTGGCTTTGGGGTCTTCGGCAGTAAGGTAGTAACAACCCAAAACCATATCCTGAGATGGGGCAACAATCGGTCTTCCTGTTGCAGGGGATAAAATATTGTGACAGGCTAGCATCAACAGTCTTGCCTCTGCTTGCGCTTCTAAAGACAGTGGAACATGCACTGCCATTTGGTCACCATCAAAGTCAGCATTAAATGCAGGACAGACTAGGGGATGGAGTTGGATAGCTCTCCCTTCTACTAATATTGGTTCAAAGGCTTGAATTCCCAAACGGTGGAGGGTTGGAGCTCGGTTTAACATCACAGGATGCCCAGCAATTACCTCCTTCAAAACTTCATAAACACTGGGGTCGTTGCGCTGAATTAATTTTTTTGCCGCCTTAATATTATTCACCATGCCGCTGTTAATCAGACGATGAATTACAAAGGGCTGAAATAGCTCAATTGCCATTTCTCTGGGTAAGCCACACTGGTAAATTTTCAACTTGGGTCCGACGACAATTACCGAACGACCAGAGTAGTCAACCCTTTTACCCAAAAGGTTTTGACGGAAACGACCCTGTTTTCCTTCAATGATGTCAGACAAAGATTTTAAAGGACGGTTATTAGCTCCCACCACGGTGCGTCCACGACGACCATTATCAATTAAAGCATCCACCGCTTCTTGCAGCATGCGCTTTTCGTTCCGCACAATGATTTCAGGTGCCAGGATTTCCTGAAGCCTAGCTAGGCGATTGTTACGGTTAATCACCCGGCGATATAAATCATTAAGATCGGACGTAGCGAAACGACCACCGTCTAGCTGCACCATAGGGCGGAGATCAGGGGGGATTACGGGAATAGCATTAAGCACCATCCATTCAGGACGGGAACCTGTCGCTACAAAATTATCAATAACCCGCAATCTTTTAATTAGCTTGGCTCGTTTTTGTCCTTTAGCATCGCCAATTTGCTCTCGTAGTTTTTCCGCTTCTTCTTCCAGGCTTACTTCTTCTAGCAAACGCTGAACTGCTTCGGCGCCAATCCCGACTTCTACCCCAACTAGTTCTGAGTCTTCACTATAAAGTTGATCTTCGATTTCAATCCACTGATCCTCAGTAAGGAGTTGTTTGGGGGAGAGATTTCCTGCATTGCCAGGATCCAATACCACATAGGCATTGAAATAAACTACCTGTTCCACATCCCGCAGCGGCATATCAAGCAGAATACTTAGGTAGCTCGGAATTCCCTTCAGGTACCAGACATGAGTTACAGGAGCAGCTAGCTTAATAAAGCCCATACGATGGCGACGTACCCGAGATTCTGTGACCTCTACCCCGCAACGTTCGCAAACAATACCACGATGGCGAACTCTTTTATACTTGCCACAGTGGCACTCCCAATCTTTTGCGGGACCAAAAATGCGCTCGCAAAATAGTCCGTCCATTTCTGGCTTGAGAGTTCGATAGTTAATGGTTTCTGGCTTAGTTACCTCCCCCACCAACTGACCGTTGGGTAAAGTCCTTTCTCCCCACTGACGAATTCTCTCAGGTGAAGCAATGCCGATCTTAACGTAGTCAAATCTTTGTTCTGCTTGAGTTCTCATTGATGATTGGGAATTATTGGATACTAGAAATTGAAGATTTTAGAGTTGAATTTTAGGGAATCTTGTTTACAGTCAGGCAAATCTAACTACTAGAAAACCTTTCTGTACATTTCCCTATACTTCTTCGGTTGTTTCTTCTCTTTGTAAGGACTCATAAGTCGGTCTGTTGGGGGTACGACGAGCCGTATCCGCCATCAAATCAACCTCCACGTCGCGGCTGCTACCATCATCCACCGATTCTAATTTGTGTACCGCAATGTCCAAACCTAAAGACTGAAGTTCCCGCATCAACACCTTAAAAGACTCAGGGGTGCCAGGACGAGGAATTGGTTTGCCTTTAACAATCGAGTTCAAGGCTTCATTGCGTCCCTGCATATCATCTGATTTAACCGTTAACAGTTCTTGCAGAGTATAGGCTGCACCGTAGGCTTCTAAAGCCCAGACTTCCATTTCCCCAAATCGCTGTCCACCCTGCTGTGCTTTACCACCCAAAGGCTGTTGCGTAACCAGGGAATAAGGACCTGTGGAACGAGCATGAATTTTATCATCTACCAGATGAACTAATTTCAGCATATAGGCTTTTCCTACAGTAACTGGACGATTAAATTTTTCCCCAGTACGTCCATCAAATAGTTGAATTTTCCCAGGATTACTTTCATCGTAAACCCAAGATTTTCCTGGCTTGCGGGCTGCTTCCTGAATTTTGCCATGGACAGTTTCTCGCGATGCTTCCTTGCCATACATTTCATCAAAGGGCATCATCTTAAAGCGAGTTGCTAGATTCTCTCCTGCCCAGCCTAGGAGACACTCAAAAACCTGTCCTACATTCATTCTAGAGGGAACTCCCAAAGGGTTAAGGGCAATATCAATTGGTGTTCCATCAGGTAAATAGGGCATGTCTTCAATTGGCAGAATGCGGGAGATAATTCCCTTATTGCCATGGCGACCAGCCATTTTATCTCCTACCTGGATTTTTCGTTTCTGAGCCACATAGATTCTGACAACCATATTGGCTCCAGGTGGTAGTTCATCACCTTGTTCTCTGGTGAATACTCTTACGTCTACAACCCTTCCTTTTTCACCGTTAGGAACTCTCAAAGAATTATCTCTCACGTCCCTGGCTTTTTCACCAAAAATTGCTCTTAATAATTTTTCTTCGGGAGGCTGGTCTGATTCTCCTTTGGGAGTTACCTTCCCGACTAAAATTTCTCCTGCTTCTACCCAAGCTCCAATGTGAATAATGCCTCGCTCATCGAGGTTGCGGAGAGCATCCTCCCCCACGTTGGGAATTTCGCGAGTAATTTCTTCGGGACCAAGCTTGGTTTGTCTGGCTTCAATCTCAAATTTCTCAACGTGGATACTGGTGTATACGTCATCGTAAACCAGACGTTCGCTGATTAAGATCGCATCTTCATAGTTATATCCTTCCCAGGGCATATAGGCTACCAGAACATTTTGCCCAAGGGCTAGTTCTCCTCCCTCGGTAGAAGAACCATCTGCCAATACTTGTCCTGGAACCACATCCTCTCCTGCATACACTAAAGGACGTTGATTTAGACAGGTATCCTGGTTAGAACGCTGGTATTTTTGCAGTTTATAGATGATTTCTTCTCCAGGATCTGGGGCATACAAACCATTATTTCCCTCCTCTACTCTGACCTTGACTACTTCTGCATCCACATAGGTCACGATGCCGTGAGTGCGAGAAACGACCACCATCCCTGAGTCTCTTGCTGCTTGAGCTTCCAATCCTGTGCCGACGAGAGGACGCTCAGGGCGTAATAGCGGCACTGCCTGGCGCTGCATGTTAGAACCCATCAAAGCTCGGTTGGCATCATCATGTTCTAGAAATGGAATTAGGCTTGTTGCTACGGAAACAATCTGTACTGGTGAAATTGCTACATAGTCAACTTCGTCTGGGGCGCAGGTGGAAAATTCACGGCGGTAGCGAATCGCTATGGTTTCACCCAGAATATAGCCATCATCATCCGTTGCTACGTCTCCAGGAGCAACTCTCATATCATCTTCCTCGTCAGCAGTTAGATAAACTGCATCTTCTTCCCGCAATACTCGACCACTCTCCACGCGATAGTAGGGTGTCGCAATAAAGCCATAGGGATTAACCCGAGCATAGGTTGCCAGTGAGCCAATTAAGCCTGCATTGGGACCTTCAGGAGTCTCTACTGGGCAGATACGACCATACTGGGTGGGGTGAATATCTCGCACCGCGAAACCAGCTCTTTCCCGAGTTAATCCACCAGGACCGAGGGCTGACAGACGGCGTTTGTGAGTAAGTTCCGCCAGGGGATTTGTCTGATCCATAAACTGAGATAGCTGAGATGAACCAAAGAATTCTTTGATGGCTGCTACCAAAGGTTTGGGATTGACTAAGGCTGCTGGAGTTAAGCTATTGGCTTCACTCACGGTCATGCGTTCGCGAATTATCCTTTCTAGGCGATTTAAGCCAACGCGAACTTGATTTTGCAAGAGTTCCCCTACAGAACGTACCCGACGGTTCCCTAGGTGGTCAATATCATCAACACTGCCACCATCAAATTCTAAATTGATCAGGTAAGCTACTGCTGCCAAGATATCGGTAGTGGTTAATACCCTAGTCGCATCTGGCACAGTGAGACGCAGCTTTTTATTGAGCTTGTAACGCCCAACTCTTCCTAGATCGTAGCGTTTAGAATCAAAGAAGCGAGATTCCAATAGCTGTTGCCCACCGCTAACAGTTGGTGGTTCACCAGGGCGTAATTTCCGATATAGTTCTAGTAAAGCTTCTTCTTCAGTGGGATTTCCTTCTTTGTCTAAAGTTTTTTGATAAAAATCTGGATGTCGGAGACCATCCATAATTTCATTGTCACTCAGACCGATCGCTTTTAATAATACCTGAGCCGACAACTTACGAGTTTTATCAATTCTGACCCAGACTAAACCATTTTTATCGGTTTCAAACTTGAGCCAGGCTCCACGATTAGGTATAAGGGATGCGGAGTAGGTGCGACGACCATTTTTGTCGGTTTCAGCTTTATAGTAAACTCCTGGAGATCTGACTATTTGATTGACAATTACCCGTTCAGCACCGTTAATAATAAACGTTCCTCGATCAGTCATCAGGGGCAGGTCTCCCACAAAGACCTCCATCTCCTTGATCTCTCCGCTTTCCTTATCAATGAGGCGGGTTGGAACATACACTTGAACGTTGTAGGTACTATCGCGGCGTTTTGCCTCCTCCATGGAATATTTTGGTTCCTTGAGGCGATAGTTTTCCCCCATAAAGTGTAGTTCAAATTTGCCAGTATAGTCTGTAATGGGCGAAAAGCTGTTAAGTTCTTCAATTAAGCCTTCTTCAAGAAACCAACGAAAGCTTGAGCGTTGAATCTCGATTAGGTCAGGCAGCAGATTATAAGTTAAATTAGTCATGAAGATGTTAGCTTTTTTACTATGTTTTACTTTTTCGGCTGATCAACAAGGGTTATGAAAAACTCTATTTACTATGAGGGTTTCAGCTGAAGGTCGAATAGGCGACAGGCATTGGCTGTGGTTTGAGCAGCCAGCAGTTCTAGAGGCATTTCTCGGATTTTTGACACTTGTTCAGCGACATGGAGCACGTATGAGGGTTCGTTAGTTTTTCCCCTCATGGGAACGGGAGCCAAAAAAGGACAGTCCGTTTCAATCAGCAGGCGATCGCTCGGAACAATCTTAGCTGAAACCTGCACCTCCTTTGCGTTTTTGAAGGTGACTATGCCGCTATAGCTGATGTAAAATCCTAGATCCAAGAACCATTGTGTTTCGACGGCATTACCTCCCCAACAGTGCATGACTCCCTTAACGGCACCATAATGCTGCCAAAATCCTTCTATCACCTCTCTCAGGTGCTCAGCAGCATTTCGGCAGTGAATAATCACTGGCAATTCAAGCTCCAGGGCAATTTTTAGCTGTTCACTTAGGGCTAAGATTTGTTGTTGATGGTTACTAGCTTTATAAAAGTCCAATCCAATTTCTCCAATAGCAACTACGCGACTATCAGAATTTGCTAATCTCTTGATTTCACTGGCTGTAGTACCACGCCACTCACCAGCATCTAAAGGATGCAGACCAACGGCGAATGACAGTTCAGGAAAGCGATTCGCTAATGTTTGGATTCCTGGGAACTCTTCTGGTTTAACACAAGAATGAATAAGATGAACCACACCTGCTGCTTGCCAGCGCTCCCTTAACGCGATTAAATTCCCTTGAAAAACATCGAAATTGATGTGAACATGGGTATCAATTAACTGCATTATTTATTATCTGGCTTATCTTTTAATTGCTTTGAATAGTTGCTTTGAAGGTTTCTCGGCTCTCAAAGCCAGAGGTCTAGTTCCTCAAAAATTCCGCTGAAAGCTAGATGTCCAAATCTTTATTAAACCTCGTGTATACTACGATCTACACCGCAGTTGCTTTCTTCAATACTCTTGCTATGCGTGATTTTTTTCTAGCTCCATTATTTTTGTGCAGTACTTTCCGCTTCACTGCCTTGTCTATTTTGCTATAGGCTGCGGACATTGCCTGCTGCACCGCCGTCATATTCTCTGAGTTGGGTTCGGCTGTGTATGCTTCCACCGCACTAAAATATTTTTTAGTTAAAGTTCTCAGGGCAGACTTATATGCTTTGTTACGTAGACGATTACGTTCTGCTGTTCTGATGCGTTTGATTGCCGATTTAGAGTTAGCCACAGTTTTTTAAACAGAAATTTCGCTTTGCTATTAGAAATATATATAACAGGATTTTATAGCATAACAACTATTTTGAATTCCTGTCAAGCCATGGCTCTAATCATTAATCGAGCACCAGTAAAAGATTTTTGCTTGCTGAGTAAGCTTTAGGAGCGATTAGAGTTTACCTAATCATTTGTGGTACTCATTGACAGAATCAGGCAGCAGATAATTAATTCGCGCTAAGCTAGGAATATATTGGTTTTCTCGCTGGGAAGATCCATATAATAGATTAAACTCAGAAGCTCGCTTCTGTATAAGGCTTAAATGGATATGGGGATCTCGATGCTGCGAATAATTGATCGGCAAACTGAGGCACAAACAGAATTAAGGCGTATTGGCGATCGCAACAATGGGGATGATATGCAACCCAAGGAAGCTTTGGTCAGAGAAATTGTGATTAACGTTAAGCAACAGGGCGATCGCGCTTTACTGGAGTATACTGAAAAGTTTGATCGACAGGTTTATACCGCAGACCAACTTCGAGTTAGTGGTTCTGAGCTAGATGCGGCATATCAGCAGATATCCAAAGACTTACTTCGTGCCATTCAGCTTGCCTACCATAAAATTGAGGCTTATCATCGCCAAAGAATTCCTAAGTCCTGGGTGCAGTTTGAAGAAGATGATGTGGTTTTGGGTAAGCGTTACAATGCTGTGGATAGCGCAGGGCTATATGTGCCTGGGGGCAGGGCTTCCTATCCCAGTACGGTGTTAATGAACGCCATCCCAGCTAAGGTGGCTCAGGTGCCTAAAATCGTGATGGTAACGCCCCCTGGGCAGGATGGCAAAATTAATCCTGCTGTACTAGTAGCGGCTCAAGAGGCGGGGGTGGAGGAGATTTATCGCGTGGGGGGCGCACAGGCAATCAGCGCTTTGGCTTATGGGACTGAAACCATCCCAAAAGTTGATGTGATCACTGGTCCTGGCAATATCTACGTGACCCTAGCTAAGAAAATGGTCTATGGTACGGTGGGGATTGACTCTTTGGCTGGTCCTTCAGAAGTTTTGGTGATTGCCGACGAGCAGGCTAATCCAGTCTTTATTGCAGCTGATTTACTGGCTCAGGCAGAACATGACCCGATGGCGGCGGCAATTCTGGTTACAACGAGCTTTAGTTTGGCACAGCAGGTGCAGCAGGAAGTTACTAGACAGCTAACACACCACCCCCGCAAAATTCTAACGGAAAAAGCGATCGCCAATTACGGTCTAATTGCTATAGTGGATACCTTAAAGGAGGCAGCGGAGCTATCAAATCTTTTCGCCCCCGAACATTTAGAGCTTGAAGTGGCAGAGCCCTGGGATTTGGTTGAGCTAATCCGTCATGCTGGGGCAATTTTTCTCGGATGTTCTACCCCAGAAGCGGTGGGAGACTATCTAGCTGGTCCCAATCATACATTGCCAACTTCAGGGGCGGCTCGCTACGCCTCACCGTTGGGAGTTGAGACTTTTATGAAGCACTCTAGCTTAATTCAATATTCTCCAACTGCCCTGAAGAAAATGTCCAGCACCATTCAGATTTTGGCACAGGCTGAAGGGTTGACTTCCCATGCTGATTCGGTGAAATTTAGGACGACATAAGCTTTTGTTCGTTAGCTTCGATTGAGCAGATTATTTAGAAATATTAGGCAGACAATCTATAGCAAAGGTTAAGTTACGCCAAAAATCATCAAGTCTTGCAATCAGTCCAAATAAATCTGTTATAATTCTATCTCGGTAAGCCTTGGAGAGGTGGCTGAGTGGTTGAAAGCGGCTCCCTGCTAAGGAGTTATGGGGTGTAAACTTCATCGGGGGTTCGAATCCCCCCCTCTCCGCTTCGCGCTAACGCACTCAGCTTCGTGCTTTTCGCTGCCGCTGGCTGTTAGCTAAGGTTGGCTTTTACTCAATCCTTACTCACTTACGTGTATAAGCAGGAATAATACGCGGGTGCAATGAGTACATAGTTACCCCAATTAATTAAGCGCTCAAAATAAGGCAAGAAAAAACAGGCTACATTACACCAGCAACCTGCTAAACTGTCAAATTGAGAATTGAACCTAAAAAGATGATATCCCAGTGATTGATTCAAGCTGTTCGCTCATAAAATCCAATCTGCACTTTACCTCGTTCAATTGTCCTATAACCTCGCTCTCTATTACTGCGTTACCAATCGCTTCTAAGCGCTGTTCTTTGTCTCCAGTACTCCATTCATCCAGAATACAGTTCAAGGCATCTCTGACACTCATATTTGATTCATCAGCAAAGCCATTCAAAACTGACTTGTTGTCATTGCTTAAAAGGCTGTCTAGCGTCTTCCCGTAGTCCGTATGCATAATTCTATCTATTTAAGGGTTTAGCGAGCTATTTGATTGTTGTAACAGCGAATCGAACCATTCGTGATTACTAATTAGAGAGAACTACGACCTCTCTTTTGACACGGCTTTGATTATCCTGTCTGCATTGTGATTAACAGTGTCCTCAACCGCATCTACAGTCTGTAATAGTAAATTCAGCTTTTCCGAAATCCTGCTCAATTCAGTTGACTCTGAGGTCATTTTCAAGCGTTCAATTTTTCCACCTTCAGCCCACTCGGTCACAATCCGATTCAAAGCGACATCTACTTGAACGTTATTTCTGTATGCGACCGCCACCACTTTCGTAAGATTCTCATCATTAAGTATGCTGTTAGTTCTTTTAAATTTCTCGTCACACATAATCGTTCCTACATCGATGGTTTACATTCATCTTGATTGAAGTTACTCTTTAATCAAAGTAAGTACTAATGCACTAATAAGCTATGGAATCTACACAAAATAAGACTTGGAATACCTGGGGAGGTAAGAGAGAAGGAGCGGGTAGAAGGAAGTCAGATACTCCCAGCAAAGCCAAGGCAACCAAGGTAATCAGAGTATCTGAGAGCGAAGCGGCTCTAGTTAAAAGCGGACAGTACAAGCAATTATTAGAGCTTGTACGGCAATATAAAGCCAGCTACGAAACCACCAAGGGAGCTAAGACATCCCCTCGATGGCAACGGATGAGAGAGTTCCTAGCTAAAACGGAGGAGTTTCTTGACTCCAAGCGTCAAGCTTAGGACGACTGAACGAGTTTATAGGGATTAGCTAGGAGTGTTATACACTTTTGTTTAACACTTTTTGAGAGTACCTACCCCGCTCTCTTCTTTTCCTACTCCGAGAAATAACCAATCTAAGGCTAGGAGTGGGCAAGCTCTTAAGAACTCCTAGGAAATGCGTTAATTGCTCATCATCCATAGCTTGACGGCTTATCTTGCCATAGCGATGGATGATATAGCGAATACGGTAAGACTTAGCCCACTTAAGCCTATGTACCTCATCCTTGATCTGCTGCATGGTTAGATTGAGGTCAAAATTAGCCATCATCATCCTCCAAGCCGTCAGCAGGTATCGACCACAGCGCTCTTATTAAAAGATTGGCATCTTTAAGCTGATTAACAGCAGCATCTTTGATTTCAATCTTGAGTCGTCTATCTGAGATAGCATCTAAAGCATTCAGGATAAAAATGCTAAGCTCTTTACATTCTTTAGCTTTGTTATAGAGACTTAGCAAATATTCTCCAGTGCATGAACCCTTTGCTTGCAAGTGTTTCCTGAAGCTATTAAACTCACGAATAAAAACACTACTTCTCTTCTGACATGCTTCTAAAACGTACTTAGCTCGATTGTCAAACAACTTAATTTGCATCACTCGCAGCCTCCCTATTAGTATTGGTACGAATAGCTCCAGCTTCAGGCGTCTGATAAAGCACTAAACTGCCGAAGTACTCTCTACCTTCTTTAAGGGTCTGTCGGTTTTCCACAAGCTCCTTAACTAGTTCCTCTCTAGCGTTCTCATCAGGATGAATCAAAAAGATTTTCTCTTGAATATTAAAAGCCTCGTCGGTTTCATCAAGTAACCTTCCAGCCCTCGCCAGTGCCTCTTTGGTGACAAGACATCCTGTATCTATGGCTGTTGACAACAAGTTCAATACCTCTTCGTTGCTATCAATGAGGTCGCTAAGAGCCTTCATGATTACATTCTGCTGTTGTTTATTGAAATCCATAATTCTCCTACCCTTTAACCCATTGACCTTTTTTCATTCTCATACCCTGGTCAAGCATTAATTCCTTAACCTCCTTGCCCCTGGGCTTCTCAAACAAATAACCACTATTAACCCAGTTATCAACCTGAGTACGCAGAAAAGAAGTAGGAATACTCAGTTCACACTGGGCGTTCTTAGCATTCTTTTCCTCCCTTCTGATAAACTCACTCAGTAAGTTACCCAAACCGCTAGTATCTCTTGACTCAGACTTAAACCATTTCCAGTAAGCCTTAAGCCGTTCAACGGCTACATCCTCATCTTGCCAGATACCACAAACAATACCTGTGGTTAACAGGTCAATCGAGATAGAGCGCTCTTGACTACCCAGCCCCCTAGTTGTTTTGCTGAGAATCTTGCGACTATCGATATAAAGTTGAGCCAGTTCTAAATCCCAGAAATTATCAAATTTCTCCGAGAAACCTTTCCAGTCGTAAGCTTCCGTATCAATCAACTTCCCTTGCCAGTTATCATCAGTTATCCTTAGCTCTTTTTTGCGAACATCCGATAGTTCTTCAACGCGCTTAAAAGGAATAACTACCAATCGGCGCTTAAGCTCGCGAAAACGGTCATCTAAGTGCAGGGGGCTGATACTAGAGAATATCTTGGGACAAAAGCAATTGAACCTCAGAACATCCCCCGTTTCCTTACCTGAGACAGTAATGGTGCTGGTAGATTTATTAGTCCCAAACTTGAGCATGTTGTACAAATTTGGTTGACTCGTAAAGGTTTGACTGTTGATGTCATCCCAAACCATCATGGTATTACGAGCAACCCTTTGTAGAGTGTAGTCTTCTGGGTTGTCAGGATTTTGGACTTTAGCAGTACCATAACGCCTATCCTCTAGGGAATTCCTCACAGCGGCAAAAGTATCAGAAGAGGTATTAATACCAACCCCGTGTAGATAGCTGGCGATTTTAGCCGCTGTAGATTTACCACTACCTGACTGACCATGAAGGAAAAGGTAGGGAACTATCTTGCATAGAGCGCTAGGCAACAAAAAATAGACAGTGATAATGTCGTAGAAGTCATAGGGTAAGAGAATAGTTTGCCGTAGGATGTGATGAATATTCCAAGGCAAACTTAGACTGTCATCGTAGATTTCCTTCCAAGTGTCAGCTATCCCATCGTCTGAGAGTTGCAACGAACTATAATCAAAAGCCACGATTACCTCACACAGCTAATCAGCATGTCAAAGTAAATCTCGATAAAGTTGGGACTATCAGCATGTTCCCTAAGCATCTGGTTGGTTAATTCAGCTAGAGACTCCTCTTTGTCGTAGGCTGGGTCTTTAATATCTGCCTGTATTTGCTTCTTGAGGAAAGCTATTTTTTCATCAGGAGATATGCCGCGGTAACCATTACCACCCTTGTTTTTACTATAAGGAACAGGCGCTTTATACTCAGGTAGCTTGCCTGAGAGGTCTATTTGCTCATTTTGAACCCACTTAGCAATCTGAGCCTTGACCTCATCGTCAGAATCATTCTCCAGACTTATGTCGTTAGGAAAAGTAATCTTAACCTTGATAGCTGAATTGTGGGGCATCCAGTCATCTTCATTAGCGGCTATTTCCTCATAGAGAGCTTTTTCAAACCGCGAAGGCTGAAACTTGTCTGATGTCCAGTTGCCGTCACTGCCTTTTTTTCGGACTTCGTATTCTTTACCGTAAATAGGCACTGCACATAAGCCAGGCTCTAAAGCCTCTTCTGGTTTATAGCTGCGAGTAACCCCTCGATATTCGGTTACATGTCCAGCGATAATGTAAGCACCATCTGTCTTATGAACTATGGCTTCGCTGAAAGTAACTCCGATAAAGGACTCGGATTTGTCACCTTTGAGCTTGCCGTAGGGGTCGTCTTTGTAGGGAGATAGATATTTCATGCTGATTAATGTTTTAGTAGTAGTTCAATGCGTAGGAAAGAAAAGCGTTAGGTCTACTTGAGAAGTTCACCCAGTATTGGATAGTCATCAAGCACTCTGTTAGTTGTCAACTCTTCACTGCATTCGGTGACTTGTTTTTGAGCTTTAAAAAGGTCTTCAGCAAGCAATGTCTCAACATCCTTGTTTTTGCAGACAGATAACTCTTCATAACTTGATTTCAAGATTTGCATTATCACTGCTAATCGTGAGTCGTAGATAGATTCAATCGGGCACAGTGAAGCGCCTATAGCTGTCGTCATAACTGCTTCTGTTTTTTAAGGTTCGTAAAGTCAATAAGTGATGTTTGAAATCACTATTCAACAAGGCTTTAACCACCTTGTTGTCTGATGGAATCTTCTGGTCAAAAATAATGTAAGTACGGTCAAAAGTCATGGAGTCATATTGCTCCAGGTTTGCTAGTGTGCTGCCAAATTCAGGTAAAAAAGCGCCCTTGGCTTCAACAAAGAAGCTGTAACCACCTAACGGAGTTTTAGAAGTAACAGCAAAATCAACACGCCAGTTTTTCCCTTTGGGGTAACATCTAGAGGGAGGTAGGATTACAATCTTATGTTGCCTGATAATGCGGTCAGCACCGTAAATCTCAATCAAGGCAAGATAGACCCTAAACTCGTGTTGAGAATCAAAACGCCAAATGTTTTCAGGACGCTTATTGCGATTTTTCTTGATTAACTCTTGAGCCACGTCAGGAGAAATTGTCACCTGATTTATAGCGTCCCAAAAAACATGTTTAGAGCGATATTTAGGAGTTTTAGACATCAAGATTATTCAGTCAAAGTCGTAGCTTTTTCGGTAGTATTTGGATAGCAATAATCCCAAGCATTACTAACCAAATCAAGCACGCCTTGTTTACCTATAGAAAACAGTGGCTTGCAAATCTTTCTGCCAATAAACTCCATAACATAATCACGGTCATACTCAACCTCGAACAGACATTTGCCATCATCACCAGTACGCCTTATATTCTGCTGTCTAATATATCCAGCCTCACTAAGCATGGCTCTACACAAAGCCACCACAAACTTATTCCCAGTTAATTTGCGCCAAGAAATTGAAGGTATGTCACCCATATTTTCACAGATTAATATTAGTTAAAATGTCAAAAACGACTCTCCAGAGCCTCCTTAGAAGGGTGGTAGATGCCTGTTTTTTAGACACAAACCTATATTGTACCCCCCCCCCCAAGTCATCAGTACAAACACCTAATATTGATTATGTTTTTGCTATATTTTTTCTATTAGGAGAAAAACAAGTTATTTTTATTAATTAATTTAAATAAACCCTTGACGATGCCAAGAGTTAGACGCAATATATATATACTCTCTTCCGCTTCGCTCCGAGAGAAATAAGCTAGGGGTGGGAGGGCTACGCCAGGGAAATGTAACTATAAAAAAAGAGAGCTTAGTTAGTACTCTCTAAAAGCGTTATACACTTTCGTATAACACTTTTTACAAGCACCTACTCCACCCCATCAATCTCTAATAACTCACTTCGTACTTCAGAAAGTTCCTGTTGTATTTCACTGGTGTCTTCAATATCTGGTATCTCTTCTGCAATTTCTATAGCTTTGTCCAATGAGTCAGAGTGAACCCCTTGGCTAAGAAGCTCTTGGTAAGCTCCCAGTAGCTGTCCGTAAGCAGCGTCTTTTTGTTTGATGACCTCCGCCTGCTGATTGAGTTCGGTACTTACTTTCTCTAATTTGATGGCGGACTGACCAACTAGAACTTGTGTATTAGCAACTTGAAGGGCGAAATCAGGGGCGTAAAGTAGTCTTGCTCCCAATAAGGCACACAAAACCACTTATTGCCCCTGAAATCGCATTTAAACCCCAATTAGGAATTTCTAAAATCGTCTGTTTTCTGTTCATGTTAAAAATAATTTCTTTTCCACTTCACGTCTTGTTACTAATCCAGGTAATTTTTCTCCGTTGGCGTATACCCATCTATCGAACTGGTTTGCTGCTATTGCGTAGTAACCAGCATTAAGCCTTTTGAGCAGGGTGCTAGTTTTGAGAGCATTCACACCAAGGTTGTAGGCAAAAGATACTAGAGCATCAAACTGATTTTGGTTGAGAGGCACTTTAACGCAATCCATTACCCCTTGCTCAAATTCTCTCAAGTCATCTTGAAGCAGCTTTTCTGCAAATTGCCGAGAAATTTTATACCCCGCTTTAACACCTTTAGTATGACCATAGCCAATAGTCCATTTACCACCTGGACAGATGTAAGCCTCTGCTCTAAAGCCTTCAAAACGCTTAATGAGGTTAACTCCGTTTTCTGAAGTTCTCATCAATGACTCATTGTTAGCCTCATTATCTATCATCCAAGTTTCGTAGGGCGGGGTGTTGTCTGGTCTTTCAGGCAAGCCCAACGCTTTCCTTGCTGCATCATCTATCGCGTAATCGATGAGCAAAGGAGAATTGACATCATATTTATCTTCAAGGATTTTTATTGCTCGTTGACGATATTTCTGTAGAGGAGTTTCTGGGGTCATACTTCAGAATGAGCAACGATGGGTTGTCTCAGCAATACTGGCTCACAAACAAAGGTGAGGCTGGTAAGAGCAACTGTGCTGTAAATCTTCAACGTCTCATCAGGTCTAAGGAAAAAGTGTCTAAACTGCACTCTACCAGCACCTATCACCATTCTGACTCTCTGATAAGGTTTTCCTTGACGACAAGGCATTAAAATTAGTTTGCCGCCGTACTCGTTATCTTCAGCTTGCTCCATTTCCTCTTTTGTGAAGTTGTCATCAAATGCAATATCCATAAAATAACTAACAACTTCATGGTCTTTGTCTATGTACTTGCTCAAGTCAATAATGCTAGTACCTTCATCAAGTACATTCTCAACAGTTATTTCTTGATAAAGTTTGGTAGGCTCAAGTCGGTAAATCAAATCGCGGTCTTTAACGACTGCAATTGATTCACTTCCTTGGTTCAAAAAGCCTTCAGTAAGTTTTCTCATTATAAAAATCCTAAGTCTAAGTTAAGTCGGTCACGAGTATCACTAACAATGCGTGATGCCTGCTCAGGCGGTAATAACTGAGCTATGCCTTCAGCTAGAGTAAAGATGCCAGCATCTATTTGATTAAGCTGAACTTGAATATCGCTAAACTCTTGCTCTTCAATTACTTCGTTGTTCTCTATCTGTTCTCGTAATTTCTGGAAGCTGGCATCAATATCATTACGAATCGCGGCTAACCCTAAAGCTGCTAGCCCGTTAGGGTTATTAGGGTCAATACCAAGAGCGTTACCGATATCAAAGAGGGTATCTTCAACAAAGTTAAGCTTGTCTCCAACGTACTTGTAAACCCTGATAGTACATTGCTTGAACCAAGAAGGAGGAGTATATCTCAAGCGAAAGCTATCGGTACTAATCCTGGTAGTCTCTACTATCTGTAGAGTGTTAATAACTAGACGGGTTCTAGTTGGCTGCGCTTGACCCAAAACAGGATTATTGCCACCCCTAGCAAAGCTATACACCTGGGCGATATCCCCCGCAAGCCACCAATTAGGCTTGCCTTGACTCGTCCCTGCTACTACTGCGATGTATTCTTCGTTGAGAGATACCCCAAGGTCAAAGCCTGCTATCGGCTCGTGTGAGTTTTCGTTAACTATGCGCGCTGTTCGAGAAGTATTGACAATCAGTTGCCAGTCTTCAGGGGTATCAAAGAATATAAGGTCAGTACCAGCAGGCATATTAAATTAGCTGTAGCTCTTTGAGATTGTGCTCTGTTGTCTTGAGGAAAGAATCGACGTTCACCCCATGAGTTTGTTGCAGATCGCAATACTCCTGAAAGGTAATCTCTCCTTTCAAAAAGTCATCCCTAGCTATTTCCAAAACTCCATAGATAGCCATTAGTTTTTCAAGGTCGCTAAGGTTCATGTCTCTGGTTGCACTCGTCGGAACAACCAGGACAAAAGCCTCGGCTAAAAGTAGATTAACCATAAGGTGTTAGATTATCTCGTCTTTAAAACTAACGCTGTAGTTACCGTTAGTTGGCAAAGCTGCTAAGATTTCAGCCCTCACCGCCTTGACTTTATCTGTGTTGCTACCCGCCCCAAAAGGAACAACGTAAGAACGTCTACCCTTTTTCTTGTACCGTAACAAGGTAATTTGAGACTGAGCATTATCGTTATCTAAGCTAGCATCGGGGACACTAACCACTGCTTTAGCAGGCTCAAAGCCTCTAACCCTCTTCGCTTCAGTAGGCACGGTTCCTAATAGGTGTCCCGCAGTGCGAACAGAGCTTAAGGCGCTCAGGTCATCTACCCGCTTGCTGAGGGGGATGATGTATTTGTTAGCATCATCAAAATCTACACCGAAAGGATTAACAGCAGCATCAATAAACTCACCTACTAAGCTCTCACTGTCTCGCGTGTAAGTAGCGTTACGCTCCTTACCCCTAATCTCTTGATAAGCTCTCAAGGCTGTACCCGCAGGAGCTTGCGGATTGTTCCCGCTGTTACCCGTTTCTAGATATTTTAATGCTCCCTCTAAAATCTTGTATCTTTTAGTTGCCATTCCCTTGATTCCTGTTAATTACTAAACCCTTTCTAGCTCAAAAAAAACAGAGTGCAAGTGACATTCCATTGGTACTCGACCCTAGGGGTGCACACTAATTTAACCATAGATTAAAGCGCCAGGATGATAACCCGTTTTGTCTACTAAAATTATGGGCTTGGTAGTACCTGGGATGAATAATTCTGCATGAGTAAATTTAATAGTTCCAACAGGTCTTTTCTTTGGACTTTTCTTAGTTTATCCCATAACCTTAACGGTTTTTTGGGTACCGTAATTTTTCTTGTCTTTGTGTTCTCTAAGATTCCTTTCCCAATCTGGCGCACCTTCGTCCTGTATTCCAATCGCTTGAGCGATAATCTTTTTAGCTTCAGTTTCGTCTTGAACGTATACCTGAAATGTATAACCCGTTCTTTTGTCATTATAAGTCCACAATTCACGACCTCTACCAAAACTAAATATAGGTCTACCAAAATCAGCATCAATCTTTTTAGCCAATTTAGTAATATTAGTAGTACTAAAATCCTCTTCCCGCCAGCGAAAACTCACTTCGCTTCTAATAGGACGACGTTCATTACTAGATGAGTCGTATCTGCCCTCACTAAAATGTAGTTTTACCTGCGGATAATAAGTGTATTTGATATCAAAGTCAGTGCTAGGAATGCCGTAAATAATATTATTAAATAAGCCCTTAGCTTCCACCCACCATATTAGTAATCTACCGATAGTAAGAGACAGGGTATCGGTATCCTTGTGAAGACAAACACGTTTTATTGCTTGCCTAGGAACGTCAAGGCTAAGACTGCCGTCGTCGCCACCGCTAATATCATTAAAGTGGTTTCTTACACCTTTATTTATATATCTTCTACAAAAAGACTGAAAAAGCTCTACATCAGGACTAGACATAATTATCGCTTTTTGACATCATTATTAGTTCAATTATACTAATAATAGTCTCTAGGGAAAAATATGAGTAAAACTATTGATAATTTATTTGGTTCAGGGGCAACTTTTGACGGCAACAATTTAATCATAGACTATCGGAGTCTAGCACTATCTTTAGGCATACAAGAATGGGAGCTTAAGCAATCTCCTAACGCTGAAGATTTAGCTGCATTAGTCATCTTAAAGCTAAATCAAACTACCCGTTTAGACAAAGATGAGAGCGGCTTTGATATCCCAAATAATGAGCAGATAATTGTCGCTCCTAGTGCAGAGCCAAGGCAAGGATTTGTGACTAGGGATGACAGGAGGCAGATTGTAACCACAGTCTTTTTTAGTATCTACAATGATGATTTGAGTAAGACTAAACTGGGCTTTGCTCATGAGCCTCTTTACGACGAAGAGCAAGTATAATCTATTCGCCAAAACAATGAGTACTCTCTAAAAGTGTTAAACAAAAGTGTTAAACAGAAATGTATAACACTTTTCACAAGACCATCATCATTAGGTTTTTACAGCAATCAATTACTAAACTTTTAACATGCCTATAGATTGTATTGGTTCAGAGTCATTCAGGTTAAATTACCAAATCGGAGGAATCCAACAGACTGTCAATGTTTTGTATCCTGGTATCGGCAACGACCCCGATTATTATAAAGCGAGGTGGGTCGGACAAATTGGAGAAGTCTTAACTTTTAAAGTTGAAAAAGATTTATCTAAAGATAAGTATATAGCCACTGGAACTTTTACCGATATCAGTGCTGATGGCGACGGGGAAACTCTCTACTTTAGACATTTTTGGATTAACGAAGAGATTCGAGAAAGTTTTGAGCTAACTGATGCTAGAGGCTATTGGTACGCTATTGGTGAAATCAAGGATGATGGCTCAGGAGCAAATACAAGGCGATTCGGATATGCTTACGAGATTAGCGCCGATGCTTACGCCCAGATTAAAACCGAAGATAACGATTCACCAGTAGGAGGGAGTTCTCAAAGAATCAACAGACCCAACCCAACTGGCTTTACTGCATACCCAGGAGCAGATAATCTTGATTCCCGCGAGATATATCGCTATGGCTATAGCACTTTCGACGTGACGATATACGCCAATGATGAATTAGTTTCTATCGTGCCTACTATTGGCAGCAGAGAGATTAGATACGAGCCAAGCGATGACATTGCCGTCATAGACGAATTTGAATCAATACAGGATTTGTCTCAAGTTTTCTCCAAGGATTCGTCATCACAAGGGGTTGAGGTGCTTTTAGCTCCAGACAGCCCACACAAGAAAGAAGTATGGCTGGTTGATTTCGACGAAGACGGAGACGAGACGGGGCGTAGAGTCATTTTTGATTTCGAGTTACTGCTCAATCAAGGTACGCCACAACACAGCGTAGAGTGCATTTATGACAACGGCGATTGCCCTGAAGGCTCCTGCGCTGTTAATTGCGGCACTCACATGTGCTGCTATAACGCCAATGGCGAACCCGTCCACCACTACGAACTTTAGATGAGGTCAAACCATGACAGGAATCCCCTGCAAATCACTAGCTACAAAAAACGAACTCCAAGAAGTTAAAGACGAGCTTCAGGAGTTGAGAGAGCAACTGAACGCTGTCTTAGGAGAAAAGGAGGAAGGGGGAACAACTCAGGTTTTTAAGGCTGGAGTGCCCATTGTAAGTACTGCGACTCAATTAGCAGGAACGGCTTACCTAGGCACTAAGCTAAAATCCGCAAGTGCCGTACAGAAGATAATTTGGAACGACCCCCAATTTACGCCAATACTGAAAGATTTAGCTACAGGGAAAGCTAAGTGGGCGATGGTCAAAGGGAGTGGAGCCGTAGCCCCGCTTCCAGATTTGAGCAAACTTACAAAGGAAGTAGCCAAGACTTCTATATCCACTACTACCAACGCTAAAGCAGCAGCAGCGGCTTCTTCTAGTGCGGCACTAGCTATGTTCGTGGGCAATCTAGTCGCCTCGGTAGGACTGGCGCTGGGCAACCTCAAGATTACTAGCATGTTTGCTGATGCCAACCAAAGAGCCGTTGCTTTAAACAATAGCGTTCATCAGGGCTTAACTAGCTACTTGTCCAAGCAAAACAGCAGTATTTCGCAAGCTAACGCTCAATTACAACAAACTAGGTCAGAGCTAGCGGAACAGGCTCAACAAACCGCTATAGTTAATCAGCAATTAGAGTCTACACAGCAAGATGTAGAACGAATAAACAAGCAAACCAAGGAAGCTAATCAAAAAGCTAAACAAATTGAGACAGAGATAGCTCAGACCAAGATAGAGATAGCCGAGTTCGGGGCTGAAGTCGTCGAGAACATAACAGAAATTGAGGCGGTTATAGCTGACACAGAATTACAAGTTCAAGAGACAAAAAAAACAATCGAGGCAACCAATCAGAGGGTCTTAACAATCGAGAAGGAGGTCGAGCTAGTTAAGATACAGCTAGAAGAGCAGGAGCAAAGGATTGTTGAACTCGAAGACACTGTTAGGGACTGGACAAAGGAACTTAAAGCTCTCGGTCTTGACTTGCAAGGCGAGATTGATTTAACCAATGACAGGGTAACTTTGCTAGAAGGGAAAATCATCAAAACTCAGTGGTTTGTCCGAACAAGAGGCGGTGGCGGCGGCTCGGTCAGTGCCTCTACTAGTGCTGCTGACGTACAAACAGGCTTACTAGAACTTGCCAGCAAATTAACAAGCTCGGAGGTTGAAACTCCTACGATAACCACAACTGATATTCAGAATCAAACATCGACTTTCAGAGACACTTTAGGCGAACTATTACCTCAAGTACAACCAGCGGAACAAGTGAATCAACAACAATTAGACAACCTACAGGAAGCTATCAAGGTAGATACCAAAGACGCAGTAGCCGCCGTCATTGGGACTTTACTCGTACCTGACTTGGTAGACCTCAAAAACAATACGTCAAAGCGCAGGATGATAGATGCAACCAAGTCAGGAATATGTGAAAGTCTTGACGGTGGCTCGTGTCCTATTACTTCTTCTAATCCCAATAGGACTGATGGACTCAAGGGATTAAAAGATACCTTGAGTAGCAAATCTGACCAGGTAAGTGCGGGACTAGGGCTAGCCAACTTACAAGCAAACCAATCAATACTTGGTATCGTCAAGAACACTAACCAAGTTGTCAATCACGCTCAACACGGGTTACAGAAGATTCAAACATTCGCTCAGACCGCATGGAAAGCTGTCAGAGGAGATAAGATACATCAGGGCATTGTTACTGCTCTAGTGGTTCATAACGCTATTCAACTGAGCGGTAATCTAGCACAGACGATAGGGGAGGCGGCAAGCGTCACTCTAAACGCCATCGGTATCAAGGACGAAGAGGGCAACGCCTTTGATATTAATGAGATTGTTAAAAGCAAGGTTCAATCAATCCTCTCCAGTTATCTAGGGGCAGAGAATTACGCCGCTATGACCCAGAGGATAGCTAAGTACAACCGAATCTATCAAGCTTCTGTCAACGTCCTAGATACCACTACAGCATTATTTGATTCGGCTCGAACCATAGCGGAGGTTGCCGCTAACAATACAGGCAAGATTGGCAACGCCTTACGAGACAGCGGAGTAGTTTACGAGGATGCTTACGAGGAGATGTCTGAAAAACTCAATGCTCAAAATGCCGCTATGAGGCGATTAGACAGATTCAGAGAGGGGCTTGAAACTATTGAAAGCGGGGTGTCTAGCGTCTCTCAGGTTAGCTCTGAGGTAGTTGATATTAAAGAGAATTTTGAACAACTCAAAAAGGAAAAAGAAGACTGGAAAAAGGAGGTGGACACAGAGATAGAAGCCAAGAAAGAGGAAAAAGAGGAGAGTAAACAAGCTGCTCAAGTCAAAGCTGACATTAGTGATACCGACTTTGACCCAGCTACACCTGCTGAATAAGCACAAATCTACTAAGTTGCGTTATTTTGTACTCAAGTAGTTCAACAATGGCTAATAGTACCTAGGAAAGAAAACACAAAAAGCTTTCTTAGGTACTATTAAAACCAGTTTCCAAGGGTTTTAAAAAAGTGTTAAACAAAAGTGTTAAACACTTTTTGAGAGCGTCCCCTCGTTATCTTTCTATCCATTTATTTCCAAACACTTCATATTTGCTCAAAGCTGCAAAAGCTCTGTCGTTAATGTCTATTGCGCGAGTTTCCCGCCACTGTTTCACCTTGAATACTGGTTCATCAACAATAGTCGCTACCTCTTCATCACTAAGTACAGCGCTAAAACTCATGTTAACTATATCTTGCAGACGCTCAGTTTCTTCCTGAAGCTCTGACACTTGCTCTGTCAGCTTTTCGACAGCCCTAAAATTCCCTGTTACCCTTGCCTCGTAATCCTGGTCTGATTCCTCAAGCCTTTTCAACCTCTCCTCGTAACTCTCTTCAACTTTTTGACTCTCTTCTGTATCATCGTTTTCTATTAAGTAATTTTCAATCAAAAGTCTTATGGCATTAACCAAACTAACCTCGTTCTCATGAGCATAGTTATACAAAGCTTCATATTCATTTGCATCTAAAAAACGCTTAATTCTTCTGTCATCTTCGTACATAATCAATTCTCACTTTGCTATCTGCACTAGTAATTATGTACCACAAGCATTAGAAAGTCACTTGTTTTTTTGTAACTTGAATTATTAGTTAATCTAATGGCGCTGCTGACAGATAGGGAGAGCATATTAGCGATGGCTAACTCTGGAGCCGAAGCCGAAGAATGTCAACCGCTTGACCGCAGGTTTTTAGCATAGCTAAAACGGTTTACGTTCGGAGGGGAAGGTGTAAAATGCCAGAGCGCTGATATGGTTTTCTTCTGCATAAAAAATCCCCCTGAAAGTCCGAGAAACAGGAGGATTGTATTAGTAACATTTTAAGTATGCTAATTATATTTTATCGGGTAATTATTAACTGGCAAGGAAAAAGACCTCTCGCCGTAAAGAGGTCTGATTAATCTAGTAGTTGTTAGCTTATATGTCGTTACCTTGTGTTCATAATAGCTCACTAATTACTTTGCTGTCTTTTTGGTAGATTATTGATAGTAATCTGGCTACTATATCGCGGTTTAATTCGTCTTCTGTTACTAGTTTTTTTGCTTCTCCCAATGCTGTTACAAAGTCGATTGCATTGGAGTTTGAATTAAGTAACAAGTCGATTGTTGTTTGTGTGGACTGGCGTTTCTTGTAGACTGATTCGTTCATTTGCACGGTATGCCCTAAGCTTTGCGCTCGTACTTCTTGCGGTATTCCCGCTTGTATACCGTTGATATTAGCTAGGTGTCTAAATGCATGAGTTTGAGTAACTGGGGCGTTCCAATTCCGCAGTCTCATTCTGGCGGTATTGGCGTAGAAGTCACTAATATTTTTGTGATTTTTACTAGTTGGCTTGTTGCTAGGAAGCATTGGATTCTTGATATCAAGTATCTCGATTAAATTTGGATATCTAGGAGGTATACTAGGGCGGGCTATTCTACTCCCAGTTTTAACCGTAGTTCCTAAGTTGGTTTTGTCTCCTATGTAAATTAGATTACTTGTGTTGCTAGGGTCGTTTAAAGCGGGGATATTTACACCATCTTTTGTAACGTAAGACTCAAATAGATTTTTAATAGCAAAAGTTTCGCCAACCCTTAATCCGTATACAACCTGCATTGAAAACGTCCATACCCACGCTTTCCGCCCTTCTAAATTGTGCCTGCCGTCTAGTTGAACTGTTACACCAAGAGCTTCATTCTTCCATGCTAGAAAATCTTCGAGAGTAATGGTTTGTAATTCGGCATTTTCTGTTTGAGTTGTATTTAGTTCATCAAGAACGCCCAGGATGTCACTACGGTTAATTGTTCTGACTAATTTTTTCATCGCAGAAACAGCATACTTGTAACTTCTAGTATCTCTGGTTTGCTTGTTAATAGCTTTTTGAATATCAGTAAGGTTTACTGTTTTATACTCAGGCAAGTGCTTGTAAAAACATCCGTAAGTCCTTTGCCAGCTAGCAATGTCACTAGAGCTACTTTTGTCTCTCTTGCGTTTTGTTCTACTGGGTCTACTCCAAAAATCATTTTCTACCTTTTGGATAGTTTCGCCAAACGTCAAAACATCATTGATTAACTGGTTTTCTTCCTGTACTTCTTTTTTAAACCACTCCCAGAACTCAGTCTCACTAGTCATGCTAGCTAGTTTCTCTCCGACTAACCGAGCTTTCCCGACAGCATCTCTCATGCCATCAATGGTAAAAGGACAATTGCAGTTGTATTGAGAGCGAGCTTTATTTGGGGTTTTAAATTGTAGATAGATGCCACTTTTCTTTTTGGCTAGACTTACTCCCCTTGGCGTTTGCTTTTTATAAAGCTCGAAGTCCGCTAGTAAACTTTCGTAACCTATCTCATGATTATATTTCTTACTCACTTTTTACTCACTTTGGTTCAAAACGTTAGTGAGTAAGGGTTAAAGCTATCCGTAAGCGACAAGAAAAGAGTTCATCTTGGGTTCGAATCCCCCCCTCTCCGTACCGTTGCAATGTAGTCTTGGTTCAGGCGATCGCAATTTTGTTAAATAGCTCTATGCCTAAAGCTATAAGCTTCAAAGATTAACTGAAGGCTTTTAGGCTAAAGTTTAAAAAATAATATCCTCTTTGCAGTATTAAGTCACACATCAAATACTGTTGAGGAAGAATAATAAAATTGAGCCATGTCGCAAAATTCTAACTTGAACTGGCAGACTTTGCTTAAGTGGTTTCCTACGGGTGTTGGAAGCGTCGTTACAGGGCATTTTTTCATAGCAGGTGAACGTTTTACTCAAGCCATGATCTCCTTTGGAGTTACGGTTATTTTGGCACTGTGGGCAAGTTTAAGCGGGGGGTTTGTCAAAGGTGTCAAAAAGAAGGCTGATGAAAAAGGGCAGGCTTTCGGAGAGGCTTTGGTCGAATTTGTTCTGGAAGATTTGCCGCGAAAGTTGCTGTGGAAGCTATCCAGATTTGAGCGGCGATACCGCAAAAGTCTGATTGATTACTACCGAGATTTGAAGATAGAGGGATTTAAGATTGGCTTACCCGTTATTGATTTAGAAGATGTTTTTATTCCTCTGAAGCTGGTTACAGAAATTCCTGACAATATTGCCAAAGAGATTATTGCCGATAACCCGATAAAAGAGCGAAAGGAGCAGAAAATCTGGAGTTTCTTAGCACAAAGTTCTCAAATTGCTAGCTACAGCAACATCGCTATTCTAGCTCCCCCTGGATACGGAAAAACTACGCTCTTACAGTATTTAACCTTGATTTATGCTAAAAAATTGCATAACAAATATCAAGCCCCTTACTTTCTGCCGATTCTGCTATTTTTACGAGATTTACGAGGAGATATTTTGCAGGAGCATCCTCCTGATTTACCAGAATTAATTAGAAATACAGTTAAACAGCAGCCAGCCTTCGCTGAACTAAAACCGCCACCACAATGGTTCACCAGACAGCTCAAACAAGGAAAATGTTTGGTAATGCTAGATGGACTGGATGAAGTAGCTAATGAGCAAGAGCGTATCCAGGTAAGCAAGTGGATTAATGAGCAAATGCTCAAGTACAAGTCTTCAACCTTTCTTCTGACTTCTCGTCCCTATGGTTATGACAGTGATCTTTTTGAGAAAGTTGGCATTGTTTTAGAGGTCAAATCCTTTAACCTAGACCAGATTAAAAAATTTATTCATAAGTGGTATCGGCAGACAGAAATTAGAATGCGAGGCGGTAGAAAAGATCCTGCGGTAGTCGCTAAAGCACGAGATAATGCCCAAGACTTAATTGAGCGGATAGTTAATAGTCCTCCATTACGAGTCTTGGCGACTAATCCTTTATTAGTGACGATGATTGCTACGGTTCACTATACAGGAGCGGCATTACCGAGACGGAGAGTTGAGCTTTATGAAAAAATCTGTGATGTCTTGTTAGGCGGTCGCTTAAGTGCTAAAAAACTTCAAACTACTTTGACGGTGGGACAGCGAAAATCTGTTCTACAGGTTTTGGCGTTAAAGTTAATGGAGCGGGAAACTCGTAGCTTTAAGCTAGCTGAAGCAGGAGAGTTGATTTATGATCAGTTTGCGACCGTCGATCAGAATTTAACCCCAGAATTATTCCTAGCAGAAATTAAAGACGTTTGTGGTTTACTGGTCGAAAAACAGATTGGCATCTATGAATTTGCTCATTTAAGTTTCCAGGAATATTTAGCGGCAGCTCAAATTAAGAAGATTCAGCAGGAAAATATTTTAATCGATACCTTTAACAACCCTTGGTGGGCAGAAACTATCCGTCTCTACGCATCTCAAGGAGACGCAACCAAGCTGATTGAACAAGCTCTTAATAACTCAGATGTTTATTCATTAACATTAGCCTACGACTGCCTAGAAGAAGGCTTAGAAAGAGACCCTAATGTGAGAAACAGGCTGGAAGATATTTTAGAAAAAGGGTTAGAATCTAGCGACCCCTCAATTTTTAAGATAGCAGCAGAAGTGAAATTATCTCGGAGATTGAGAGATATTTTAGTAATTGATGAAGACCGCAGCATTGACCAGAGTTTTATTACCTGTGCTGAATATCAGCTGTTTATAAATGAAAGGCTAAATTCAGGAGAACCCTTGCAACCTGGGACTGCTCGAATACCGATTACTGGAGTTAGATATCAGGATGCCTTTAAGTTTTGTGTTTGGCTAAATTTAAAAGCTTATTTTTTAGCTTTGGATAATTCCGAAGATTATTATTACAGATTACCTACTGCAACTGAGATGCAAAATTATCCTGTGAAAGATGGGGAAAATTTAAGCTTTGAATTCTTAAATTTTGAGCAACTAAATACTCAAGATAGAAGTATTCGAGTTGTAAGAACTAGAACCAAAATTCCTTGGCTGTTCTTTGAATTCAACGTTGTTACGGTTAATTTTGATGGAGAAGAGATTAGACAAGAACGTTATTGTGCTCAATACATAACAGAAAATTTAAGCAACAGTATCAAGCTAGAGATGGTTTATATACCTGGTGGAACTTTTATGATGGGTTCACTAGTAGATGAAGGTAATGGAAGAGAAAGACCACAACATGACGTGACTGTTCAACCATTCTTGATTGGTAAATATCCCGTTACTCAGGCACAGTATCAGCAAGTAATGGGTGAAAATCCTTCTAGATTCAAAGATGATGAACGACCCGTAAAAAATGTTTCTTGGGATGATGCGGTCGAATTTTGCCTGAAGCTATCGCAACAGACGGAAAAAGAATATCGATTGCCCAGTGAGGCAGAATGGGAATATGCCTGTCGCGCTGGAACAACTACTCCATATCATTTTGGCAATACCATTACAGATAAACTGGCTAACTATGGCGGCAATATGAGGGGAACTACTGATGTAGGTCAATATCAACCCAATACCTTTGGTCTATATGATATGCACGGTAATGTTTGGGAATGGTGCGAAGATGATTGGCATGAAAACTATCAAGGTGCGCCAACTGATTGCAGTGCTTGGCGATCAAGAAATAGTAATCATCAAGTAATACGTGGTGGTTCTTGGTTCGACTTTCCTTCTAACTGCCGCTCAGCGATCCGCAACGACCTTGCCCGCGACTTCCGCGACGACTTTATCGGTTTCCGTGTTGTGTGTGTCGCCCCTGGGACTGTATAGCTCTTTTGCCCTTTGTTCTTTAAAGTAAGAATGGAATAGATATCTCAACGTAAAACAGCCCCTTAACCCTTCCCCTTTAACCCTTTCACCACCTCAGCAGACTAATATCATTTCTCAGGAGTTCACCTTTAACTAGCCTCCGTAAATCAATTTTCGAGACTTGTCGAACTCACGTATAGTAAGAGCAGATTAATCAACAAAAAATTTGCATAATGAAAGCAATTACTATTTTGGGTTCAACTGGTTCGATTGGCACCCAAACCCTGGATATTGTGACCCATAATCCAGACCAGTTTAGGGTCGTTGGCTTGACAGCGGGGAGTAATGTGGCGCTGTTGGCGGAACAAATTCGTACCTTTAAACCTGAAATAGTTGCATTAGGTGATGATACTAAAATAGCAGATTTAAAAACGGCGATCGCCGCTTGTGAGCAGCAGCCCAAAATCTTGGGGGGGCAGGAGGGTATTTGTGAAGTTGCCGCCTATGGAGATGCGGAGAGCGTGGTTACTGGCATTGTGGGCTGTGCTGGCTTGCTGCCTACCGTTGCTGCTATTGAGGCAGGGAAAGATATCGCCCTAGCAAATAAGGAAACCTTGATTGCAGGGGCTCCAGTGGTGCTGCCTCTAGTTAAACAACATCAGGTTAAATTACTACCTGCGGATTCGGAACACTCGGCAATTTTCCAGTGTCTACAAGGGGTTCCCCCTGATGGGTTACGCCGCATCATTTTAACCGCTTCGGGAGGTTCCTTCCGTGATTTACCCGTTGAAAAACTCAGTTCCGTTACGGTGCAGGATGCCCTCAAACATCCCAACTGGTCTATGGGACAAAAGATTACCATTGACTCTGCCACCCTAATGAATAAGGGCTTAGAAGTGATTGAGGCACACTATCTATTTGACCTTGATTATGATCGCATTGAGATCGTCATCCATCCCCAAAGTATTATTCACTCCCTAATTGAGGTGCAGGATACTTCCATGTTGGCGCAGCTAGGCTGGCCTGATATGCGCTTACCCTTACTTTATGCCTTGTCCTTCCCTGAGAGGATTTATACAGATTGGGAGCCATTAGATTTAGTTAAGGCGGGAGATTTAACCTTCCGTGAACCAGATCATCAAAAATATCCCTGTATGCAGCTAGCCTACGCTGCGGGGCGCGCTGGAGGCTTAATGCCAGCGGTACTTAACGCGGCTAACGAACAGGCGGTAGCCCTTTTTCTCCAGCAGAAGATTGGCTTTTTAGACATTCCCAGGCTGATTGAGACGGTATGCGATCGCTTTAGTAGTCAAAATACTGCTAGTCCTAGCCTGGATGAGATCTTAGAGGCAGATCAGTGGGCGAGACAAGAAATTTTTAACAGTAGCTATTAATTAGCTATTGGAGATTGTTGGACAATAATTAACCCTGCCAAGTTTGCCGCAACCTCGTCCAAACGTTGGCAACGGTTTGCTTGAATTCGTTTTGAAAACTCCATCTTTGAAAGGCTCGCTCATACTCTTCTCCCCGAGATAGATAGGCTTGCCAACCACTCAAGGTCACTCCCAATCCCCAAATTAATAGAATGTATAGCGACCAAGATAATGAGCCAGCGCTAATAAAATTAAAAGACATTAAAAAAGTGTTAGCTATGGCATATTTGGTTAACTTCTGTTTAAATTCTTGACGGCGATATAAATCGAATGAACTCCGCTGACGGTCAAGTGCTTTTTGTTCAAGCCAATCTCTTTCTGCTGTCTGAATTGCAGCGTTACTAATATCTAAATCCGCCGCAATTTCCCAAAGCTGCTGTCTAGTTAGTTCTTCTTCAGTATGATGCTTGGCGATCGCCAGCTGAAGAATTTGCTGAATATCTTCTTGAGTATAGGAATCAGGATAGCTAGGGGTAATATCTGACATCTTTATTTCAACATCTACTTATTTCATTATGACGAAGACAATCAGAGTTGTTACCGTAATTCTAAGGACGGTTTTTACTCTACTGTCGATGGATGATTTGCTATTTTCCTTTCGTTAAAATCTTAATATTATTACTAATCAATCTTAAATAACAATATAGATTTGTATCTTCTCCATACTAGGGGAAAATCAAATTGCCTTATTCAGACAGGAGCATGCCATGAACGGCAACATTCGCATTGGAAACTTATTTGGTATACCTTTTTTTATTAATCCCTCTTGGTTCTTGGTTTTGGGCTTAGTAACTTGGAGCAATGCCTCAGGACTAGCACAGCTACCCCAGCTTACGGGAATTATGCCGTGGATATTGGGATTAGTGACGGCTTTACTACTATTTTCTTCAGTATTGGCTCATGAGTTGGGTCATAGCTTCGTAGCAATTGCCCAAGGAATTCCAGTCAAATCGATTACCCTCTTTATCTTTGGCGGTTTGGCTACCCTAGAGAAAGAGTCCGAGACTCCCTTCCAGGCTTTCTCCGTGGCGATCGCTGGACCAGTTGTCAGCGTCCTGCTGTATGGCTTGTTTACTCTGGTGGCAAAGGCACCTCTAAGCGTTCCGATTCAGGCTGTGGTTTCCTTTTTGGCATACATTAACCTGATCCTAGCCTTGTTTAACATGATTCCTGGGCTACCCCTCGACGGTGGTAACGTTCTTAAAGCGATCGTCTGGAAGTTTACAGGGAATCCTAATAAAGGGGTTATTTTCGCAGGTAGAGTTGGGCAAGTTATTGGCTGGATTGCGATCGCCCTGGGAATTATGTCTATCTTAGGCATTAGTCAAGTTGGCAGTATCTGGACTTTGCTCATTGGAACTTTCTTGTTACAGAATGCTGGTTTTGCAGCACAATCAGCCACCGTGCAGGATAAGCTCAGTCGCTACACTGCCGAAGATGCGGTTATTACCGATAGCCCCGTTGCGTCTCAAGAACTTTCAGTGCGCGAGTTTGTTAATAACTACGTAATTGGAAAGGAACACTGGAGAAAGTTTCTAATTGTAGATCAATATCAGCAATTAGTTGGTTCTATTATGACGGAAGACTTGAAGTCAATTCCTACCTCTCAGTGGAACGATGTTTTGGTTCAGGAACTAGTTAAACCTGTTCCTCCCAGCGATACTATCGCGGCAAACACTTCCCTACTAGAAGTAGCAAAATTATTCGAGCTTGGTAGTAATCCAGAACTAGTGGTAGTTAGAGAGACTGGAGAAGTGGTGGGTCTGATTGAAAAAGCTTCAATTATTAAGCTAATGGCTCAGGAAGCAGAAGCGAAGGGAAAAGCGGCGACAGCAACAGATGCCGAAAAAGAAGAGGTTATGGTCAACTAAGCATCATAACTGAATCGTTTAGGAGTAGATTTGTCTGCAATAAGGCATGTCTACTCTACAGCAACTAGCAACTAACTACTAACCATATGCGAAGCGGTTAGCCGAAGGTGTACCACAAGGGCATAATATATCCTTTAGGACTAACCAAAATCAGAGAATTTTAGTCTATCTCACTCAAATGAGAATAACCATATTTTTAATATCACTTAAATCGCTATAATTTGCGTGAAGTACAATCAGTCAATAACCATGCTTGATTTTCTCAATCCGCTGCTCAATCGTCACCCAGAGTTAATTAAAGCCAACGTAGAAATTTATACTTGGGCTACCTGTCCCTACTGTATCCGCGCCAAATTATTGCTGTGGTGGAAAGGCGTGGATTTTGTCGAATATAAAATTGATGGCGATAATGATGCCAGAGAAAGAATGGCGCAGCGCGCCAATGGTCGCCGCAGCGTACCACAGATTTTTGTTAACGGACAGCATCTAGGTGGATGTGATGATGTCTATGAATTGGATGGCAAAGGAGAATTAGACTCTTTATTGCATCAACCTTCTACTGTTTGACGTTAGTTTAGAATCTGCATCTAGATTTGTTGGGGTAGCTAGAGGCATTTAGCCTTTAGCTAAGTAGGTGGGCAAAAAAAACTATAAAATGGCAGGTATTTCAAGAAAGAGTGTTGTAAAAGACTTTAAATTTAGAATTATTGGAAAAAATTTTAAAGTAAGTACTAAGGAAACTCAAAACTCAAAAAAATTTAATCGATGAGCAGATCTATTTTCCTTAATCTAATTTTTGGAATAATTTATTATTGATTTTACATATGTCTTGATAATTTTAAATTGAAGATAAGTATTCTCTTCACAACTTTTGGATAAAATCATCTTGCGAGTAACTTTAGCAAACCATTATTTAAATTACCCTAAAGTTATATTGCTATATTTTCTTTAACGAAATCAGAGGATTTAAATATCTCAATTCTTATAATCAGGAGCTACTGCGTTTTTAACCTTTCTCATCTTCTTTTTAATAGAACACTAAATCCCTGAAAAGCAAATGGCTAATAGCTAATAGCTATCTCAACGAATTAATGCTCTTATCCAAAACTGGTACTAATAGGACTATATCTGTAACTTTTATCTATTCTTTACTTAATCAATCAGTGATTTTATCAGAATTTTAAAATACTGCCCTGAAAATAATGCTAGATTCTGAAAATAACTTCTCAGTGATATTACAGAAGCTAATAATTATTTTATAAAATTAAGTATATAAGTAAATAAATGCCCGATATTAATCCTCCAGAGTTAAATGCAACCCTGGATCAGACTACTAATATTCTATTTATCGATGCCAACATAGATGATTATCAAAGCCTAATTCCTCAATCCAATCATGATAATCATACTGAGGTAATTATTTTAGACTCTAGTCGTGATGGCATCAGGCAAATTACTGAATCCCTAACAAATTACAGCCAGGTAAACAGTATTCAGATTGTTTCTCATGGTCAAACAGGGAATCTTCAGTTAGGGTCAGCTAATCTTAATTTACAAAACCTCAACAGCTATGCTGCGGATTTAGCAGTTTGGTCAAAATCCCTAGGGGAAAATGGAGACATTCTGGTTTATGGATGTAACGTTGCTGCCGATGCGAAGGGGGTTGAATTTGTAACTCAACTAAGCGAGTTGACTCAAGCTGATATTGCCGCATCGTCTGATTTAACGGGGAATAGTCAGCTAGGAGGGGACTGGAATTTAGAATTAACTGTTGGTCAGATTGAAGCGGATTTAGCCCTTGACGCTGCCGTTATAAATGGCTATGGTTCACTTTTAGTTTCCTACAACGGTCATGAATACCGGTTAACCTCCACTGCCATGACTTGGGAAGAAGCGGCAGCAGAAGCAGCTAGCTTGGGGGGGAATCTAGTAGTGATTAATGATGCTGCGGAACAAAATTGGCTGAACCAAACTTTTGGCACTACGGAACGTCTCTGGATTGGCTTAACAGATCTTGCTCAGGAAGGCAATTTTCAGTGGGTTGACGGTGCAGCTAGTAGCTATCTTAACTGGGCACCCAATGAACCGAATGATTTTAAGTTCGGCGGCAATTTCACCGCAGGGGAAGACTATGCCCTGATGAACTGGAATGGTTCAGGACAGTGGAATGATATGCCCAATAGCTTTGCGGGTACTTTCCGCGGCGTTATTGAAATTTCGGAACCGCAACCCCCTCAAACGTTCACCTATAATAATCGTAAATATTTACTCACCAGTACCGTTGCATCCTGGGAGGCGGCTCAAGCTGAAGCCGAGAGCTTGGGGGGTAACTTGGTTACGATCAATGATGCTGCGGAACAAGGGTGGCTGCGGGAAACTTTTGGCAATACGGAACGGTTTTGGATTGGCTTAACGGATCGCACTCAGGAAGGTAATTTTCAATGGGTGAATGGTGAGACTAGCAGCTATCGTGACTGGGCACCCAATGAGCCGAATGATTTTAAGTTTGGCGGCAATTTTACCGCAGGGGAAGACTATACCCTGATAAACTGGAATGGTTCAGGACAGTGGAATGATATGCCCGATAGCTTTGCAGGTACTTTCCGCGGCATCATTGAGTTAGGAGAAAATCCTAGCAATCCTGGGGTAATTGGACTGGAAACCAGTATTTATCAGGTTAATGAAGATGAAGGAACCGTCGAGGTAACCATTGCCCGTACTGAGGGTAGTGATAGCACAGTCACGGTAGACTACGCTACGGTGGACGCTACGGCAAGCGCAGGGGAAGACTACAGCGCAGCATCTGGCACGGTAACTTTTGCTGATGGCGAAACTAGTAAGAGGGTAACTATTTCGATTCTGAATGATGCCCTGGTGGAGGGTAACGAAGAATTTAGCTTTACGATTGATAACGTAACTGGTGGGGCAACCTTGCTAGCCCCCAGAACTGCCTTAGTTACAATTGCTGATGATGAATCGGGGCTTGAATCCATTATTGATTTGGCAGACTTTGCCGATGTTACCCCCCTCACTCTTAATGGGAATGCTCTCCAAGCGTCTAATGTTTTGCGATTGACCACCAATGAAGGAAGACAAGCAGGCAGTGCCTTTTTTGATCGACCATTAGCGATTAATAGTGAGACTTCTTTTAGTACTCAATTTCAATTTCGGCTTTCAGGAGGTAGCGGCGGTGCTGATGGTTTTACCTTCATGGTGCAAAATGATGTTCAGGCTTTTGCTGCTCTCGGTCAGCTGGGGGGAAATCTAGGTTATGGCAATAATCAAAATGGTGCCCTAGCAGCTATTACTAAAAGCTTAGCAATTGAATTTGATACTTATCGCAATCCTTGGGATATTAACAATAACCATATCTCCGTGCTGCAAGATGGCAACTTTGATATTCCCCTCGCTACGGTTACCGCACCGTTTGATCTCAACAGTGGAGGGATTCTCAATGCTTGGATTGATTATGATGGCGATCGCAATTTATTAGAAGTTTTCTTAAGCAATACTGACACTAAACCTGCAACCGCCTTACTCAGTACTAATGTAGACTTGACATCCGTTGTTGGTTCCCAAGCTTTTCTGGGTTTCAGCGGTAGTACAGGAGGCTTAACCAATAATCACGATATTCTCAGCTGGCAGGTAGCGGCTAATTCCAATTTGCTGCCTGCCCCTCCCTCTACAGTTTCTTTAAACACTCAAACCATTATTTCTGGTTTAATTCAACCCACAGCGATTGAATGGACTCCCAATGGCGATCGCTTTTACATTGCGGAAAAGGGTGGCGTAATTAAGGTTGCCCAAAATGGTCAGTTACTGACGACTCCGTTTATCGATATCTCGGCTCAGGTCAACGGTACACGCGATCGCGGTTTACTGGATATTGCGGTTCATCCTGACTTTTTTGATGGGAGTCCCTATATTTACGCGCTATATACTTACGATCCCCCTGAAGTCTTTCAGAATAATGGATTAGCAGGACCTGATGGTAACGGGAATCGTGCTGCTAGATTAACTCGGATTACCGCTGATGCCAGCACTAATTACACCACCGCAGTTCCTGGAAGTGAGGTGGTAATCTTGGGAACAAATAGTACCTGGGAGAATTTCAACGGTTTTGCCAACAGCACCAATAACTTTAATGAGCCACCAGCAGGAATTTTACCTGACGGAAGCAGTTTAGAAGACTTTTTGGCGGCGGATAGCGAGTCTCATACTATTGGTTCTGTGGAATTTGGTCCCGATGGCGCTTTGTACATTACTAATGGTGATGGTACTTCCTACAATCGGGTAGATCCCCGTACCGTTCGGGTTCAAGATCTGGATAATCTGTCAGGAAAAGTTATCAGAATTGACCCGATTACTGGAGAGGGTTTAGCGGATAATCCTTTCTACAACGGTGATCCTAACGCTAATCGTTCTAAAGTATATCAATATGGCTTACGTAACCCCTTCCGCATGACGATAGATCCCCGTAACGGCGACGTATTTGTCGGTGATGTCGGCTGGACACAGTGGGAAGAAATTAACTCTGCCGAACCTGGGGCTAATTTTGGCTGGCCCTATTATGAAGGGGGTAATGGCAATAATCTGCCCACTGGCGGCTATAGTAATTTGCCTGAATCCCAGGCTTTTTATAACAGTGGTCAGACTGCCACACCATCGATTTTGGCTCTTAATCACAGCGCCGATGGTATTAATGCGATCGTTCTGGGAGATATTTACACAGGAAATGCTTTCCCCGAAGAATATCAGGGAGACTTATTCTTTAACGACCTTGGTCAAGGAATTGTTTATCATGCCAGCTTTGATGACCAGGGCAACGTGACCTCCTTTGATACTTTTACCACGGGGGCTAATATTGTAGTTCAGATTATCGAAGCTCCTGATGGTAGTCTTTACTTCGTCGATCTTGATGATGGTACTGTAGGACGCTGGTTCTTTAGTTAAGTCGATATAAATAAAGTTAACTGGTTAAGACTGTTCATAGTTAGTTAATTCGAGCGTTCCCTTGCGCCTGTCCTAAAGGATACCGCTTCGCATATGGTACCGCTTCGCATAACGGCGGCGCGGGGTCTCGAATTTTAGTGGTTAGTAATAACAGCTAGAACTTACTTTATATTTCTTAACTTAAGTGACTTTATTTTGTTCTACTTTCTTGTTGAAAATGAGTAAGGCGATCGCCATTGTAAGTTGCTGGTACACTTAATCGAAGCTTATGAAATAGAGCACTATCCAATGGAAAAGTCTACACCTCATGAAATTCTGCAACATTTGATGGAGTCTAGTCATACTCGTCAAGCAGATCTTGTCGGGATAATTGATTCAAGTGGTGTTGTGTCAGAAGTGGTTAATGGGAAGCGGTCTATTAGTAAAGCACAAGCGAAAGCACTTGGCGAATATTTTAAAGTGTCATCTAGCTTGTTTATCTAATAATCAGGCGATCGCCCTAAATCAAAAGAGCGATCGCCCGATAATTAGTATAAATGTTCTTGATACTTTGCATACCGAAACAAACTTTTAATCAGGGCGAGGGTAAAAAACAATTGTCCTTTTGCTCCCATTGAAGTAAGTTCCCATTTCTCCATCGATTCTACTTCCTTGCCATGACTTGCCATATTACGAATATGCCCCTGAGCTAAAACTAGGTGATGTTGTTTTGCATGAATGTATTCCTTACTTCTGAGACACTCTGCAACCTGGGATATGGTATTTTTCTTAGTTAAATCTTGAGCATCGAAGCCTAATAAATCAACGTATATTCGTTTTAATACGTCTTCTAAAGCTATCCCTAATGAATGGGCAGACTCTCTAGGAGCTTCCTGAATCTTCATAAGTCCATTCTCCAACTCTTGAATTTCATCAGGTTTCAGCCAGCTAAAAATTTCTGCTCCAAGTTCTTGTGCAAGATACATTCGTGCTTGACTAGCATCAATAACATCTTGTTCAATACCGCCTAAGATTTCTTGATATTTCTGGGATGAATTAGGAATTAATAATTCTTGTTTGGCATTCATGATTTTACAATTTTTAGCCCAAGTAAAAAGTAGTTTTGAGATATCTTCTTTTTTCTTATTAAAGCTAAAGCGAGAAGCAATTTTTCTAGCAGCAGTATTGATGTCATCGCCAATCTGAATATATTGGAGAAATAAAATAAATGGAGTCCAAGCAAAAAGCCATTTTTTAAAAACAACTAGCTTAGTCTGTTTAGATAGGGTATTAGTGAGAATTTCCGCACAATCTTTGCTCGTTCTCCAAGTTTTATTTTCTTGAACATCCAGCATTTTTAATAAACACCCAGCATCAATGGCGCTTACAACATAAGGCTTTGACTTATTGGTGTATTGTACTAAGGAATCAATATTTGCACCATCATGACAACATCGCTCGACGACATCCATAATCAAAGAGGCTGTTACTTCTCTTGCAGGTAGTTTATAATTCATCATTCTCTGCAAAAATTCCTTGACTAGCCTTGAAAAAAGCAGTAATTTTGTCGATTTCCCAGTCAGTTATATCAATTTTGACCGATATATTAATCTTGGAAAGGCTATTGTTTTGTTGCTGATTAGAAAATGATTTTTCTAAAACTTCTCTAACTAATGCTGTTTCTTGAATTTTCTCATTAGCATTACTATGCTCTTCAGCTATCTCTGATGGTTTAGCATTATCAATCCAAAGATCTTTATTTTGATGAGGTATTTCATGCTCCATAGAATGAGATGAGCGATCTTCATCTACTCCTTCGCTACATTTTGAAATAGCTAATTGATGAGTATCCCTAATTAATTTTTCTGCACTCGAATTCCATTCAATACGAGATTGTTTACCTTTTCTCCCTATCTTAAATGTTCCCAATCCTGCTAACTCTATTAGTCTAGCCAAGGTACTCGAAGCATCATTTCTATTAGACCTCTTGCACGAATACGAATCTTAGCGGTTTCAGCAATTATCTGAAATTCTCTAAATAGCTTGTCAAAAATAGATTTGACTTATTCATTAAATTATTTATGCAAGAGGTCTATTGTATTCAGATGTGCCATAGCTATTCTTACCCCAATATCCCTGAATTTCTTCCAGTGATGTTTCAGATAGCTTATTATTAGATATGTTTAGCAAAAAATACTCATATGCTGGATATTTTAGAAGCATCTTAAGCAAAAGTAGCTGCTTTTCTGCTTGATTAGTTTCATAAGCATATTGTCGCCCTTCATCAGTAAAAGACAAGCCATCACTAGAAATATCAATAACTTTCAGGATCTTTCTGGCATTCTCAATATTGGGTTTCCCATATACTTGCTTAATTCCTAAATCATTACCTTGCTTGATTTTTATGGCATCGATCAGGTTAGTAAAATCTTCGCTGTTTGCTCCATAAGGCAAGGTATCATCAATTTTTTCTATGTCTAGTTGAACCATATCTCACCATTGATTTTGACTCCGACATAGTTATAGCTCTAAAAATAACGACTGACAATAGTAAAACAAAAAATATCTTTTGATTGTCACCCAAGTTTTCTCTATTATTTTATTCAAAGCCAGAAATGTTGATATTTATGGGCTTCATTTTAGACAGGACAAGCATCTAGATATTAAGTATTATTAGTCAAATAAAAAATACTTGCTTCCCAATAAGATGAACAAACTATAGATTATCTATAAATTCTTCTTTAGAGACACCCGCTTGGTTCAAGATATTGCGGAGAGTACCTGCTGCCAAAGTCTTTCTATGAAAAGGGACAACACATCCTTTAATCGTAGAATTCTCATCATTTAGCTGTTTTTTCATCACGACATGACTGCCACGTTGACGAATCTTTGTAAAACCAAGCTTTTCAAGAGTTTTGATTGTCTCTGCTGCCGTGACTCTAGGTAACTTAGGCATCTTTACACTTATATATTTGTATATAGTTTTTTGCCTCCACCGTTATAACCTCTGACCACAGAGAAGCCTAGGTGCTGTTTTTTTAAATTTAAAGATTAATATATTTGAGCTAGGTAGCTCTTAATCAGATATTTATTCTGTATTTAAACCACAAATCTCTTACTTTATATAGGTCTGAGAATAGAGATAAGCCTATCTATCATTAGCAACAACATAAAATTAACTTTAAAATATGCTTCTATTTTATATAATTAATTTTAGACAAACAGCTCCTCTATTATGTTGTCTTTATAGATCAGACCCCAAGATTAATATTTAATACTGTAAAAACCTTGCTGTGTAGCTATTTGAAAATACTAATATTTTGAATCGATAAAGTACGCAAACCTTTATTGAGGAGCTTATTATGGTTATTGCTGTATTAAAAATCAAGTAATCTTATAAAAGATTTGATGCAGCACTTCTAAATACAACTGCACATATTTTTTAGTTGCTCTCAATTGCTCTTCCTGAAAGAACTTTACAATACAGAACAACAAGTTGAACTGTATGACCATAACTTATTCTGTTCAAATAAATATATCCAATGCACTCAAGCATCAAATCACTAATGTTTCTTTACTTAGTAGAAGCTTTGTCTATTTCAAAGGTAGTCAAGATACGACGTGATGTATCTGAAAGGGGAAATTCTTCTAAATAAAGCTCTGTAGCCTCTTTCAAGTTAGCGATCGCTTCTTCTAAGGTTTCTCCCTGGCTAGCAGTACCAACTTCAGGACACTCGGCAACATAGACATCTTCTTCCCAATATAAAATGGCAGTGAGAGTCTGTTTTGTATTTGCGATGGACTTTGCGGTCATGGAGATTATCAGCTACTTTTATCCTCAAGTGTAAGCGATCTACAAAAAAAAAGATCGCCCTAAATCAAACGAGCGATCGCACTTACTTCAATCAACTAACTTTATTTCCCTAGCTGCACTTCTCCCGCAACTACCCGAACGGGGTAAGTAGGAATCTTAATTTCAGGATTGTCAAGATACTCCCCTGTTTGCAGGTTAATATTTTGTTTATAGATCGGTGCGGCGACTTTAATTACTCCCTGTTTGTCTCCCACTAAGCCGCGAGAAAGAACGTAGATTTTAGCAAAGGGGTCGTAGTTGGAAAGGGCGTAAACCTCATCGGTTTCGTCAACACGAAAAATGGCTACCTGTTCTTCATGAAATAGGGCACAGACTCCAGTATTGGGCTGGATATCGTTAATATGACAAACGGTTTGCCACTGGGTTGCTGTTTGCTGGGTAGGTATTGTTTGAACCATAGATTGATTACTGATTATTAATTACTGATGACTAATAAGCGTGGAGTTTAGATTTAAGTTCGCAGATTGACTAAAAACTAATGACTAAAAACTAATAACTACGAACCGACTAATTTTCAGTTTCTGGACTTAAACCAACAGCATCTAAACAGTTAACTGTTCTTTTTCCTCGGCTGTTGCAGGACGTTTTTGACCCCGTTCTTCGACATAGGCTAGACCAGGATCTGGGCGATCGCTATTGACGAAATGACGGAAGCGTTGCAGTTTACTTTCGTCTTCAAGGGTGGCTTTCCATTCGCACTGATAGGTATTTACTAGGTACTGCATTTGCCTTTCTAATTCATCGCAGATGCCGAGGGAGTCATCGATCACGACGCTTCTGAGGTAGTCAATACCTCCTTCCAGCTTGCTAAACCACACGGAGGTACGCTGAAGTTTGTCGGCAGTCTGGATATAGAACATCAAGAAGCGATCAATATATTTAATCAGGGTTTCTTTGTCGAGATCCGTAGCCAATAACACCGCATGGCGTGGAGTCATCCCCCCGTTACCGCAGACGTAAAGGTTCCAGCCGTTTTCGGTGGCGATAATGCCAAAGTCTTTACCCTGGGCTTCGGCACATTCCCTGGTACAGCCAGAAACCGCCGACTTTAACTTGTGGGGTGCCCGCAATCCTCGATAGCGTTTTTCCAATTCAATGGCTAGTGCGGTAGAGTCATCGACACCAAAGCGACACCAGGTACTGCCAACGCAGGATTTAACGGTACGTAAAGATTTACCGTAGGCATGACCAGATTCAAACCCAGCATCGACCAGGATGCGCCAAATTTCTGGTAGCTGATCGACTCGTGCCCCGAATAGGTCTACCCGTTGTGCCCCAGTGATCTTAGTATAAAGTCCAAACTGTTGCGCCACTTGCCCTATAACAATTAGCTTATCGGGAGTAATTTCTCCTCCAGGGACACGGGGAACCACGGAGTAGGTGCCGTCTTTTTGGATGTTTGCTAGGTAGTAGTCATTAGTATCCTGCAAGCCAACGTGAGAACGCGCTAAGACATGCTCGTTCCAAGTGGATGCTAGGATCGAGGCTGCGGTAGGTTTACAAATTTCACAGCCTTTACCCGTACCGTATGTCGCTAGCAATTCGTCAAAGGTTTTGATGTTGTTTACCCTGATCAGGTGGTAAAGTTCCTGGCGAGAATAGGCAAAGTGTTCACAGACGTGGTTTTTGACTTCCATCCCAGCTTTTTTCAGTTCGCTGTTGAGGACATCCTTAACCAAAGGAACACAGCCACCACAGCCAGTACCAGCGTTGGTACACTGCTTTAATTCTCCCAGATCCATTACCCCATCGGCGATCGCCGAACAGAGATCGGCTTTGGTAACGTTATTACAGGAACAGATTTGCGCCGTATCAGGTAGGCTATCTACCCCCAACATTGGTGCGCTGGCACCTTCGCGGGGGGGAACTAATAAGTCTTCGGGATGGGGTGGCAGGGTAATTTTATTTTGGACTAGCTGTAGCAGGTTGCCGTATGCCGAGGCATCGCCAATTAGGATACCGCCGAGGAGATGCTTACCGTCTCCTGATACTACTAATTTCTTGTAGGTGCCGTTAATCGTGTCGTTAAAGGCTAGTTCTTTTGCCCCTTCAGTGCGCCCAAAGTTATCTCCAAAGCTGGCAACGTCTACCCCCAGCAGCTTTAGCTTAGTAGACATATCGGCACCAGTAAAGCTTTGTTCTCCTGCCCCCGTCAGGCGATCGCTGGCTACTTCCGCCATTTTATAGCCTGGTGCCACTAAACCATAGGTACGACCATCGTAGAGAGCACATTCCCCTATCGCATAAATATCAGGATCGCTAGTGCAACAGTCTTCGTTGATTAAAATACCGCCCCGCTGTCCCATAGATAAATCACACTCCCGCGCCAACTCATCACGGGCGCGAATTCCAGCGGAAAAGACGATCATGTCCGTCGCCAATTCACTACCGTCGGCAAACTTCATCTTAACCAGCCTGCCGTTCTCGCTGACAATATTAGTGGTGGACTTGCTGGTATGTACCTTAATTCCTAATTCTTCAATCTTATTCTTGAGTACTGTCCCCCCTACGTCATCGATCTGGACAGGCATTAAGCGGGGGGCAAACTCCACTACATGAGTCTTCAAACCCATAGACTGGAGGGCATTAGCACACTCCAGCCCCAGTAAGCCACCTCCCACAACTACCCCTACCTGGGAATGCTTACTCCAAGCCTCCATCTGTTCTAAGTCGTCGATGGTGCGGTAAACGAAGTTACCAGGGCTATCCTTCCCTTTAATCGGGGGCACAAAGGGATAGGAACCAGTAGCTAAAACCAGCTTATCGTAGTTAATTTCAACTCCATTAGCCGACTTGACCAGACGATTAGCGCGATCAATACTAGTAATGCGATCGCCGATATAAATTCTGATATTATTGTTTTGGTAATATCCAGGCTCGACCAAAGTCAGATCTGCTGCGGTTTTGCCCTCAAAGTAACTACTTAGATGAACACGGTCATAGGCAACTCGAGGCTCTTCGCAGAAGGTAACTAAATTCCATTCCTCTGATACATCTTTTTGTACCATCAGTTCCAGGAATTTATGACCAACCATACCGTTACCAACTACGACTAGATTTTTTTTGTTGGTCATCTTATCCTAAAATCCAAACGCTCTACATATCCTACTAATTTACCTAGTTTGACAAGGATGCTGACAGCTTCTATGTATTTTCAACATGATCTGAATGAGCCTTTTGTATGTCGATGAAGCAAGGTAAATTTAGTCAAAGAAATATTGTTAAAATCTCGAAGCTTGCTAAGTTATGTATATATTCTTGGACTTTTGGTAAACTTCTCGGTTCAGGAAGATCTCTTTCTTCATCTTGTCAGACTTGGAGATACATTTCAATAAAACGGCTATGCTTTAGCTATTAGCTTTTAGCGTTTAGCGTTTAGCTCTAAAGACTTTTTAGGTTACATATCTAATAGCTTTTTTGATAATCTCTGAACAATTTTTGATTATTTATATTTGATTCTTGCCGTGGATGTAGGACATGATAATGCGGTCGCCAAATTCGAGAATTATTACTAAAAAAAAGCTGATCTTCCTCCGACAAATCAACAGTCATGCCATACTTACTCACAATTTTATTTTTGTGTTTATTTTGAGAATTAGAAAATAATAGCAATGTGAATTTTAATCGTTAAAGCGATCGCATTAATAGAATTCTGTAGCTTTAATAAATAAGGCAATTCTAGTTACTTTTTCCGATAAACTTGCCCACGATGAACAACTTTAATAATTTCAATTGTAAGTACAGAAGATTCAATGTTATAAATAACTCGATAATTGCCAACACGAATACGATAGATTGAGTTACTACCAGCTAACGTTTTGCTTCCTGGTTGTAAGGGATCTTCTGCTAAACTTTCTACAGCTTGTAAAATCCTGATAATGACTAGCTTATCTAGCTTTCTAAGTTCTTTTTTTGCAGAGCGCTTCCATTCAATTTCATATAATGCCATCTTGTTTTAATTCTGCCCGCAGATCCGCATGACTAGTAGTAGGTTCTATTTTTCTTTCTGCTACTGTTGCTAGGTCTTGTAGATCTTCGAGTAATGACTCAAATCGTTCTATAGGCAAAATTACAGCAGTCTTTTCTCCTGCCTCGTTAGTGATGTAATTGATTACTAAGTCATTATTATCGAGCATTTTTCTAAAATTTTGGTTATGAGATTAATTACAAATGATGCCTTTGATGGAAGAGCGATCGCCTGACTAAAATTCTATAGCTTTTAAAAAATAAGGCGATCGCTAAATTCTTGGAAAGCCTTTCTTCTTTAGCTTTTTTTTATATTTTTTAATTTCACTGGGCATTAATTATTGAGAAGCTAAGAGATTAGTTAGCAGGATGAATTTTGTATTGCTTGCAACACTTTACTAGCATCACGCTGATTAACATTAGCTTGCTCTCTAGTTACCTCTCCTTTTTCATTTTCAATAATTAAAGTTAGCTTTAGTTTTTCTGGTGAAGAATTAATATCTTCTGAAGCAGAGTCTTTAGGTTTAAATATGCTGCCGAGCAATATAACAGTATTGAGAAAAGCTCCTAAAGCTCCCAAAGTAAGAATCAAGAAAGTTATACTCACATCATTTAATTTTGATTTTTATTAAAGAAATTCCAGTCAGGTTCCCGATCAGACACATGACGATTAAAGCGCTCAATTAATTATTTAGTGTTTCGTCGTTGGTGATGATAGTTGTGACCTTATTTATATTTCTTAATTTGTCTGACTACATTGCGATCGCCCAAATATTATGTATCGAACATTACTATTCAGCGATCTACAATGTATTCTATCTTACAATTAAAGATTTCCTAAATCTTTAGATTATTGAACAATACTATAGTAATATACGATGGCGATAGTTAAGAAAAACAGTAGTGTATATCGATGTTTGGGGAAAGTAATGAAAATAGCGACTAATTCCAAGACAGTCTTTGCAAAATTTAACATAAATTTTATTTTTCCTTAGGCTATGTAGATGTGATGACTATATAAAAACTCATCTATGTCTGAGCTATGAAGGATTAGAATGTCGGAAAGATGTCTGATTTAGATGCATCATTAGTCTGACTTGAAGCTAAAAAGAAATTGATTTCAGAATATTTTTTTGACAAATGACTCGTTCTCTGAGAGTTGCTCCTCAATACATCGAAACGGTTAAATCAGCACTTCTACGTAACGGATTTACCCGTCAAATAGACTTAGCAGAGCATTTAGAGCTATCAAGAGATACTGTCAGCAGGTTCGTTACAGGAAAACCTGTAGGCTACATCAGTTTCTGTGAGCTATGTCATGCACTAAATTTAAATATGGAATCAGTGGCTAATAATTTTCAGCAAGAACCTTCAGAGCAAAATTCTCAAGATTCTGATAGTTCATCACCGCTACATAATCTGCCCCATCGCAATTTTGTGCAGCTAATTGGTAGAGAAGAAAATATCAAACAACTACTAGAATATATTGCTCCTAAATATACGCAGCATATTACTATTGTTCAGGGCATAGGGGGCATTGGTAAGACTTCGCTGGTATTGGAGGCAGCTTATCAATGCTTAGAAGCAAGACAAAATCAAAATGGAACTAATACGAGCATTCCTACTTTTGATGCAATTATCTTCACATCAGCTAAAGAGACAGATCTAATTCCCGCTGGATTTATACCTAGACCGATTAAGGAAGCAACGTTAAAGGATATTCTCAAAACTATTGCCAAAGTTCTAAACAGAAGAGAAATTAGTAAAACATCTATTGAAGAACAGCAACAGCTAATTTATGATGCTTTAGGGGAACAGAAAACGCTTTTAATAATTGATAATTTAGAAACTGTTAAAGGCAGAGACAGAGAAGAAATTTTAGGCTTTATCAATAACTTACCTACCACAGCCCAAGCAATTGTAACTACTCGCGAAATAGTAAATTTTGTATTTCCTTCGGTATCATTGGGATCTTTATCGAAAGAACAAAGCTTACAACTGATTCAACAACAGGTAACAGTTAAAAATATCAATTTAGATCGAGAACAATCGCTACAGCTTTACAATCGTTTTGGAGGAGTGCCACTAGCACTCATTTATTTAGTAGGACAATTGACTGGCAAATACTCATTACAGAAAATAATCGATCCATCCATTCCACTATCTCAAGATATAGCTAAGTTTTGTTTTGAAGAGTCGGTCAAGCCTCTTAGAGAAACTCCTTCTCATGTTTTGCTAATGTCGTTAGCAATTTTTCGTACTAAATCACGCTGGAAAGCTTTAGCAAAAGTATCAGGCTTAGCGCAGGATCAGTTTGTTATGGAGGAAGGTTTAGATAAGCTAAAGCAACTTTCTTTAATCGAGCAGAAAAACGAGCAGTATGGAATGTTGCCTCTAACTCGTGAATACGCTTTAGTTGAATTGGCTAAAAATGAGCAATTTAATGATAATGCGAGAAAAAGATGGATTAGATATTATCAAGAATTTACAGAAAAGTATGGAGGTGAAGACTGGCAAGATTGGATAGTTAAATATGATATTTTAGAAAGCGATTTAGATAACATTCTTAATGTTTTGAATTGGTGTGCTGTTAATGGACGATATGAGGAAGTAATAACCATTTGGAAGCAAATTGATAATTTTATCGATCTTAGAGGTGATTGGGACAATCGTTATCAATGGTGGTCATGGATAGAACAGCAATCATACAACCGTCAAAATTGGTCTATCTATATTGATGCTTTATCTGCTCAATCTTGGATTTTAATCCTAAAAGGGTTTCAAGGTAAGAACTTATTTTTCAAAGCAGAGAAGAAAATCCTAGGAGCATGGGATTATGAGGTATCTGAAGGATCAGGGACATCAGCCTTAGCTGAAGCCCTGTCTAATTTAGCTATTATTCATTCAGTTTTGTTGAAAATTCAGAGTAAATATAGTGACAGTTTTGATAAGCTTAATTATGCTCATAATAAAATTAGCAACTCTGGTATTAAAGGTATTCTTTGTCAAAGATATTTGATTAGAATTTTCTATTATCAAGCAGAGATATTAAATTGTCCAGAGAACCCTGAACGCAATCTATCAGAAGCCAAAATACTATTGACAGAAGTGATAAGCCAAGCTACCAATATTAATTGGTCAAGAATGTCCAATTATGCAAAAAATGAATTAGCAAATATTCAAATTTCAGAAGGTGATTACGATAAAGCTAAAAACATAATTGACATGGGATTACGGCAGGCTAAAGCTTTTAAGGAAGTAACTCGAATTGGTCATTGGCTAGCGTCGTCCTGGCGCTTAGCTCTTAAAAAGGGCGATCAGGAAAAGGCTGAGAGATTAGGAAAGGAAGCTTTAAAGTACTTTGATAATGGACAAGGCTTAATTAAAGATGCGGAAGAGATTAAAGAGTGGTTTAAGGAAAAATAACAAGTAGTTAGATTAATAGTTCAATCAGGTTAATATACTTAAATATTTGTTAATAAAAATTCGTTGAAATGTAGCGAATAATGCTAAAAATTATCTTTGTTACTGTAAGCTATAGATAGTATTCCATGTATTGATAGGTTACAAAGTAATTGGATTCTTGAAAATGTATTCTTCTTAACATTGAGCTTTATCGATTCTTAAACACTATTCCCATAGAATTATGATAGAAATATGAGAGAAAAGACATCGAATCATAAGATATTTTGGAGTAATCTTTCTCAGCATGATTGTAGTGGCTTATTTGTTAGGGAGAAAGAATTAAAAAAGATTTTTGAATTTTTGTCTCCTGATTATCGTCAACACATTATCGTTGTAAATGGAGCGGGAGGAATTGGAAAGACCTCGCTTGCTCTTCAAGCAGCTTGTTTTTGTCATAAGAGACATCATCAAATTCCTCAAGAGCTGAAAGAATCATCCATTCCTGAATTTACAGCTGTTATTTTTCTTTCTCTTAAAAATATTTCTTTTGGGATTAAGAATAATCTTCTGCGAGCTTATAAAAATTTGGGACTGCAATATATTATTAGAAATATCGCTAACACATCAGAAAAGTATCAAAATAAACAATCCAAAAAATTAATTTTAAGTACTGATGGGGAAAGGCAGATTAAAGAAACTTATAAGTGCTTGAGTCGACAACCTACATTACTAATCATTGACAACTTAGAATCGGTAAGTAGTGGAGAAAGGGAAAATATTTTAGTTTTCTTATCTAACCTACCCAATTCAGTAAAATCAATTATAACCACCCGTAATAAGGTGGATTTTTATTCTTCTATATACTTAAATCCTTTATCAGAGGAAGAAGGACTTGAACTCATTAAGAAGCAAAAAAAAATTAAAAGCAAAATTAAAAATATATTTCTTGATGATCAAGAAAGTAGAGAGATATTTAAGCGAGTTGGTGGTGTTCCCCTTGCTCTCGTACTTGCATTAGGTAGAATACATAGAGAGAAGCATACAGAAGAACCTAGTAATCTTAAGAAATACCTGAATTTTGATTCGATTGAAGATAAAACCTACGAGAGTTTTAAGAAATCATTTGCTCTACTTAGTCCATCTGAAAGAAAGGTTCTAATCTGTTTATCCTTTTTTCCTGACTTTCCTCAAGAGGAAACAATTGCAATAGTAGCTGGAGATTCAATTGGGCTAGAAGAAATAAAAAAAATAATTAAGCAGCTTGAATTATTATCTTTGATTAACTACGGAAATGAAGGCAATAAAATTAGACATTCGATACATCCAGTTATCTATCAATATCTTGAAAGAGAGCTAGTACAAGATCTTGATTTTGCTAAAGATGCTAGAGCCCGTTGGACACAATGGGCAGTTGACTTTGCTGATTACAATGGGGGACAAGACTGGGAAGATTATAAGCATAAATATCAAAAGCTAGATGCAGAATGGAATAATTTACTAGCGGTATTAGATTGGTGCGCGATTAAAAGTCATTATGATCGGGTTAAAGAACTATGGGTGCAGGTTAATCAGTTTTCTCACCTTCAATATTACTGGCAAGATCGTTTGTTCTGGTTGAATTGGTTGATCGAAGAATCCCAGAAACGTGAAGAGTGGTCTACAACAATATTTTCTATGTCAGAAAAGGCATTTACACTCATAAAAATTGCTCATGAGTCAGATGATAAATCACTCTTTGAGGATGCTAGATCATTACTAGAAGATGCCCATGAATTAGTCGGGACTTTTGCTCAGTCTGCTTCTAATGAAGATTTAAATAACCAGACTCTTGTATGCCAACATTTTGCGCTTTTATATCTTGATCAAGGACATTATATAGAAGCTTATAAATGGTTAGATAATGAAAGTAATTGTGTATATCCTATGCAATTTATTGAAGGAAAAAATCCACAAAACTTACGTCGAAGTATTGCTATAGATACTCTTAAAGCTGAAATTTGTTTTCAACAGGAAAATTATTTAGAGTCATTAAAAATATACCAAGAAATTGCTGAACAATCGCAAGCAATTAAATGGAAAAGAAGAGAAGAAGAAGCTATTAGTAAAATCAGTGAAATTAGAGAAAAAATGTCTGCACAGCAGAAATATATGCTACACAAATACTAGCTGCACAGAGCGTTGTTTTATACAGGATGTTATTTTAATATCTGATAATTTCTATATCAAGCGGTAACGTAGAAAAAATGGACTTTTTGGGTATTAAGGTGAGATTGCATTGTCAAAATTCTCCTCAATCCTGACTTTCTCTATTAATAAAACGATCGCCTTAGTTTTATCTTCGATATACTTGGGCTTCTTTTACCTTAGGATGTACATATTCGCGCACAGCCTGACTTTTACCTGTCATCAGAGAAACAATAATAAAGGCAGCCAACCCGACTAAAGGACTAATTAAAGTAGGAAAACCATCAAAATCAACAGTCAAAATATTATTAGGAATATACAGCAAAGTATTATCAATGCCAAAAGCAGTAGGCATTAGCACGAAGAAAATCAATCGTGTTAAAGAACCTAAAACAATGCAAGATAATGCCCCTTGCCAAGTTGCTTTCTGCCAGTAAAGACCTCCAGCCAAAGGGACAACTAAACCCGCAAAACTAAGATCGAAGGCGAGTAATAATAGAACCCCTGTTGCAGGAACTTTTAAAGCAAAAAAGACTCCCATAATCGTAATCACAAAAGCCATTACGCGAGTAATTAATAGCAACCTGTCTCCTGCTGCGTTGTGATCATCGCTGCGAATACCGATAATATTATGAGCAATCACCGAAGAAGTACCTAAAATTGCCCCGTCAGCAGTAGAAAGGGAAGCAGAAAGAATTGCCACAATCACCAACAATCCTAATAAAGGTGGTGCCACATCACTGAGTAAAGCATAAAGCACTGGACCTTCAGGAGTGATTCCCTTATCAGCTAAAATCTGTGGTGCAGATAAAGCGATTAAGGAAAAAGGAACGCCAATAATTAAAGTACCAGCACCACCAATCAAACAGGCTCTTTGGGCAGTTTCAGGACTTTTAGCAGCGAAAATACGCGCCATAAAATCGATCGCTACCAGGTTGCCTAAACCCAAAGCTAAGAGAGTTGCCCAGTTAATTACCGCACCAGCAGCAGGATCGCTCAATTGTGCCATAGCCAATGGTCCCACATCGGAAGCCAGATTGATCCCAAAATTGCTGGAAACAAAAACAAATAAGCCTAAAGAACCAATAAAAGCAATACCGACTTGAATAGCGTCAGTGTAGGCTACCGCAAATAATCCACCACTAGCAGTATAGATAAAAACCACGATCGCCAGTAAAATCACTCCTGCTGTGTAAGTCGTGCCGAGAAAAGTTTCAAACATGTATCCCCCTGCCACTAAGTTACCAGCCAGCAAAAAGGAGAAACTCAACACCATTAGTAGAGATGCTACGACTTCGGTTAAGCGATTGTATTTAATTCGATAAAAATCTGGGATAGTAATCAGTCCCATGCGGTTCATCGGTTTAGCAAAAAATAGTCCTGCTAGGAATAAACATAGTGCTAATCCTATTGGTAAAGATGCCCCTGCCCAAAAACCAAACTCGGCAACTAAATCTGTATTACCTAAGGTGGCATTGGAGTCTACTGACTGTGCCATTAAGGTAGCTGCTGCTAAGGGTAATATTAGTCCTCGTCCAGCAACTAAATAGTTTTCGCTATCTCCTTTAACTTGTTTAGCTGCCCAGATACCAATTGCTAAGGTAGCAACTAAAAATATAATAATTCCCCAGAAAAGAAGCTTTTCCGTCATAGTATTCTCTATTTGTTTGACTGATATTACGTTTAATGTTTATGGAATAAAATCAATAACTCACCATCTTTTTCAAGATTCAACTGCATCTATACTCTAAATTTATTTCAAATATAAAATGAAAAAAATAGCTTAAAATCTACTTTGATAAATTTTTCTGCAACTTTCATTACGCCATAGAACCACTCAAAAAGTATTTTCATGAGTAGCATGTTGCTATGAGAGCAAGATTCATGAGTAAATCTATAAATCGGGACTCTAGATGCTATTGCAAATTTTCATGTAAGTAAGCAGGGCAAAATAAAGTTGTCCTGAGTCAAGAAAGATGACTATTCATTATAGTTATTAGTACTAACTAATAACTATTAATCACCAAAAATTTTTAACCAGTTAAATTTAACTATACTAATGTACTTATAATAAAAACTATCTATTTTTCCGTGCCAAAAAAGTGTACGCTGCTACTTTTTTTCTGGATTATGTTATCAATTGATAATATGCATCCTCTGTAGGGATACTTTATACGGGACGAAAAACATTGACTAAGCTTACAAAGTGATATGGAAAGAGGTAAGACGCGAAAAGTGACCAACCTAAATTAACAGACTCTCATGGATTAGGTTATTATGCTTATACAGACTTTGAAACCATTTTAAGGTTGGCATGGTGCGAGACCAAATTTCCTGGCTCTTTTTCTGCCCATATTTAATTTAAATAAAAACTGCTATCAATTTAATGATTAGAGGCAGCAAAATTTAGTTTATTCTGCCATGAAACTGTTTCATAATTAATTTGTAAATCTTCAACAAATAAATCTTTAATTAGCTTCTCTACCACAGGCTTAGGCGTAATTAACTTAACGTAAATTTTATTCTTTTGAATCGCCAGGGGATAATGATGATTACCCAAAACATGACCTAATTTTATAAGTTGAGTTGGGTCACAATCTCCTAAATTTGCCAAATCTATTACTAATAATTCTGCCGTCTGGAGCTGAATTAAAACTAGCTGATCAGAATCAGTTTTAAACAAATCTCCTGATGCTAAAGGGCGATCGCGACTTTTAATAATACCAATGGCGATACCTGAGTCGGTATGGGCGTGAATTCTGCCTTTAGAGCGATCTTTTTCACTTAAGGATACTGTGAGGCAGGTTTGCTGCGCTATTATTTCTTTTAAATTTGGGTTTTGATGTATGTTTCCCAAATATATACTAGCCACTCTAGTCATCAGCGATAATTATATTAGAATTAATTTACGAATCTTCTCTGTACAGGACAAAAATCAAAAAGCACATAATATAGAATTAGAGCAATTAACAAATATCTTGTTCTATTCTCTTTTTCATTCCAGTGGTAATTGTGATTGGATGAATTTTCTGAACACTTCAAAATGAGGTCTTTCTTCATTAATAAAAACTTGATTTATAATTAGCTCAAATTTTAGATTTAACTATTTTTTCCAATCGATTTGTTTCTCCCTTTGCTTCTTCGAGTAAGTCATTCCAATCGTCTGGAGGCTTCCCGCTTTTGAGTATTTTATTGAACATTCGATAAGCGTCTGTTTTGCTATTGTAAGCTCGCTTAGATTTCTCATCGTTCACCCAAGCGAAGACTATAATTTTTGACTCTTGATGATAGCGAAAAAATAGATGATACTGCTGAAAAAATTTAGCTCTAAACCAGTGTTTATAATCATCTCCTAGGGTCGTACCTTGGCGGTAATCACTGCGTGTTGGATCTTGAGGAATGACATCAAAGGCTAACTTTACTATGGCAGCTAAACGCTTCGTGGCATTTTTTTGCTGATAGTTTTGAGGATATTTTTGTCTCAAAGTTTCAACCTGACTTAGAAGTTCTTTAAGTTGCTTGATCAAGAGGGGATGAGCAAAGATGCTCCATCCGTTGATTACTAATGGTTTACTGACAGACAAACTTATTCATCCTCGTCCGAGAGTGGCGCATCAAGATCGATCTCCACTTCAGAAACCAAAGACTGAACGCGATTTACTAAATCAGAGCTAATTGCTTGTAAGTGCTGGGGATTTTTTTCCATATCCTCTGCCAGAAAATTGAGAAACTTACCCAATATAGAATCACTTTCTTTTGGTTCAACGCGAGACATGACTACTTTCCCGTCAGGCTCAATAGTGTAGCTGATTTTATCTCGCTTGTTTAAGCCCAGGGCTTTACGAACAGAAGCGGGAACTGTAGTTTGATAGCGATCAGTAAGGGTTGATTCTGTATCTGATGTTCGTGTTGTAGTCATAGCAATCTCTAAACTTGTTGCTTAAGCTATATCTTTAAAGTAATGCAATTGCATTACTTTGTCGAGTTTGACATCCTTGGGGTTTAAGAAATAAGACTTTTCGATGCAGGAGTTTGATTGACAATAAAGCGATCGCCAATAATTTGCTACTATATGTAACTAGCTTGTACGAAATTATTATGGCAAATATTCCTACAGTGAGTATTGGCAAGCTGAGATCTAATCTGGCTAGCTATCTTAATAGTTTTAGGCGGACAGATCTAGGGATTAAAAGCTTATGAAACTAACCAGGCGAGTTGTATTAACGGGATTTATGACGATAATTTTTGCCCGTTTATTCCCAAAAATTTCTGTTCGGGGACAGGAAACTGACTCAGTTGATATTCAGTGGCGCGTACCGAGAGAGCAAGTTGGAACTGTCAGAGAAGAGTTGAACTTCGATGGTGAGATAACAGGTGATAAGTCAACCATAGAAGATACTAAAGGATTACCACTGATCTATATTTTTGCTGGAATAGTTGCTGTAGGACAGTTAGCGAGAACCTTGTTACAGGTATATCGCGATGTGAGATATGGAGGGCTGGTGCTTCATAGCAAGGATGGCGAGGTTTTTATCGATAACGATCCTCGCTTTAGTAGCGGAACGATAATAATCATCCAAGGAGATGAGATAAAAGTTTTCCAAGATAAGAATCAACCTCAGCCAACGGAAGTAATTGATGCTCTCAAGCCTCTTTTGAAGAAATGAAACGGCGATTTGTTTACTTGCTTAAGTTATTAGCGTTGATCAGTTTAACTACTTATCTCTCAAGCAGTGGAGAATTAAAAGCAGAGAATAGCTCTAAAGCACTTGAGATTACTGACAAGGATGGGAAATCAACTATCCTTTATCAGGAAAGTCATGCTTTAATCATCTGGGTTCGTGATTATCAGCATTGGGGTTCTTTAGAGGACATCTGAAAAGTTATTTTTATACATTCAATTTTTTGATTTCGCACCAAACTAAGTGTTGCAAGCCCCCCCAGCCCCCCAAGTTTGGGGGGAGAAGAGTTAAAGTCCCCCATAATTGGGGGATTTAGGGGGCTTTAAAGTCATAATTTATACTTTTCAGACAACCTCTTAGAGGCAGTTCCAAAGGGAGCTAAAATACTTGGGGATGCTTTAAAACAAAGGGGATTCAACGTTATTGTTACAGAAAATCCTACCAGCCAAGAACTCAGAGATACTGTTAATAGATTTATCGGCGAATATGGTTACGATAAAAACAATAGGCTAGTAATTTTCTTTGCTGGGCATGGAATGACGATTGATGAAACAGAAGGTTACATAGTTCCATCTGATGCTCCAGATCCTATAATCAATGAACCAGGTTTCTTCCGTCTTGCGATCTCAATGGAAGACGTTATGGCTTGGGCAAGAAGAATAAGATCTCATCACGCTTTATTTTTGTTTGATAGTTGCTTTTCTGGAACACTTTTTGAAACTAAGAGCAAACCTAATCCTAATGACGCTTATATTCGCACTCTTACGGCTAAACCTGTTCGTCAGTTTTTAACGGCTGGAGATGCTGAGGAAGAAGTCCCTGCGGGTAATGATTTTGTCAGACTATTTATTCAGGGATTAGATGGAGAGGCTGATATTAATAGAGATGGATATGTTACGGGATTAGAAATAGGAACCTTTGTCCAAACAACTCTCCCTGGTTTAACTGGAAATGTCCAATCTCCACAGTACGGGAAAATACAGAATGTTCGACTTCGACAGGGAGATATAGTCTTTCGTTCACTAACTAAACCAGTCGCTTTCAATTCACCCAGTCAATTACCAGAAATAACTCCTGATGGGGATGATACAAAAGGTTCACCAACTGTCACGCCATCAGAGGAAACTCCTTCATTGCTGCAAAAAGATAGCCAAACAATCTTAATCTCAAAATCAACAGGGGTAGACTATAGTCCACTACGCAACCTATTAGCAGAGGGAAAGTGGAAAGAAGCCGACGAGGAAACAATAAAAACAATGCTTCAAGCTGCTGGTAGACTCAACGAAAAGTGGCTTAAAACAGAAGATATAGATAACTTTTCTTGTGAAGATTTAGGCATCATCGATAAACTTTGGCTAGAATCCAGTCAGGGAAAATTTGGTTTCAGCGTCCAGAAGGATATCTATGAGGAGCTGGGGGGAATAGGAGGATGGAATTATGAAGTGTGGCAAGACTTTGGCGATCGCGTCGGTTGGAGAAAAGGAGGAGACTGGTTGAGCTACCAGCAACTTACTTTTAATCAAAATGCTCCTCAAGCTCATCTCCCCAGCTTGAATCCCAGCGGCAAAAATGAGCTGAAAATCGGAGAAACCCTCCCCCTCATCGGTTCCCTAATCCGCCGATCATCTCTCGTACTGCGAACTGTAAGCTGTAAGATGTAGCAATTTGTTAAGCTTAGTTTTTGGTACTTTTTTTACGAATTCATAGGCTTTTCCTACTCAGCCAACGGAAGTAATTGATGCTCTCAAGACTTTGATGAAGAAATGAAACAGCGACTTGTTTACCTGTTTAAGTTATTAGCGTTGGTCAGTTTAACTGCTTATCTCTCAAGCAGTGGAGAATTAAAAGCAGAGAATAACTCTAAAGCACTTGAGATTACTGACAAGGATGGGAAATCAACTATTTTCTATGAGTCAAGTCATGCCTTGGTAATTTGGGTAGGAGATTACCAGCATTGGGGTCGATTGAATAATGTAGAGACGGAAGCAAAACAGGTTGTTAACACATTAAAGGAGCGTGGATTTAACGTTACTACCGTAGGAAATCCCACTGGAGAGAGTCTTCGGAGTTCTATCAAAGATTTTATCGATAACTACGGTTATGAGCCTGATAATCGTTTGGTGATTTTCTTTACAGGACATGGACACACAAGAAACCGAACTAAAGGCTATCTTGTTCCAGTTGATGCTCCAGACCCCATTATTGATGAACGGAGTTTTCTGAAATATGCTTTTTCAATGGATCGGATGATGTTATGGGCTAGGGAAATTGAAGCCAAGCACGCTTTATTTGTTTTTGATAGCTGTTTCTCTGGCACGGTGTTTAAAACTAAAGCAAATCCTAGACTAGATAATGCTTATATCCGTGATGTAACTGCTAAACCAGTCCGTCAATTTATTGCTGCTGGAGATGCTGACCAAGAAGTACCTGCTAAGAGTATTTTCACACCGCTTTTTATACGGGGTCTTGAAGGTGAAGCTGATTACACTAAAGATGGATATGTGACTGGTAGCGAACTTGGTCTTTATCTAACGCAAACACTTCGTGAATATACATCAGATCAGACTCCGCAGTATGGGAAGATTCGCGATGTTGAACTTGATCGCGGAGATATTGTCTTTCGTTCGCTGACTAAACCAACTGTTACGCCATCAGATGAAACTTCTTCATTGCTGCAAGAAAATAGCCAAACAATCTTAATCTCAAAATCAACAGGGGTATACTATAGTCCACTACGCAACCTACTAGTAGCGAGAAAGTGGAAAGAAGCAGACGAGGAAACAGCAAATGCGATGCTTCAAGCTGCTGGTAAGGTTAATGAAGGTTGGCTCTCCCCAGAAGATATAGGTAACTTTTCCTGTGAAGATTTAGGCATCATCAATAAACTTTGGCTAGAATCCAGTCAGGGAAAATTCGGCTTCAGCGTCCAGAAAGATATCTATGAGGAGCTGGGGGGAACGAGTGAGTATGATAGTAAGGTTTGGAGCAACTTTCAAGATCGCGTCGGCTGGAGAAAAAGAGGAAACTGGGTGAATTACGAAGAATTTACTTTTAATCTAAATGCCCCTCAAGCTCACCTCCCGTATGTGACGCTGTGGCAATATAATCCCCAAAAACGACCTTCTTACATACAGCCAATATTTTTCTTCGCGCGTGCTGCGAACTGCAACCTCTAAGCTATAGCAACTTCAGGCAATTTGTCAAGCTTATTTTTTGGTACTTTTTTTACTAATTCATGGGCTCTTTCCTCGTTCGATACCTGGCACTTTTTAGAACAGTATGAAAGAGAAAATTAAGCGACCTGAAAAATACGACTGGGATGGATTTAGGATCAATATTTATCTAGATGAAGATGGGGAATGGTTAGCGCATTTAGTAGAGTTACCTAACGTATCTGCTTTTGCTGAAACTCCTGAACTAGCCTTGGATGAGCTGTATGTTGCTTGGGAAGGAATGAAAGAGTGCTATCAAGATGATGGAGAAGAGATCCCTACTGCGCCTTCTCGGAAAGAATATAGCGGACAATTTAACGTCAGAATTGATAAAAGAGTTCATCGTAATCTGGTTTTAGAAGCTACCAAAGCGGGAATTTCTCTTAATGCTTTAGTTGCTCAAAAATTGGCTAGAGATTATATAGTTTAAATAGTGCGATCAAATTTTTCTTAAATTTACTCAGTTATTAATATTCCTTAATTCTCATCTATTTATCTCATTATTTTTGAGAATTGGCGTTAATCAAATTCCACTAAATTAGAAATTGAATCAATGGTATTTTGTCCTAGGTCAATGAGGGAAAAGTCTGAGGGAGTATAGTCTCCTGTGCTGGTTTGACAATGGGTAATTATTGCCTGGAGATGCATTAGATAATTATTTGCTAATTTAGTAATAGTTGTTTCTAAAGAGCGATCGCATGTCCAGATTATTTCTAGCTGTGAGTTGATAATTGAGCTGTTAATGGCGATCGCATGACTGGGTTTATTTTCAGCAGCAACACTCTTTCCAGTAGTTTCTGAGGCTAGCTGAAATAGATCAGAGGTAGACTGTAGGTTATCAAACTGACCTAAATAGTTGAAGCTAATGAAAGCAGCAGGTAGTTGTTTTAGCTGCTGGTTATGTTGTAGATAGCGGATGATTCCATAGTTAAAGCTGTGTTGTTCTACTTGGCGTAATTGTTCTTTAATGGTTTTGATATTTTCTCCTAGATCTTCGGTAGAATTTATTTCTAAAAGCATGGGAAAGATATTAGTAAACCAGCCAACGGAACGGGATAGATCTATATCAGATTTTGATTCATAGTCTATATTTGTTCTGCCTTGACTTTCTAAGTCTACTAGAAGATAGTTTTTATGATTATATTCAGCAAAGGTTTTAATTAATGCCGTGAGTAATAGATCATTAATTTGGGTGTTATAGGTTTGATTAACGTCCTGTAATAGTACTTGAGTAGCTTCTTGATTTAGAGTTACTTTAATTGATTGATTATTATTTACACTATGATCATTAATCTTATCTATTGCTAATGAGTAATCCTTATATTTATCTTGTTCCAGCCAGTAATTAAGGCTGGATTCTAAAGAACCAGCAGCATACTCTTGTAAGTATTCAGACCACTGTTGATAGGATGTGGTTTTCAGTGGCAATTTAACGGCTTGGCTCTGGGCTATTTGCTGATATACCGTTTCTAAATCTCGCAACAGAATCCGCCAAGAAACACCGTCAATTAATAGATGATGAATAATAATCAATAGGCGATTATTCTGATTATTACCCAAATTAAAGTAAGCAACCTTGATTAAATTATTGGTAATATCTAAGCTTGATTGCAGGCGATCGCATTCTTCGATAATTAACTTACTCTGTTCTTCACCTGATAAATTATCTAAACCGATTTGCTCTATTACAACCACAATTTGTTCAGAATTATATTGTTGCCACCCTGCTTCTGTAGGCGTGAATTTAATTCTTAAGGCATCATGGTGGGTTAATAATTTTTCGAGGCTTGCTTGCAGAGTATCTAGATCTAAATCTTGCTTAGTTTCTAGCAGTACTGACTGATTAAAATGATTAATGTTGGCTAAATTTAGCTCAAAAAACCATTCTTGAATCGGCGTAAGAGAAATTGAGCCTGTAACTAAACCTTGTTCCGCTGTATTCGTAATCTCTGTACTAGCAACTTCTGCTAACTCAGCAATAGTCTGATTCTCAAATAGCTGCCTGGGAGTAATTTTTATCCCCGCTTGATTAGCGTCCGCAACAATCTGAATCGCTAAGATGGAATCTCCTCCTAAACTAAAGAAATTACTATTGGTATTAACGGTTTCTAGGTTGAGGACTTTTGACCAGATTTCTACTAGCTTATGTTCTAGATCGGTTGATGCTAATAAGGAATCCTCTAACGTCTCTGGAATAATAATTCCTTTTGCTAATAATGCTTGGCGATCAATTTTTCCGTTAGAAGTAAGGGGAAAAGATTCACAAGGAATTAAGAAACTAGGAATTAAATAATCTGGCAGTTTATTTTTGAGTAGTCTCCGCCAATTATCTTCTTGATTAGTAACTAAATCATCAGGAATAATATAAGCAGCTAATTGTTTATTTCCCGAAGCATTTTCCTTAACTAAAACAACGCTATCTTTAATCCCTTCTAATCCATTTAAAGTTGCCTCAATTTCTCCTAATTCAACCCGAAAGCCTCTAATCTTAACCTGATTATCAATCCTGCCTAAATACTCAATTCTGCCATCGGATAGGTATTTAACGCGATCGCCTGTTTTATATATTCGCATCCATTGTAGGGGAGCATCGCGATGCTCCCCTACAGGGTTAGAAATAAATTTGTCGGCGGTTAATTCTGCATGGTTTAAATAACCCCTGGCTAATCCTTCCCCAGCTATATGTAGCTCTCCTGCTACCCCTACAGGTAAGGGATTAAGATATTTATCGAGAATATAAAGCTGTGTATTAGAAATAGGGTAGCCAATAATCGAGCGATTATCTATCTCGGTATCTTGATCCATCGGATAGCAGCAGGCAAAGGTTGTTGTTTCCGTGGGACCATAGCCGTTAATTAAGCTACATTGTGGATGAGCCTGGAGAAATTGCTGAATATGCCTCGCTGAGAGAACATCTCCCCCTGCTAGTAGCTGGCGCACGTCACGAAAAGCTTCTAGCTGTTGATCAACCATCAAGCGGAATAAACCAGCGGTTAACCAGAGGGTATTAATCTCCTGCTGGATAATTATTGCCCCTAATTCCTCTAGGGATGGTACAGGATTGTTAAGTATGACTAACCTACCGCCGTTAAGTAATGCTCCCCAGATTTCTAAGGTGGAAGCATCGAAAGCAAGGGGTGCGGCATGAAGTATCCTGGTATCTTGATCAAGCTCTATATAATTAGGCTCTTGAACTAGTCTAACTACTCCACGATGGGGAATAGCTACGCCTTTGGGAGTGCCTGTAGAGCCTGATGTGTAGGTGATGTATGCCAGGTTGTTTGGTGTAGATGCAGCAGGGGCGAGGGAGGCAGGGGAAGCAACAGGAGAATCTAGGTTGATTAAGGTTAAATTGCTATTATCAAGCTGTTCTGCATATTTGGTTTCGATTAATAAGATACTGGTGTTGGTATCTTGAAGGATAAAATTAATTCTTTCTTGGGGGTAATTGGGATCGAGGGGAACATAACAACCCCCTGCTTTAAGGATGGCTAATAGAGCAACCACGGTATTGAGACTGCGATCGCTCATTATTCCTACCTTAGTTTCTAGGTTAACCCCCAGGCTTTGGAGGTAACTGGCACAACCGTTAGCGCGATCGCTTAATTCTCTATAGGTAATTGCTTGATGATCGTCTATAACCGCTATTGCATCAGGGGTTTGTTGTACCTGACGTTCAAATAGTTCGTGGATGCAGCTATCTATAGTTACCTGATTACTTTGATTAAACTTCTCTACAACCTGTTTTAGTTCACCCTTATTCAGAATTGAGATGTCTGATATCGACGCTTCGGGATTCTTGGCGATCGCAATTAACAACGTCCGAAAATGTCCTGCAAAGCGATGCATGGTGTCGGCGGTAAATAGAGCTTTGTTGTATTCAATCGCTCCCTGTAAGCCCTTTTCGGTATCTTTAATGGAAAACGTCAGCTCAAATTTTGCCTGAGTGGTTACTCTCTCCAAGGGTTGCCAGGTTAATCCTGATACTTCTGAGAGTTGGTTACTTTGCTCTTCCAATACCAGCATCACCTGGAATAGAGGGCTGTAACTCAGGGAACGCTCTAGCTGCAAGGAATCAATCAACTGCTCGAAGGGTAAATCCTGGTGACTATATGCTTCCAAAGCCGTCTCTCTGGCTCTAGCTAGTAATTCCGTAAAGGTAGGATTATCGGCAAGATTAACCCGTAAAGCTAGAGTATTGGCAAAGAAGCCAATTAATCCTGCAACTTCCGCGCGATCGCGATTAGCTATGGGAGTACCTATTACTAAATCATCTTGATCAGTATAGCGATGCAGCAATAGAGCTAATGCCGATAACAGAGTAATAAACAAGGTTCCGCTGTTACGGCGACCAATCTGTTTTAAACTTTGGGTGATACGCTGGTTAATTTGGAAATAGTAGGCTCCGCTTTCATAGCTGCTCTGCGGCTTTCTCGGTGCATCAGTGGCAATCGAGCTAATTGCAGGGGCATTTGCTAATTTTGACCGCCAATAGCTTACCTGTCTGTCTAATACTTCTCCCTGGAGGTATTTTCTCTGCCAGGCTGCATAATCAAGATATTGGATTGATCCCCCCCAACCCCCCTTTTTAAGGGGGGTGCGCGATAGCGCGGGGGGATCGACATAAAGTCCTACAATCTCCTTTACCAAAACTCCCATTGACCAACCATCACCGATAATATGATGCAGGCTCAGTAATAGAACTTGCTCGTCATTGGAAAGCTTGATTAGCTTAACCCGCATTAAGGGCGATCGCTCTAAGTCAAAAGGCTGTCTGGCATCTGCAATCTGTATCTGTTTCGCCTGCTGCTGTTTGGCTAATTTTGACAAGGAACTAAGATCGATCACTGATAGATTAATCTTGCTGTTGTCGTTAATAACTATCTGGGGTTTTCCTGCGATGGTTAGAAAACTAGTCCGCAGAATTTCTTGCCTTGCTAACAAAATATCAAAGCACTGTTGCAGTCTAGGAATATCTAAACTCCCCGTAATTTTGATCGCTGTAGAGATGTTATACCAAGGATTATCAGGCTCAAGCTGATGGATAAACCACTGACGTTGTTGAGCAAAAGATAAGGGTAATTCCCCGTCTCGGTTAACTATTTCGATAACGACTGGGTTTTTTGTACTATTATTTTTATTTTGCTGCTGTTCGACTGCTAAGGCTAAATCTTTAATAGTGGGATGCTCAAATAAAGTCCGTAATGACAATTCAATGGAGAAAATCTGCCTAATCTGAGAAACTACCCTGGTTGCTAGTAGAGAATGTCCTCCTAATTCAAAAAAGTTATCCTGGGTGCTAATTACATCTCGCTCTAAAATCTCCGTCCAGATACTGATGAGGATTTCTTCAGTAGGAGATTGAGCCGCAATAATAGATTGCGTTTCCTGGCGATCGCCCGTTCTTAAGGATAAAGCTCGACGATCAATCTTGCCATTGGGGGTAAGAGGAAAAGATTCAACCTGAATAATATCCCCAGGAATCATGTAGCTTGGTAACTTATCAGCAAGATATGAGCGTATTTTGGCAGAAGCAGTAGGTAAATTAGCAATAATGTAAGCAATCAGACTTTCTTGTCGCGGAGTAACCACTGAAGCTTTTATCTCAGGATATTGATTTAATGCTGCTTCAATTTCCCCTAATTCAATCCGAAATCCGCGAATTTTGACCTGATTATCCAGCCTCCCTAAATATTCTAAATTACCATTGGGCAACTGCCTAACGCGATCGCCTGTTTTATAAAGCCGAGTGTCAGAAGTAGAGGAAGAAATGTCAACTGTTAAATGCTCAAACTCGCGCGTACATGCGGCGAACAGAAACGCCTTTGTCTTGCGCCTGACGGCGATGTTATGCCCTTGTGGTACGCGGGGTCGCTCGTCAATGTTAAATGTTAAATGTTTACTGTTCAATGAAAAAGGAATAAATCGTTCCGCAGTCAAATCTCCTCGATGTAAATAACCCCTGGCTAAACCATCACCGCCTATGTATAGTTCCCCTGCTCTTCCCTTTGGTACTAAATTTAATTGAGAATCTAGAATATAAAATTCGGTATTAGCGACCGCTTTTCCAATAGCTACTGTATTTAATTCAGGGTTATCATCTGGGTTGAATTTATATATTGCTGACCAAACAGTTGTTTCTGTGGGACCATATAAATTCCAGAGTTCCTTACATCTTGAATCTAATTCCAATACCAGCTTTCTGGGCAAAGCTTCCCCACCACAGAGTATTTTTAGATCTGGTTTACCCTGCCAGCTATTATCAATTAACATCTGCCAAGTAGCAGGAGTTCCCTGGATGATAGTGATATCTTGCTCTGCTATTATTCGACTTAGCTGATCAGCATCAATAGTAGTTTCTTTCGTAGCTAAAACAATAGTTGCCCCTGTTATCAACGGCAAGTATATTTCCAACCCAGCAATATCAAAAGAAATAGTGGTAATTGCCAACAGGCGATCGCCTTCTGCAATCCCAGGCTGTTCTTGCATTGAATAGAGAAAGTTAAGCAGACTATTATGCTGTACTGCAACTCCTTTTGGTTTGCCTGTGGAACCTGATGTGTAGATAATGTAGGCTAGGTCTTGAGGTGCAATTTCAAGCTCTAAATTATGCTTGTTTTGACTCTCAATATTTTCTTGTGATGCTGTTAAATTAATTACTGATAGTTGATGGTTAATTCCCCAAGCTGGTAAATCAAGATCCTGCTGAGTAATTAAGTGAGAAATCTGAGCCTGATTAATAATATAGCTAATCCTTTCTTGGGGATAGCTAGGATCTAGAGGAACATAAGCCGCACCAGTTTTTAAGACTGCTAATAAGGAAATAATCAGCTTGCTATTTCTTGCTAGATAGATGCCAACTAGCTTATTCTTATTTACTCCCAAAGATTGCAGATAATGAGCCAGTTGGTTTGCTCGCTGATTTAATTCCGAATAAGTTAAAGACAGATCATCAGTAACTAAAGCCTGTTTATTCTCTGTTGTGCCTGTTGCTCTGACTTCAAATAACTGAGGTAATAATAAATCTTGAGGATATGCCAGATAATTACCCTGATCAAGCACCTGCTCAATTTCCGAAGACGTAACTATAGATATCTCAGCCAGTTTTTGTTGCGGAGATTCCAGAAACTTATTTAAAATTAAAATCAGGCGATCGCTAATTTGAGTAATTTGTTCAGCGGTAAAATATTCCTTACTGTAGCTAATTTTAAATTTTAGTTTATCCCCAGGAATAATATATAAGGTCAGAGGATAATTAGTTTTTTCAAATCCTTTTAGATCAGAAATATTAAAATCAGTATCCGAGCTTTTAATAAACTCTTCCAAAGAAATTGGATAATTCTCAAAGATTACTAAACTATCAAACAATTGATGCTCAGAACTAATAGTACTCCACTGCTGAATATCAATTAAAGAGCTATAACTATACTCCTCACTAATAGTTTGCTGTCGTTGAACTTGCTCCAGCCAGGGGATTAATTCAGCTTCAGGTGATACTTGAATCCTGACAGGTAAACTATTAATAAACAGACCGACGATAGATTCAACTCCTGGTAAATCTCCAGGACGACCAGAAACAGTAGCCCCGAACAAAACATCAGAGCGATCGCAGTAGCGACTTAATAATATTGCCCATGCTCCTTGAATTACTGTATTTAAAGTTAATCGATATTCTGTTGCAAAAGCAGCAATTTTTGTCGTTATTTCTGAATCTAAATTAATAACTTTTTCTTCAGTTCGGCTATTATCATTATTAACCTTTCCTTCAGCTATAGTTGTCAGCTCATCAAATCCTGCTAAAGTATTCTGCCAATATTTTTGAGCTTTAGCTTTTTCTTGTTCCTGTAACCAAACAATATAATTACGATAAGGTTGTGGTGGCTCTAAATATAAACTTTCTCCTTGACATAATGACTTATAGATAGCCAACACTTCCTGAAGTAAAATACCATTACACCAGCCATCCATTAAAATATGATGATGACTCCAAACAAAGCGATATTTATTAGTCTCTAACTGAAATAAACCACAGCGCATCAAAGGAGCCTGATTAAGAACAAATCCCCGATGGCGATCGCTTTGCAACCACTCTGCCAACTTAATTTCCTGCTCGGCTTCAGCTAAATCTCGCCAGTCCAAATCAACCCAAGGTAGTTCCGCATCATTAAACACTACCTGTAACGGCTTGTCTAAATCCTCCCAATAAAAACCTGTCCTTAAAATAGGATAGCGATCAATAATTTGCTGCCATGCCTGCCTAAAATTAACAGTATTTAATTCTCCCGTTAACAAGCAGCTACGCTGTTCAAAATACACCCCTGAATCAGGAGCATAAATTGTATGAAATAACATCCCCTGCTGCATCGGAGAAAGCTCATAAATATCAGCAACATTATCCATAAATTTTTTAATAGAAAATAAATTATTTAAATTACTGTTAATTAGAAAAAATACATTTATTCTTTGCCAAGGCTATTATAAGCCACGAAACCCAAAACAATAAACTAATCATATCCCACATAAACACCTGTTTATTATATCTACCCCAAAAGTATACAGTGATACTTTTAATTGATTTCCACTAGTTAAAAATTAATGATCAAGAGAAAGATGAGTTCCAGGCAAAGTAATTTTTGTCAAATATTTATTGACTTAATTAATATTATAATCAGTGATTTATCTCTAATTTTAGATGAATACTATTCATGAAGTGTAACCAATAAGCGATCGGTTTTATCTACTGTTTTTTCTAATAGGGCGATCGCCGTTTACAAAACTCGAAAGAAATTTAACAAAGTAGTAAAAGACTACAAACTTTTGTAATATTTTCGTAATCCAGCAATATAACTCACTACATTGAACTTACAGTAATAAATAGCTTGTGAACTTGAGGCGCAATTTACAGACAGGCGTTGAGTTCTGGGCGTTACTGAGCAAGTGAAATATAGAATTGGAGGATATTTATGAATGATTCCACTGAAGGTCGTGCTGGCAGTCGGCGAGATTTAAAAAAACGTCTTGAACAGATAAAATTAGTTCGCAATCTGGTTCGTGAACGGGCACGAGAAGAATTTATCATCACGCCACCACTAGATAACGACGATGAAAGCAGATTTGCAGACAAAGTTGAGCCACCCTTGCCTGGGTTTGCCTCATTTACTAAAGCTCTAAAACACGACAAGAAGACTGGTTTAGTCGTCAAGGATTCGTTTGATTCTCTACTTACTGCCATTGATGCAGGAACTCAGGAAGCATTCGAGGACGTTATCTTAGGAGGAACCGATGCCAACCCCGCAACAAGCTGTGAAGAAGTAGCACCACGCCGACTAGCTAATCCCCTCAATGCCTATTCCTTCCAGCTAATTGGCAACGACTCCAACGGTGCCCGCATGGAGCCTGCTCCAGCTTTTGGTAGCCGCAATACTGCCGTTGATATGGTGGAGCGCTACTGGATGGCGCTATGCCGCGATATTCCTTTCGATCAGTACGAAAGCACCCCTCTGATTCAGGAAGCCTGCGACGATCTCAACAATCTTAATTTTGAAGAGGAGTTTGGCTTTAAATGTACTCCTGAAACTATCTTTAGGGGACCTTATGAAGGCTGTTTTGATGGACCCCATGTCTCCCAATTCCTGCTGCAAGACTTTGACTTTGGTAATCAACCCATCGATCAGCGACAGCGCTTTCCTAAGCCAGGGCTAGATTTTATGACGGATCTTCCAACCTGGCTCAAGATTAATAACGGGGAGGTAGATCCAACGGGTGAAGATGTTTTGCTAGGGACACGCTACATCAGTACCCTGCGGGATGCGGGACAGTGGGTTCATATTGACTTCCCCCACCAATCCTCTCTCTGGGCAACAATTATTTTGCTCGGTAAGATGGCGTCAGTCATTTCTGATGGCATTCCCTATGCTCAGTGCCCTGGAGAGACTCGTCCTTTTGCAAATTTAATTACGAAAGCGGATGCTTTTGGTAGTCTTGGCGGTCCCGATATTACCATCACCAGCGGGCTGGCAGCAGTATATGGACTCAAACATGCTTGGTTCCAGAAGTGGGGCGTACATCGCCGTCTGCGCCCAGAAGTCTATGCCCAGCGCCTGGAATTGTTCCGACGGGGGGGGGTTCCAGGTTTAGGTTCGTTCGGAGATGCTCGCTTCCGTGAGCTATTTGGTGCTGGAGCGGATGTCTGGAGCGGAAAAAATAAAACGTGCGTGCTGGAGCGCATTCTTGAACATAACAAATTACAAAATGAGATTTTTCGTCGGGGCAAGGCAAAAGATAAAGAGGGGACTTACCTCTTACCAATGGGCTTCCCAGAAGGTTCTCCCACTCATCCCTCCTATCCTGGGGGACACTCTGCCTTTATCGCTGCTGGGGCGACAATTGCCAAGGCATTATTCGAGGACACTAAAATTGCATCGCCGCAGGTTCCTAATGCAGACGGTTCTAATTTAGTCTTTTTGGCTGAACCGCCCTCTTTAACGGTTCATGGAGAACTCAATAAGCTAATTGCTAACGTAACGCTATTCCGTGATGGGGCGGGAATGCACTGGCGCACAGACGGTACAACCTTTGGAAAAGGAAGTACTCCCCGAGGTACCGTATCTGGTACGAAGATTGCAACAGGGGGCAATTTACTGGGAGAAAATATGGCTATCAGCATGTTAAAAGATCTGAGGTTAACCTATCGAGAGAAGCTTGATGATTTTGAGTTCAATAGACTTAATGGAGAGCCGTTCTCAATTCCTGATAAATTCCGTTCCTCAGCTGATGATTAGTAGAAGAAGCTTACCAGGGAGTAACTAATGATAGGTTAACCTGAACTCTCATGACTTTTTCATCAAGCGATCGCCTAATCTTTGATCTACAGGCTACTTAGTTAAGAGTTAGAGCGATCGCTTGCTATTGAGGCTTTTGAGAGATAGCAAGCTTTATTTTTGGTTGCTAAATAGTCTCTTGGATGCGATCGCCCCCACCTGTTTTTGATAGTTAGTATAGAACCCATTTGGTATCTTTTATTCTCCTTTCTCTTATCCTTGATTAGAGACAAGAAGCCCCAGTAATTTCTTTCCACTTTCTGATTCCATCCAGCATCATTTTCTCGATGTCGCGATAACTCAGAGAAAAACTATTGTAAAGCCAGACGCAATGATTAATGATTTCGGCGGGGAGACGGTGACGATAGTAAGGATTTTTGTTCATCCCCTCATTATCTCATGCCGATTTCGTTAACCTGACAATGCCCAACTACTCAAATTAATCATTTTGTTTACACTCCTTTACGAACAGTCTCTTATGGATTGGCTTTTTTTTGACGAGTCCCTAATACTTAGGTAACGATCTGTCCGAATCTCTTGCAAGACTGAACTAACCAGATCCCCATCTTCTCCCAAAGTACTCAGAATTTGTCTGCCCATTTCTAAAGCTGCCTCGAATTCTGGCTGCACCACCTCTGCCGCACCCAGCTTAGTGAGCAAGTCGATTTCCTGATCGCTGTGGGAACGAGCTACAATATCAATTCCAGGGGCAGAATTTATAGCCTGCTGGAGGACAATTTTGCTGCTAGAAGGATCGGGCAAAGCAATGGCGATCGCCTTCGCACGGTCTAAATGGGCTTTTTCCAGAACTAATTCCGCATCAGCATCACCAAAAATATAGGGAATTTGGGCTTTGCGTAAACTTCTAATCGCCGCCTCACTATTCTCAATTACTAATACAGGATAGCCGCGATCGCGTAGTACTCTGACAACGACTCTGCCCACTCGACCATAACCAGCAACTACCACATGATTAGAGATGGTTTCGGGTAGAGAAATGTCCTTATTTTGCTGCTGTTTTCTTAAATATTTGGCAATCAGGGGTAATCCCGCTAACTGTTGGGCAATCTCGGGAGAGAACTTCATGCCAATAGGCGTTAAAACTAAAGTAATGGCGGTTGTGCCAATCAGCAAATCATATTGATCCTGATTGATAAAGCCCAACCTTTCCCCCAGTACTGCTAGGACAAAAGAAAATTCGCCAATTTGATTAAGCCCTAAGCTACTGATAACTGAAGTCTTGAAGGAGTAACCAAATCGCCAAATAATCGGAAAGATGATCCCTGCCTTGCCAATCATTACTAGAGCAACTAAACCCAGAATTACGCCAAAATTTTGCCATACCGTTGTGGGATTAATCAACATCCCAATAGAGGCAAAGAACAAACAGGCAAAGGTATCCCGTAACGGAATCATTTTAGCCAAAGCCTGATCAGCATAATCAATTTCAGAAATGGTTAGTCCTGCAACAAAAGCTCCCATCTCAATTGATAAGCCTAACTTAGCCGTGGTTAAGGCTACTCCTAAACATAGGGCAATAACCGTCAGGAGAAACAGTTCGCTATTTTCCGTGTTAGCCACTGTGGTCATGATTCGGGGAATAATCCAATAGCCACTGGCGATCGCACAAGCAAAAAAAATAATTGCCTTCAAGGTAGCAGCAATTAAGGCGGGAACTAGATTATCGGGCTGATTCAGCGCAGGTAATACAGCTAGCATTAAGCCCAAAGCGAGATCTTGGGCAATGAGGATTGCCAGCATTACTTGACCATGAATTGTATTAACCTCCCCTCTTTCCGTTAGGGTTTTTAAGACAACTGCGGTGGAGGAGAGAGACAGTACAGCCCCCATAAAAATACCTTCCGTGGGGGTTCTTACCCAACCTGAAAAAGTGCAGAAGGTTGCCACCAGGGCGATGGTTAGACCAATTTGTAAGATACTGCCCTTAATAGCAATATCCTGCACCCGCTTGAGTTCAGCCAGAGAAAATTCTACCCCCAGGGCAAATAATAGAAATGCCACCCCAATTTCTGCTAGGGACTTAATTTCATCAATTTGGCTAATTTGTCCGAATCCAAATGGTCCAATAATCAGTCCACAGACAAGATAGCCAAGAAGAACAGGCTGACGAAATCGATGGGCGACAAAACCACCAAATGCTGATGCGCCGAGAACAGTGGTAATGTCGAGAACGAAAGTGTGATTGACACCTGCCATATATTCAATAAATTAATCTTACTAGTCCAGTAATGTTCCTGGGGCAAATGAGCACCACCTCTAGATGTTATAGTTTTAAATTTTATTCGGCAATAAAAAATAAATGACGTTTAATAATTCTGAATGAAAATTATTAGAAAATAAGTCACTTTATTACAGATATATTTTATTCTTTATTGACTTTGTCTTTAAAAAAACATTTAATCAAAAAATAGAATTATCTTGATTAAGATAATAAAAATCTTGTCTGTAATTTATACTAATTATTTTTTTTAAAATTAAATATGTTATCTAAATATTCAAAATAATCGGATATAGTCACTCAAATATAATTTAAGATAGAAACTTTATTTTAGGCGCTCTCTCTCTCTAGCTACTTTTGAAAATTGGTATTAATTACTAATCACTAAAGCAAAAATCTCTTGGGCGACGCGATCGCAAACTCCCACATCTCCTAAAAGCGATCGCATTTCTTGATAGCCTTGAGTAATTTTTGACCGCGCACCATCATCCGTTAGTAATTTAATTGCTTCAGCGGCAATATTGTCAGCGGTTACTGCTTCTTGCTGTAATTCAGGCACCAGTAGACGATTAAGCACTAAATTAGGCGGCGACATTAAGGGCACCTTAAACCCTAAACGACGACCGATCCAGGCTGTTAGAGGATTGATGCGATACATAACTACCTGGGGAATATTGAGCAGGGCAATTTCTAAATTAACCGTACCAGATTTAGTTAGAGCTAAATCCGCAGCGGCGATCGCCTCTAGGGATTGTCCCTCAATAATTTGGGCTGGTAGCTGATACTGTTCTACTGCTGTGGCGATCGCCTCACGGTAACTAGACAGGGAAACGGGAATCAGCAGCTTAACCTGGGGCATTTTTTGGACAATTTGCTGCGCCGCCTCACACATTACTGGCAGCAAATACTTGATTTCTTGCTGGCGGGAAGCAGGAAGGAGGGTAATAACCTTAGCTTCAGGGTTAATGCCCAAATTTAATCGAGCCTGCTGCCTTTTAGGGGCATTTGCCAAGCGATCTAGTAGGGGATGTCCCACCCAGGTAGCGTTAATGTTTCTCTGAGCAAAATATTCGGCTTCTTGGGGAAAAATCGCCAGTAATTTATCAACTACTCTAGCGATTTTTGGGGAATTATTCAGCATCGGCACTGCCCAATCTTGAGGAGCAATATAATAAACTACAGGAATCTTTGGCGCATAACCTTTCAGATAGCTAGCTAAAGCCAAATTAGAAGCAGGGTAGTCAATCAAAACTAGAACATCGGGGGGATTTGCTTGAATATATTTCTTAGCTAACTGCTGAATTTTCAGGGTAGGCAGAACAAAAGGAATTGCCTCAATAAAGCCCATAGAGCCAATAACCGCCGTATTTGCCAAAATTTTCCCTCCCGCCTGCGCCATGCGATCGCCACCCAACCCGACAACCTCTAGCTTAATCTGGTTTTTTGCCGCAATTTTCCGAAGAGACTCAATTAACATTGCTCCCTGTAAGTCTCCCGAAACTTCCCCCGTGGCAATAAAAATTCTCATACTTTACGCATAATGTGGATTGGCTTTGTATTTTAATTGCCTTATGGCTTATAGCTGGGGCTTTGCCCCTTTACTTTGTCGCTGCTTCCGCTATACCACTCAAAGCACCTGAGACTTTAGCTAGGAACTGATCACAGCCAGCAATATTATGTCTTTGTTGCAGATATTCTGGGGAATTGTAGCTTACCTGAGTTTCTTGATTTTCGTCCTGAACTACTAAAAATTTCTGCGGTAGATCGATCGCCGTTGTAGCAGAACAGTTCATCAGAGGGGTGCCTACCTTAGGATTACCAAAAATAATTAGCTGAGTCGGATTTAACTCTAGTTCTACTGTTGCCGCGTTAGCACTGTGATCGATACGCGCAAACAAGGTTAAACCCTTATCTTGAATCATCTGTTCCAGGCGATCGCCCGTTTCGGCGACGCTGTAGGGACTAGCAACAGTAATTAATCCATTTTGGACACTATCCGCCTGATTATCCGCCTTAACCGCTGTCGCCTTTGCCACATCACTAACAGTAATTTGCTGGCTACAGGCATTGCAGACAATTAATGTTGAGAGCAAGCAAAATTTTCCCAGATAATTCATTTTCCCTTTCCCTTTGAGCAAACACAACCAGAGTTTACCTCACTCAACAGAGAATTTCTAATCGTGAAAACTAGCGTAGTCTTTTAACTGGTCACGAATGGACAAACACTCTCTGATAAAATGCTTCTGGAAAACCAAACATTAATAAACATCACAGGTATTATTTCTTATGGCAGATACTAAAGGCGCAGAGGCAGTAGATCAGGCGATCGCCCAAGGATTGGATCTTGATGGCTCGCCGATTCCCCCCAATAAACTAAATTTATACAATAAGGTAATGGGTTTTGAGGCAGGAAGACAGCGCAGTGGCGTTACTAATACTATGCGATCGCGCATTGTGCGGATTGGTGCCAAGCATCTTCCCCAAGACGAGTTAAATCAAATGTTAATCGATGCCGAGTTCCCCCCTTTAAAAGATAAGGAAATTGCTTTTTATTACGGCGGAAAATAGACATTGAGCATTAATCATTGAACATTGATTATTTAGAAGTCACCACGTAAATTTTTAATCTGAATCGCGGAGACAAGAATGTAATTATTGCTCATTGCCTAAAGGGGACATTTATCAAGCTGTAGCTATCTAATCCCGACAACCCAGGCTATATCTGGTTTCCACTCCAGTAGTAGGGTTAGTACCAGAAGCTCGTTTACACAATTGGAAAATTTGATAACGGTCTAAAATAGCGTCCGTAAAATCTGCTCCCGTAATCGTTGTACCTTCAAAATTAGTACTTGTGGCTACTGCATCTTGAAAGATAGCATTGGTGAGGTCAGAGTTTTCAAAAGTGACTCGATCCATCAAGGAACTAGTGAAATTAGAGTCCTTGAGATTGGTATTAAGAAAAATGCCTTTAGTCAAAATAGAATTACTGACGTCAGATCCTTCAAAGTTAGATCCCCGCGCATCGGCGGCGGCAAATATCGCACCAACCAGGTTGCGGTGAGAAAAGTCTTGTTCACGGATTTCGCTGTAGGTGTAGTTATCAGGACTATCTTGTTGGGCTAAAGCAGGAGTGGCAGAGAACAGCACCCACATTACAGCGATCGCCATAATTAACCACAGGTCACGAAAAGTCTTGATCAGCTGTCTAAATTGAGAGATAAGCATGAATTAAAAAAGTTAGGGAAATTTTAATTTTCTTTATTATCTAGTTGCTAAAACGATGGTGAATCGCTGAATAAACTCCATTATCTATAATATGGAGCTTTAGCTCTTATCTAATGGAATTACATATCTGGTATTTTAAATTAGCAAAATCGCGGACATTTTTAAAGAGTTGGGACTATCTTTTAAAAGTATGACTAAAAATGAGTGCTGCAAGCAAAATCATCCAGGCTAATCTAGTGGGATAATCGGGAATAAAGTCTATTCAAGATTGTCTTGTATACTCAATATCAATGAAACCTAAATGAAAAAAAAGCTAATTCCCATCATTCTGGCTGGCGGAAAGGGCGAGCGTTTTTGGCCAGTAAGTCGTATCAAAAGACCAAAACAATTTCTGTGCCTTGACGGTAGCGATCAAAGTTTATTACAATCCACAGCCGAGCGTTTGCTCAATTTAGCAGGAGGCTGGGAGCATTTGTGGGTGATTACTTCAGCCGTTATTGCTGATGGAGTTAAGGAACAGCTGCCAGATTTACCTGTATCCCAGATTCTGGTTGAACCACAAGGAAGGGACACTGCTCCTGCTGTGGCATGGGCTACACTAGAAGTAGCTAAAAAATATGGTGATGATGCAATCCTGGGCTTTTTTCCCGCCGATCATTGGATTGGAGACACTGCTGCCTATGAAAAAACCCTGGCTGCTGCGGTGATGCAGGCAGATACTGAGCCCTCCATCGTTACTTTAGGCATAACTCCCAATCAACCTGCTACGGGCTATGGCTATATTGAGCAGGGATCTCAACAGGGGACTTATGATGATTTACCAGTGTATCGAGTAACTCGCTTTACGGAAAAACCCGATCGCGCCACCGCTCAATCATTTATCGATACAGGAAAATTTAGCTGGAACAGCGGGATGTTTATCTTTAAGGCAGGTGTTGTCTTAGAGGAACTGCAAAAGCATACTCCTCAATTAATTAATCTATTAAGAACTAAAGGTCGTGATGCCTATGCTGAACTAGAGAAAGAGAGTATTGATTACGCCCTGATGGAAAAAACTCAGCTAGCTTATGTCTTACCCGCCAATTTTGGCTGGGACGATTTAGGAGACTGGAATGGAGTCGAACGACTGCTTAAAGGCGATCGCCAAAATGTAGAGTTATGCCGTCATATTGCTAAAGATACCCAAGACGCGGTTATTTATGCCAGTGATGCGGATGAGGTGGTGGTGACTATCGGCTTAAAAGATGTGGTGATTGTCCGTGACGGCAACGTTACCCTGGTTGTTGATAAAAATCAAACTCAGGATATTAAACAAGTAGTTAAGTCTCTACATGATAAACCAGAGTTTAAGCATTTACTATAGACCTAGATTAGTGAGTTAATCAATAATTTTTTACAGAGGTTTTCTGTAGTTGAACGACCTGTCACCAGTGGATAGGTCGTTATTTATAGCTAAATATAGGCTCTAGTTTCTGTCTAACTTTGACATCTGAGAATAAAATGCTATAACGAGAATTTAGCGTCTAGTTTATCCTTAACTATCTCAATAAACCCGCTCACTTGTAATAGTACACTGACTCAGTATTTACAACTAGATATAATAGCTAATTTTGCTTATCAAGTAGATGCTAAGAATGGCAAATTATGCATATTACTATTTTGATGTAGAACTGTAAATCTTATAACTTAGGGGGTAGTTGAAAACTCTAGGTTATGAAAATTAAAATCTAATATTACCCTATAAGCATAGCGGTTTTTAAGTTAATGAGATATCCTTACAGCTTAGTTTTAATTCGTTTCCATATAGGGTGATTTGGCAAGCTGCGGATACCGTAGCTGTAAACACAATCTGTTTCTCAATTCAACCTAAATGCACCTTGACAAATTAAAAAATGCTACCAAAGTGGCGCAGCTTGAAGATTTTTTCTGGTTATTACTATACAGCTATATCTTGATAGCTTATTGTCAATAACATCTTCAAAATTCTCGGTATTTTCCGCTAAGAACAATCATTTATCGATTTAAAAATCGTTGTTTATACTTAGCCAAGAGCTATTGAGACTCAAGAAAAGTATGATAAAAATAAATAGGTAAAGAAAATAAAAAAGCTTTTTATCTTTGGTATTTTTTAATACCAAAAGTAAAAAAAAGTGATTTATATTAGTTCGCAATGATTTCATTATCAGTATGTAAACGACGATTTAGGTCGAGTAAAAAGTTAAAGTTATTGATAGAGAGGAGTAATTAATTATGTCAAGTATCATTACCTTAAATCCAGGGGTAAATCAAGCAACAATTGTTGGAGAAAATATAGAATTTATTGCTCCTCAGGGCGAAGACAATATCATTAATGCACATGGAGATTGTGATGTCACAATTTTTGGTGGGAGCGAAGATGATGCAATCACCTCCACAGGACCAGGTGATGCCTCCATTTTTGGTGGAGATGGACACGATACCATTACGACTGGTTTAGCCGACGATATTATTCAAGGCGGTGAGGGGGACGACGTTATTTCTTCTGGACCTGGAGCCGACTTTATCTTTGGTGGAGATGGCAGAGATACCATTAGAAGTGGACAATCAGGTAGTATTTTTCATCCCGAAGGAGATATTATCAGCGGCGGAGACGGAGAAGATCTATTTGAATTCCAACAAAATGAATTTGGTGGGGCAATTGATCAGATTGTTGATTTCCAAGCTGATGGATTCCACGATTTGATCAGAATTATGGGCGTTACTGACGGTGATGTTACTTACGATCCCGATACGGGGCTAGTATCAATTAATGGTGAAGCAGTAATTGATATTGGTACTGGTTTAGGTGTCGATGTCAACGAAGTTGGCGACAATACTTGGGAGATATTCTAGACTAAAGTTCCCATTCTCTTTAATTCAATAATTGCTCCTCTGGAAAAGATTCTTCTGTTTTGATAATAGTTGACTATTTTCCTAGTACTGTTCAAGCAATCACCATTAGACCCATGACTAAAAGTCGTGGGTCTAGTAGTATATTTGGGTACTTCGATTAAAATTTTAGCTAGATTAAATTTATGTATAGATGAGCTATTTTAGATGTGTCTAAAATTTTGCCTTAGATTAGGAGGCAATCTTTAGATCTATATTTCGAGTCTTAATCGTATATCTTGTAATTTGGAAGCGGGTTATTCCCTTTACCATCAATGATCAGAGGCGAATCCTCAATTAATCACATCAAATCTTACCTAGCCCAGGGAAAATGGGAGCAAGTAATTGAAATCTGTCAACGAGAAATTGATAGTTTCAATGGCACAGTTAGCCATCAAACAATTGATTGGTATACTTATTTAGCCAGAGCCTACGCTCACCAAGGTAAAACGGCTCAGGCTATAGATACGTATCAAAAAATCTTGGCTGTTTCTAGCAATCAAGCTGAAGTCTATGCTGAACTTGGTTTACTCCACAGCAAACAAAAAAAACCCCGCCAAGCCGCTTGGCACTATCAACAAGCATTGAAGTTAAGACCCCAATGGGCAGAATTACAGTACAATCTGGGGGTTATTCTGCATCAATTAGGCAATTGGTCTCATGCGATCGCATCCTACAATCAAGCCTTAAAAATTAAGCCTGACTATGCAGCGGCGTGCTTTAATCTGGGGGTGCTGTACGATCAGCAAGGAGAACTTGCAGCGGCGAGCGAGGCATATCAAAAGGCAATTGCCATTAAACCCAATCTGATCCGTGCCTACAGCAACTTGGGTAGTACTTATGCTAGACAGCAACAGTATGACCAGGCGATCGCGACTTTGAAACGGGGAATAACCCTTAATCCCACTTGGGCTACGCTGCACAATAATTTAGGTCAGGTGTACTGGTTTAATCAGCAGCCTGGTTTAGCGTTAACTAGTTTTGAAACAGCGATTCTGCTTGATCCCCAAATGACTTTGGCACTCCATAATCTGGGGCGGCTATGGCAGCAACAAGGAAACTACCCTCGGGCAATTCAGCTTTTCCAACAAGTTATAGCTTTAGAACCAGATAATCTTTTGGCACATGGAAGCTACGCCGACGCGCAACATCAACTGGGTAATTTGGAATCGACCCTAGACTCCTGGAACACTATTATTCAGCTCCAGCCAAAGTTTGTTGATGCCTACTGTCAACAGAAATTAGACTCTAGTCCTCAAGATTTGCTGGATTCTGCTAAGTTAAGCTGTGCTCGCTTTCTTCAGGCTCTCAAGCAAGGACAAAAAACCGAAGCGTATCAATATTTATGGCAGACCTACAGCTATATGGGGGATGTCTTGTTTGAGTTTGGAGGGGCAAACCAAGCAGAGTTTTATTATCGACGGGCATTACAGATTAAATCAGACGATCCAGAAGCTTGTTTAAAATTAGGCAACTGTTTAGCGCAACAAAATAGACTGGATGGAGCAGTGGGAATTTACCAGCTAGGCTTGTTTTTATCCTCCCAAGAGCCGCAAATTTGTCGCCAGTTAGGTCAAGCCTTAGAGCGCAGTGATAAGGAGCAGCAAGAACTGAATCTAGAATTAGAGCCAGAAGTCCCCTATCAAACACCGCCGCAATCATCGAACCTGGGGGGCAACTTAGGGACATTACCCAGCAAAATTTATCACCATACCCAGGATTGGGTGCGGGACTGTAGCCTGCCAGATTTTGATTTTGTTCAGATTGTCTGGTCAGAAGAGCCGCCAGCACCTATTCCTGCTGAATCTGTCCGCCAGGCAGAAATCATCCAGATGAGTTCGGAAAAGTTATCCGACAACGACTGTGGTGGAGTTAACTGCCAGGAATGTATGAGCAAACTAATTCAGCGTTTTAAGCCTATGCAAATCGGACATCAGGCGTATAAGTGCTCTTTAGAACAGGCACCTCCCATGCCCCAAAGATTACCCTTTGTGGTGACCATTCCTGAAGGTCGCGCCTGGATTGCCCCCCAGAAAAATTCTTGGGTTATCTGCCATGCTATTGCCGTCATGACTCCTGATAATTATTTGCTGGGGGATCTCTCCCGTTACTATCCTTGGTTTTTACCCGAATCGCCACGTCAAGAGCGTGCTGAACACTCGATTTTGCATCAAGAGAGCCTGGCTCCCATCGAAAAAATTGAGGGAAAAGTAGCACTACTTTCAGGTTTAGCAGGTCACGTTTACTATCACTGGATGTTTGATATTCTGCCGCGACTGGAGCTGCTGCGCCTCAGTGAAATCCCACTCCAAGAGATTGATTGGTTTGTGGTCAATAGTCTCGGCAAACCATTTCAAAAAGAGACTTTGGCTTTGCTGGGAATTCCCACAGAGAAAATTATTGAAAGCGATCTCCATAGTCATCTTCAGGCAACAGAAATGATTGTGCCGTCTTTTCCTGGTTATCTAGACTGGGTTCCCCAGGGCACCATTAAATTTTTGCGCCAGACATTTCTCCCCCAAATTAGTCTGCTTCCCAGCAATCGGCAAAAAATTTACGTCAGTCGTGCCCGCGCTAAAAATCGGCAGCTGATCAATGAATCAGAGGTTAGGGAGTTTTTAACTAGCCAAGGATTTCAGACTGTATTCCTGGAAGAAATGTCGGTTTTGGAGCAGGTGGCATTATTTAATAACGCTGAAGTGATTGTGGCACCTCACGGCTCAGGGTTAACTAACATAGTTTTTTGTTCACCCCAGACCAAAGTAGTGGAGCTTTTTTCCCCCAACTATCTGCGGACTGATTACTGGATGATTAGCCAACAGCTACAGCTACAACACTATTATTTAGTGGGAGAAAATTTTGAATGTTTATCCCTACGCAACTTAATGTATCAGAATTCCCTAACCGAGGATATTTTGGTTAGTATTGAAGCGCTCAAAGTAATTTTGCAGCATTTACAGCAGTAAAATTAGAGTCAGGTAAGGATTATGTTATTACATTGTTTGGTCTGAATCCATAATCCATAATTTACGAATCTTGAAATCGTATACACAGCTGATAAAAGTTGGAAATGCTATGAGTGTCCTAATCCTGTCCTAATCTAAAGTTCTTATTGCTATAACTATTAAACATCAACCTTAGTTACTAATTATTTTGATCCGTGGACTCAAGCTATCTAGCTCAAGCAATCAGTCAGTGTGAACAGGCAATTAGGTCAGAGCATCCCGCCGCCTGGCAATCGGCATTTAAAAACTTGGGAAATCTGCTTCAGGGTCAAGCTGACTTTGACCGAGCTATTGTCTGGCATTCTCTAGCGTTGGAAAGTAAATTAAATTTGCCAGAAGCCTACTGTCAGCTAGGGGAACTGCACATCATTGAGAAAAATTGGCAGGGGGCATTAACCTCTTTTGAGCAGGCATTAGAATATCTGCCCAATTCTGCCCGTATTTATTCAGCATTGGCACAAATCAATAGCCAGCTTAAGCGTAAGGAAGCGGAGATGGACTGTTGGTATAAAGCCACCCAAATTAGCCCTGAAATGGTCAATCAACAGGGCTACTATAAACTAGCCAAGGCTTTGGAACAGCGGGGCAAGCTGCCTGAGGCGATCGCCTGTTATGAGAAAGCTACTGCTGAGGGGACGGGAACTGTTGCTGCTTTCTTTGATTTGGGGGAAATTTATCAGCGACAGGGTAAGCTCGACCAGGCACAGGAGATGTATCAGAAAATTTTAGCGGCAGATCCTGAAGAAGCTAGGGCACTCTACAAGCTGGGTACAGTCTCAATTAGGAAGCGCGCTTTTGAGGAGGCGATCGCTTATTTTCGTCAGGCAATTAAGCACAACCCAGACTTTCCTTGGGCTTATCGAGATTTGGTTAAAACCTTTTTAATGACTCAAAAATGGGATGAGGCGATTTCTACCTGTTATGCCATTATTAACCTAGTGGAAGAGTTTCCCTGGGTCTATAGTCATCTGGGAAATGCCCTGCGGGAAAAAGGTCGATTAGACGAGGCAGCGGCTAGTTTTCAAAAGTCCTGTGCTCAAAGAGGCTGGCAGGAATGCGTGACCAAGGATTATCAATTTACGGTTGATATTTTTAGTCATCGCATTGCTATTTGGTCAGAACATCTCAAATTGATCCAGGGTCAGACAGTTAATGCCCTGGAGGTTGGCTGCTATCAGGGCATGTCTAGCTGCTGGCTATTGGATCGTATCTTAACTGAGCCAGAGAGTAAGCTAACCTGTATTGACAGCACTTTCGATGAGCAGTTAACCAGCAACATCAGTAAAACTAATGCCGAGTCAAAGGTGACCCTACACCAAGGAGATGTCCATCAACTGCTAGCAGAATATGCTCCTGAAAGTTTTGATTTGATTAATCTTCAAGATCGCTGTAAGTTTAGCCAACATATGGCAATTAGTACTGAGTTAGTTTGGAAGCTCTTAAAGCCAGGAGGTATTGCTATTTTTGGGTTTTATGGCTGGCGTCATCCCCACGATCCCCAGCTCGACCCCAAAGCGGGCATTGACCCCTTCCTTACTTCGGTCAAGGAACTATGGCAACCTGTTCATTTTTCTCCTGGCACGATGCAGCTAATCATACGTAAACTCTAGTTCAGCTATTAAATAATTAGTAATCAGTCCAATTGGGTTCAATGAAACAAAGCTGTCTATCAAAATTAGATTCGAGGCAAATTGAGCAGGCGATCGCCAATTGTGAACATCAGCTAGCGGTTAACGCTCCATCAGCAGAGCTATATATAGCTTTGGGTCATCTCCATGCTCAAGAGGAGAGATGGCAAAAGGCGATCGCCAATTTTCGGCAGGCGCTCCAGCTTAAGCCCAATTTAGCTCCAGTCCACCGTTATCTGGCTGCCGTTTTGAGTAACAATAATCAAGCTGATCTGGCGGCAAATCATCTATTTACAGCGGCTCAACTTAAGCCCGATGCTCTCTCTCCCCAGCAGCATTTTAAATTTGCGCAAACTCTCCAGCAGCAAGGGAAACCTGCTAGGGCGATCGCCTGTTATCGTTGGGCGATCGCGGCTCAACCTGACTTCTGGCAAGCCTATAGGGCATTAGCCACCTTGTTAAGCCAGCAGGGGAAGGATGAACCAGCTTTGGATGTTTATCGTCAGGGAGTACGTCATAATCCTGACAATGCTGATTATTATTTTGCTCTAGCCTTGGCGTTGGCAGACTGTAAAAGATGGGTACGTGCCTGTAATAATTATCAGCGGGCAGCCCAGCTAGCCCCTTCCGCTAAGATTTATTATTATTGGGGACGGGCACTGTATGAACTCAAGGCTTATGAGCAGGCTAGTTCCCTCTTCCAGAATGCCGCACAGCTAGCACCAGCCCCTGAGATTTATTTTTATTGGGGTTTGTCTTTGAACTACCTGGAACAGTCAGCAGAGGCAGAATCTCGTTTCCAGCAGGCGATCGCTCTACAATCAGATTATGCTCCAGCATACTATCAGCTAGGTTTGCTGTGGCAACAGCAGCAACGGTGGCAACAGGCTGTCACGGCATATAAACGCTATCTTGCCCTTGATTCTCAATTTAAATTTAAGTCGGCACTGTTCAATTTAGGCATCGTCTATGGACATCTAGGACAGCACGATTTAGCTCTTGCCTGCTATCAGGAAGCACTGAAGCATATTCCCCAGGGATCTAAACTCGAAACTGAAATTTTTGCCGCATATCAGCAGACTTTAGACGCTCATCCTGAAATCACTCCCCAAAAACACTATCAGTACGGCAAATTATTGCGCTCCCGCAGTCGATTTTCCGAAGCAATTGCAGCATATTGTGAGGTAATTAAGCTCGATCCTCAGTTTAAAAATGCCTATATCGACCTGCAATACACTCCTGTTGCTCCCCAGCAGATGCCAGAATTAATTAACTGCTATCGCCAGACGGTTAAAGCACACCCAGAATTGGCGATCGCCTGGGGCAATTTAGGGGATATTTTAACTCAGCAAAATCAGCTGTCAGAGGCAATTGATTGTTATCGCAAGAGCAGCTATCAACAGACAATTAAAACCTATCCCTACCTGGCAAAATTAGACTGGCAGTCCGAAAAAAAAGCGGCACCAGACTTTATTATTGCGGGGGCATCTAAAAGCGGCACCTCCTCAATTTATCACTATCTCAATCATCATCCTCAAGTTTTATTACCCCATAAAAAAGAGATTGATTTTTATTGGCGCAACTATCAACAGGGGATGAAATGGTATCTTGCTCATTTTCCCAGCATTACCGATCAGGATGATTTTCTGACAGGAGAAGCTACACCCAATTATCTCCGTTTTCCCGAAGTGGCACAGCGAATTAAAGCGACTTCCCCCCAAACTAAAATCATTATCCTGCTGAGAAATCCTGTTGATCGCGCTATTTCTTGGCATTATCATAAGCTCAATACAGGACTAACTAAAGTTGATTTTGCTACGGCAGTGACTACGGAAATTGAGAGACTGGCTAGCTTCTCTGAAGAGGAGATTACTAATACAGGATTTTGTGAACCAGATAATATTCTTAGTAGCCTTTATATCTATAAACTAAAGCCTTGGATTGAGCTTTTAGGACGGGAGCAATTTCTCATTATTAAAAGCGAGGATTTTTATCTTAATCCTGTATCAAGTATGGCAACAGTTTTTGATTTTTTAAATTTGCCTAACTGTACTTTAGAAAATTATCCTAAGATTAATCCTGGAAAATATGAATCGATTGATCAAAGTTTAAAACAAAGCCTAGCAGATTATTTTGCCCCCCATAATCGACAGCTTGAAGAGTATTTAGGAATGAAGTTTAATTGGGAGTAATATATAGCGTTTCTCGAACTTGTGAGCTACACTTCAGTTTCCAAAAAGCCATTAGCCATTAGCTTTAGACTCTAGCTATCATGCCTTTAATAAAGTATAAAAATAAACTTAGTTAAAAACCTTGAATCTCTTATTCCCTATTTCCTATTCCCTATTCCCTGACTTCACCAAGATGTATCTCATCAATAGGCATTGTCAGGTTAACGAAATCGGCATGAGATAACGAGGGGATGAACAAAAATCCTTACTATCGTCACCGTTTCCCCGCCGAAATTATTAGGGCACCTCGATTAATTAAGTTATTGGTCATATAAATGAGGATAAACGAGGAAAAAGATAGAGAAGTGATGTAATAAATTGCTCAAGTCAAGCCATTTCT
>JBCBIE010000008.1:0-139918 GCA_038524995.1 Cyanobacteria bacterium J06621_8
CAGCAGCGGGAGCTTTTTTCGCCTCAGCGGGTTTCTTGGCAGCAGGGGCTTTTTTATCCTCAGCAGGTTTCTTGGCAGCGGGAGCTTTTTTCTTGGCAGATTTTTTACTAGCCTTTGGTGGTGGGGGACTCACTTCAACCACTTCTGTCATTGCAAAGTTATTAGTGTTTACGCCAGCGTAGTTAACTTTCTTAAAGCGCACCACTACTGGGTAGCGTATCCCGCTAGTATCTACCGATGCAACAGAACCCACCTCGTTATACCAATAGGATTCGGGACGAAGAATTCTGACCTTAGAACCTCGTTGAACCATAATTGACTATTCTCCTGAAAATAAATTGTTATGTTTTCTTTTGATTATTTATATTTTGCCATGTTAAAGACCAAGTAAAGCATAACCCCATTGGCTAGACTCAGGCTATCAAGAAATATTCATCATCATTAGAGGTAAATCGCGATCAACAAACAAGATCGAAAGTCTCCTACTTAATGCTTTTTCAATTAATCAAGAACACATTATTAATCTAATCGGCTTTAAAATAAGTTTCCATAACCTGCCGTACCAGAGGCGCTGCAACTGAGCCTCCGCCCCCACCAGAATTTTCGGCAAATGCCACCACAACTATTTCTGGTTCCTCAAAAGGAGCATATGCCCCAAACCAGGCATGAGATTTTCCTGGAGGGGCTTCCGCAGTGCCGCTTTTCCCCGCAGCAGAGGGAATATCAGGAGACTTAAGTCTGCCTCCCGTGCCCCCCTCAACTACGGCTTTCAAGCCCTGTTGAAGGCTGGAAATGGTACTCGGCTTAAGGTTGAGATTCACTTTTTGATTGGCTTTAGCTTCAGACTTGACTAAATGTGGCTGCACGCGATATCCATCATTGGCGATCGCACTAAACATGACGGCTATTTGTAGGGGAGTCGCAGTGGTAAAGCCCTGTCCGATAGACATATTCACCGTATCCCCAGTAGTCCAGCCCCAGTTACTGAAATTGCGGCGTTTCCAGGCATCGTCCGCAATTAAACCCGCTATTTCTCCCCGTAATTCAATACCCGTTGGCTGACCAAAACCATAAAGTTTTGCCCATTTAATTAACTCTACGCCCCCCACACCACGACCAATTTGACCAAAAAAAGTATTACTACTCCACGCCATAGCAGCAACATAACCCATTCTGCCAAAACCCCGTTTATTCCACTCTCTAAATCTAGTCCCCCCAACAGATAGATAAGGATAGGTGCCCAACACTGTATTAGGTGGATACTTGCCAGACTCCAGCCCAGCAGTAGCGGTCACAACTTTAAAAGTTGAAGCTGGCGGAAATGCCCTCAAAGCGCGATTAAGAAAAGGATTGCCCTGGGATTGAAGTTCCTGCCATACCTGAGGCGTAATTTTTGCCGAAAAAACATTGGGGTCAAAACTAGGATAGCTAGCCATTGCCAGAACTTCCCCATTACTGGGATTTAGAGCCACAATAGCACCTTTATTATTTCCCAGTGCCGACTCAGCTACCTGCTGTAGCTGGGCATCGATAGTTAAGGTCAAACTATTGCCGATTGCCGCAGGCTCTTCTCCCAGGAGGCTAATAATTTTACCCGCCCCATTAACCTCTAGCTTCAGTCCACCCCATTCTCCCCTAAGCTCAGTCTCATAGGCAGATTCAATGCCCATTTTGCCCCTAACATCCCCAAGACGATAACCCTGGGATTTCTGGCTGGCTAATTCGGACTGATTTAATTCTCCCGTATAGCCTAGGATATGTGCTGCCAGCTTACCCTGAGGATAGTATCTAACCTTACCAATATCAATTTCAATGCCCTCTAATTGAGCCTGATACTCCTCTAATGCCGTGATTTGTGTGGGAGTTAGGTTACGAGCAATAGGAATCAAACTGGGGTAGTTATATCCTGCTGCAGCAACTTTTTTTTGCAAACTTTCTGGGGTTATCTCCAGTATTTGCGCAATTAATTGCCTGTTTCTCTGCCAATTTACATCTTTCTGACTTTTGGGCCAGAGATAAGCAGAATAGGATTTACGACTACTGGCTAAGATGCTGCCATGGCGATCAAGAATATTCCCCCTTACTGGTGGCTTGGGAACAATCCGAATCCGATTATTGATGGCTTTTTGGCGATGAATTTCCCCTTGAACCAGCTGCAAATGACCTAAACGCCAGCCAATACATCCCAGTAAAATCAGGCTAATTACAGTGCCAATGGGAATTGCCTGAAATTGACTACCAACTGTTCGAGTCGGTGCATTCTGAGCTTTAGTCTTGGCAAAAGAACCCATAAGTTTATAGCGGTTAGAGATTATATAGGTATGAAAAAAATAGGCTGGAGCAAATTAAAAGAGTCAATTAAATTATGATTCTTTTTCAATATCTACAGTATGCTTATTATTCCCTTAAGTAACAGAATCTAAATCATTTTTTTAGCAGAAAATAGATTTTACTGGAGGTACTAGCGATCGCTTTGTAAAAAAACAGCTCTCTTTTCCTAAGCAGATTGATGTGAATTGAGCATTCTTAACGAGAATTAATGAGTAAAAATACTGCCATCCAAAAATTACCTCCTTAATTCATTATCTTTGTTGAAAATTGGTACGCCAAAGTGTATTCTGAATTAAAAGATTAAGAAAATATAAAAAAGCTGGACTACAGAAACCAGCCAGTTATTGCTCAGAATTTTTTTAAGATCAGAAGCATTATCAGGTAAACATCATGATTCATTTTGGCATTATTTGTCCTCCTGCTTATGGTCATCTAAACCCGATGACTGCCTTGGGTCACGAATTAAAAGAGCGTGGGCATCGTGTTACTGTCATATCTACTGCCTATGCCAAGTCGTTAGCACAAGCTGCGGGACTGGAATTTCAGGAAATAGGCAGTTCATATGTTTATCAGTCAAAAGATCCTGCAAAGCAGCCAGGTCTCAGTGGTATTAGAGCCGCACTATACCAGATCAAAGAATTTGCAGAGGAGGCGGACATGTGTTTACGAGAAGCTCCTGAAGTAGTTAGCAGATGTCATATCGAGGCATTATTAGTAGATCAGGCATCACCGGAAGGAGGAACCGTTGCCGAATATTTAAATATTCCTTTTATCAGCATCGCAAGCGCCGTGCTTAGTAATATGGACTCTAGCGTTCCACCATCTTACATATCTGCCAATTACGATCCTTCTTGGCAAGGAGTCTTACGCAACAAAATTGCCTATTTTGCTCAAAATCTTGTATCGAAAACTATTACTAAATCGATTAATGCTCATCGTCAACGGTGGAGTTTGCCCCTTCACCATCATCCCAACCAGAGATATTCTCAGCTAGCTCAAATCAGTCAGCAGCCAGCAGAATTCGAGTTCCCTCATCAAAAGCTGGCTCAATGTTTTCATTTTACTGGCTCTTTTAGCAATCCTTCGAGTCGAGAATCAGTTTCTTTCCCCTATGACAAACTAACTGGTCAACCGTTGATTTATGCCTCTATGGGAACTGTAACAAATGGACTATATTGGATTTTTAAAATGATTGTCGCTGCTTGTACCGACTTGGATGCTCAATTAGTCATTGGTCTTGGTGGTGCTAGCGCAGACTCTCTAACAAAATTGCCAGATAATACAATTGCTGTCCGCTATGCGCCTCAACTAGAATTACTGCAAAGAGCTTCACTGACGATAACCCACGCAGGATTAAATACTACCTTGGAATCTTTGAGTTATGGAGTACCAATGGTAGCTATTCCTATAACTGCCGATCAGCCTGGTTCCGCTGCCCGCATTGCCTGGACGGGGAGTGGCGTGGTGATACCGCTGAAGAAAGTCAGTATTGCCAAGTTGCGAAAGGCGATTACTCAAGTCTTGACGGATGATTCTTATCGACAAAATGCCTTGCGACTCCAGGCAAATATCAAGCAGGGAGGGGGAACAAGTAGAGCAGCAGACATTATTGAACAGGCAGTTTCTAGTAATAGCCCTGTTCTAGCCTAAATTGATGCTTAATAAAAATTGAGTTTTATCAGTAGGCTATCTTAATGCTTAAAAGCGATCGCTTTTTCGTGATATTAATTAATAGTGATCTAACGTATTAGATACTTTCTAAAAGTAATCACTATCTTATTATTTAAAATAACTCTGGCTTATATTTGAGTAGCTCTTGCCCCAGAGAGCTATCTTCGTCAAATCTATATTGATAAAGTGGAATCATTGTCAATGTCATTAAAGGTATTGAAGGAAAGAGTTTGAAAAAAGCTCTAATGGGTTGGTTTAAGGAAAGACCATAAATTGAAAATTTACTTGACTTAAACAAATCAATTTTATACACATTATTCCAAGTAGTTTTGGCACACAAAACGGATTGATGAAACTCTATACCTTGAGATGAAGTTACTATTTTTATGGTTGTTGTAGCAAGTAGTAAAAGACCAAACAGAGCAGCAAAAGGTGTAAAAGAAGGAAGGACTTTGAGGACAATTATTATAAGACTCGGTTGATAATTTTCAGGATCTAAGATGAATGAAAATATCAACACTATTCCCAGATATATAAAAACACTACCCCAAAACAAAATTAAGCCTACTCTGCGTTTTGAGTAATGAGCTTTTGGATAATGAATTTTTTTAGCAGACATCGATGCTCACTTAATAACTAATATATATTTTATTAGGACAAATACATATTATAATATAACATATCTCAACGGTGTTTTAAGAATCTTAAAGCATGATAATTATACGATAGTCTTGAATAGCTTATTCTTGCTATGAGCAAGATAAAGAAGATGGCGAGTTATAAATAGATAATATTTTACTCTTAAATTAGATCAAAGCATTATAAAGGTCTGAACTTAAGCGAAAAGTAAAAACCGCTTTCTTGTAGAGAATTCTCAGGAAAATCTGGAGTCTCCAGAAAAGGAACTCCCCAATCTATACGACTTACTAAGATATCTTGGATTGTGAACTGTAGACCCAAACCCACAGAAATTAAATCATTTGCCTCTACGGGAAAGTCATCATTATTCCAAACTTTAGCAACATCAAAAAAAGGAATCACTTCAAATTTGACATTTTCTGCGCTGTTTTGCCAGACGGCATTATTAAATTCAATTGAAAAAAATACACCATTATCCGCCGATATTCCATCTTGAGTATAGCCTCGGACATTTAACGGTCCCCCCGCAGCAAACTGTTCCAAAGAAACCAATGGACGATCTGCTAGCTGTATCTTGGAACGGATCAAGAAATTATTTCTGGGGGCAAATCTCTTAAGATACTGTAGCTGTCCACGCCAAAGGAAAAAAGAGCCATCGGGAAGAGGATCAGGGTTACTGGTGGCATCCAAGATATCCAGACCGATATTAAATTGCGAACTAACCACAAACGCATGATCAGTACCTCGATCTCTGTATTCTTGGGCAAAGCGCAGAGCGGAGACGGTGGTAATGCCTTCTTCATCCGAGCCTCTGGCAAGAGTGGGGAATCCAATATCCATTAGGGATAGTTGGGTAGTTTGGTAACTGGCAGATAAACCCAGAGTAAAGTCATTGCTTGGGGATTCCCAAAGAGGCTGGCGATAGGTCAGGTCAAAATAGCGGTTTCTACTGGTTAAATTTAGATCTGCAAATACATCGGTAATAATGCGACTATTATTTACGCTGAGCCTGGCTTCTAATGTGCTGTTATCGGCACCTAAAGGTATCTTGTAGCCTAGATTAGAGAGGGAATTACTACCGTCGGTATTAATATACTTGACATTAAAGCGATCGCCAAACCCTAAGAGATTTTGATCACTAACTTCTAGCTGCCGACTGCCAGCACCGATGCTAGGAGTACGATAGTTGTCGATGGTCAACTCTGCATAAAAATTATCTGCTTCTTCAACGGTTATTTGGAGATAGCTTTGTCCAGGCTTAAGTCCCTGGGATACCTCTGCCGTGATATTGGCAATCAAGGGGTTTAGTTGCAGTAGCTGTAGAGCCTTTAATAAACTTTTTTCGTTAACAGGTGGCTTAAGAAATCGATTGAGGCGCTTAAGTACGTAGTCGGGGTGCAGTTCCTCCAGTCCATAAATTTTAATATCTTCAATGCGACCTTGAATAATTTCGACACGAAGGGTATTGTTTTTGATGGTCTGGGGCGGAATATAGGCACCTGAGTTAAAGTACCCCCGCTTGACAAACAGCTTGGTAATGCGTTGCTGCAACTCAATCAGCTCGACAAACTCAATTGGTCGGAATAAATAGGGCTGGAGTAACTCATCGATTTCAGAAGGGGGAATAACCTCATTGCCAATCACTTCAAATTGGTGCAGGAGAATCTCGTCTGGAACTTGAACCGCATTGTTAGAATTTAGTGATTTTGACTCTGGTGTAGAATTTTGAGGAGCAGCGGCGGCAGATGAAGCAGCAGTTAGCAAATGACAGTAAACTAAGAATCCTACAGTGCAGGGCTGGGTAAATCGCCCTAAAAACTGATTAAGTAGCTTTAAAAATAGCTGGTGCGAATTAGCAAATTGCATTACCCCGAAATACTAGACCTGCTTACTCAAAGTTACTTTGTTAGGTTAACTTACTTAGCTGCTAAAATCTGAGAAATATTATAATGATTTGACAATCGGGTTGATTTTGAGATAATTTGCCCAACATAAAACTTTAGCTGACCCAGAAAAATAGTGAATCTTTTGTTCCCCAGGTTCTTGAGATCAATCTATCGTTCAGAACCAATATCTGGCTTTATTCTAGTTCTTGGAGTAACTGATGCTCTAATTGGAGGATTAGGAGGACGAAGCAGTCTCTTATCTTTGGGCTTATTAATAGCTTTATTGGGAATAACCATGCGTTGGCGACAAGGGAGCAAGAAAAAACAAGCGATCGCCACTGAAAGAGCGAAATACTATCTTCCTCCTGGCGATTCTCGTCAGCCTTTACCCCTGTTAACCAGCAGCGAACATCGTAAACATTGAGCATTAAGTAGGGTAAAACAAAGTTACATAAGGTTAAGAATAGAGTTGGTTGTTTGACTAAGAGCGATCGCATTTGTATCGCTCTTTGCTGCTAATAATAATCTATATTGTTATCCTCGATTTTCATCTACATAGTCTAAATAATTGCTTCTATTCTTGATTGTGCGATCGCCTGAGCAAAAAGCTGCTTACTAAGATCCCCAGGATTCGCTACCCTAATCAATAATGATTAATGGTGATGGGCTAGATAAAAGAGACTACCGTGATCTGGTTTTAGAAGCTACAAAAGCGAGAATTTCTTTTAATGCTTTAGTTGCTCAAAAATTGGCAAGAGATTATCTAGTTTGAGTATTGTAAGCAGATATTTTAGTAATTAAATTTATTCAAAATAACCCAACATTAAGCATAATCTCCTGCTAGCTTTATAAGCCGTAATACTGCTCTCTTAATTTAGCTAATTCTTCTGCAACTGATTTGTCTTTTAATAACTCAGATGGTGGACTCGCATCTTCTCCATTTAAAGTAATATGATTAAATCTCAACTTCTTAAGATAACTTTCACGAACAATCGCGAACTTATATTTTAAACACTCCCTATAAATTTCTTGAAGATCAACTTGCTGTGGTAATCCATTCTTATTCATCCTTTTCATTTCTAGATTGCGCAATATTTTTAATCCAATACTAGATAAAACTATGATGGCTGCAATAATAGCAAAGACAATTAACAATATTTTTTCTATTGTTGGAGTTAAGTTGTTTTCTAGAAATAGCTGCATTGGGTATAAAATTATTGAGAATGCAACAGTTATTATAAATATGTAATAAATAAGTAGAATAAGACCACTAAATATGTAACTCAGTGAGTTTACATAGTTTACTGGTGACAAAATAACAATAATAAACTCTAGACCTAAAAATATTACAGAGAAGGTGAACAGCATACTGCAAAAGAAAAATACATCATTTGATATTATTATTGATAATAATTCAAAATATTCAAGACATAAAATAATTACTATTATTCTAATAATGAAATCAAATTTATCTTTTGGCTTTGCTATTTTTAAAATTGGATAATAAGTAGATTTTTTTGACCGAGGCAACTTTCTAGTCGCTTTTTTTTGTATAGCAGTGCCAATATCATGAATTTTTTCAGATAGTTTATCAATAATATTTTCATCTCTAATTCCTGTATAATTTTTGCTGATTATCTCATTTTTATCTAGCAAAGTAGTCAAGAATATATCAAATGCAAACCACGTAAAAAGCATGAAAAATACAAACTCATATTTGCTCACAATAAAATCAAAAGAATTGACGAATGCTTCAACAACAAACAAAGCAATTAATATTATATAAATTAAAATTTGTTCTGATAAATCAATCCATAATAATCTGCGTTGACCTATGAATATTTCTGATAAACTCAAGCTGAAATCAAGATCTCTAAAACGCTGTATGAGTTCTTTTGTGGAAATAGAGCGTAAATATTTACGTATTGATTCATTTGTTTGTTTGTTTATATAGCCAAGTTTCTGACATGAGCCTAATGTTGTATCACATATCCAGGAAATCTTACTTTCAAAAGCGATAACAATTGCTTTTTGTTGCTTACCTTCTTCAATTAAAGGAATTGCCTCAGAACCAATCTTGGCAATCAAAATATCTTTAGCTCGAAGAGCCTTAAGTACTAAATTTCCTAATTCAGAGCGAAAATCTTCAATTGCCTTAAAGTCGGAGCGAAAGGCATCGGTTAAAAATCTTAGGCAATGAACAAATGAGCCTAATTGACTAAAATTACCCTTGAGTAGTTCATCCTTAGAGTTAGCGATAATCCCCCAGCAATAGTTAGCGATCTCTTTGCGGATTGATAATTCTGAAACTCCACAATACATTACCAAACAATCACGCCAGCGGGAATCGGTTGGTATGCTGTTAATATCGAGGAAATTTTCTCCTTGTTTGCTGGCTTCAACTACGAAAAACTCAGCAAACCGACGATGGACAAAAGAAAATCTCCCATTGGCTGATATTCTGCCTCCTAAGCGAGCAATGCGGCTATATGCCATAGCTTCAATAATAGAGTCAGCTTCTGAATGGGAAAAATGTTCTTTTAGAATAGAAATAACCCAGTTCGTTTCCGCTTCTAGACCAATGTTGCCACTTTGATACATACTTTTGGCAATTAAAGCGGCTCCATCTCTCACTTTTATGTCGGAAATATTTAGCTCCTTGAGCTTGGGCTGATCTTGGTTGAGTCGTTCAAAAATATAGCTATCAAAAACGTCAAACAAATTTTCGGGAAGTTCTTCTCCTCCATTAGCGAGGGTATACTGGGCAATTAGTTCTGCGGTGAAAGGATTACGCAGCAAGGGAACTAGTTGGGGCTTTTCTCTAAATAAGCGACGTATATATTTTTCGGTATCAATTCCTCTACCGAGTAACCATGTTTTCATGGCACTTCTGATTTGAGATTCGCGAAAAGGTCTTAATATTAGTCTTGTTCCCTTGACCCCAACTGGGGCGCGAAAATGTCGTGAAGCCAGAACAGCACGACAAGATTGAATTTCTTGGGTGAAAAAGCGGTCAAACTCTGCTGATATTTGCCTATGAGAATCGCTGCGATCATCACTATCTAAAACAGCGGGTAATTCATCAAAGGAATCAATCACAAAAAATAAACGACTATTGGTGCGTAATGTTTCATAGTAAGTGTCGAGAAAATTGCGCCCATCTCTACCTGTTTGCTCTCGTGCCTTTTGTTGAGCAAATTCCCAGATTAAATCTGTAGTGACTCTTCTTTGAGACGGATATTCCCGCAAATTAACGTATACAGGAACAACCCCTGTATTTTGTGCCTGCTGACAAAGAATTCTTACTAAACGGCGCAGAGATACACTTTTACCAGAACCAGGATCGCCCAAAACAACAAAGGCGGAAGAATCGCGATCACGGCTAATAGCTGCAACTAAATCTTTGACAATTTTAGGACGTAAACGGTTGTTTCTTTCTGTTTCGACTTCTGCTTCCAAAGGAGTTAACTCGCGATCGCTCCAGTTAACGTCGTTATCATAACGATCTAGTGCCGAAATTAAAGCATTACAGTAACGTTTTAAGCTTTTACTAAAATCTGGGTTAGCTAGAGAAGATAAAGACTCTGCTGATTCTCCTGGCGTATCGGTAACATCTTGCGATCGCCAGATCATGTTTAAAGCAATAATGACGATAGAAACCAGTAGTTGAGCAGCTAAAGAATACCACAGCGATTCTGTAACGGGCTGCAATCCAAATTTGGGCAAAATCTGATTAAAAATCCCTAGTAAAAATGCCGTAATTGGATTGGAAGGGAAAAAATATAGAACTGAAGTACTGTAAAGTAATGCCAAACTAGCCAGCCGAGTACGTGTTTGACCAGACATAACTGGGATAAACATTCGTCGAAGGAACCAGAGAGCTACTAGCAGCGGTAATGGAAAAACTAGACTTCCAAAGGGTTTCCATAGTAATGTTCCAAAAAAAGAAGCTAAAACAATCAGTAAACAAAAAATTATAAAAGCACGAAAACGCTGATTTGGAGGAAGCATCGAGCTATATTTAGTGACAAAGCAACTATATTCAGATTCTACACTTAATTACTAAACTAAATAACTGCTTTTTTATTTTGCGATCGCCTGATCAAAAAGCTGCTTACTAAGATCCCCAGGATTCGCTACCCTAATCAATAATGATTAATGGTGATGGGCTAGATAAATTCATGTCTCAGTTTTATTTCGATGCAGAACAGAGCGATCGCAAGTCTTTTGAGCTACCAGGAGCAAAACCTAACTACAACCCTGATCGTCCTGGTCAGGTAACTCATATCTTTCTCGACCTAATCTTAGATTTTCAGCACCAAAGCTTTCGCGGCACCTGCACCACTACGATTATGCCTGTCCGCTCTGGCATTGAGCGTTTGACCATGGATGCAGTGGACTTAGAGATTGAATCGGTGTTGGTTGATGGGGTGAGTCAGCGGTTTGATTATGATGGTTCCCAGCTAGAAATCAGTCTGTTGCCCCCCACAGGCAATAAAGAGATTAAGGTGGAAATTGCCTATGGCGTAGAACAGCCTCAGCGGGGACTGTATTTTATTCAGCCGACGGCGGACTATCCAAATAAACCAACCCAGGCTTGGACACAGGGAGAAGATGAGGACTCGCGGTTTTGGTTTCCCTGTCTGGACTATCCAGGACAGCTAACTACCTCCGAAATTCGCGTCCAGGTGCCCCAGGGAATGATGGCAATCTCCAACGGAGAATTAATCAAGACAGAATCAACCGACCAAGGAGTAATTTATCATTGGTCGCAGCAGCAGGTGCATCCTACCTATCTAATGACCCTGGCAGTGGGAGCATTTGCCGAAATAAAAGACCAGTGGCGGGATAAGCCAGTTAATTATTACGTAGAACAGGGACGGGAAGCTGACGGAAAGCGCAGTATGGATAAGACTCCCCGCATGATGGAGTTTTTATCCCTTAAGTATGGCTATGACTATCCCTATCCTAAATATCATCAGGTGTGTGTGGATGATTTTATTTTTGGCGGGATGGAAAACACCTCCACCACTTTATTAACGGATCGCTGTTTAATAGATGAACGGGCGGCGCTGGATAATATGCGGACGGAGAGTTTAGTCCTCCATGAACTGGCTCACCAGTGGTTTGGGGATTTGGTAGTGATTAAGCACTGGTCACATGCCTGGATTAAGGAGGGTATGGCTTCCTATGCAGAGGTACTCTGGACGGAAGAAGAGTATAGCAAGGATGATGGGGCATATTATTTATTGAACGAGGCACGCAGCTACATTTCTGAAGACCGCACCCGTTACCGTCGCCCCATTGTTACCAATGTCTATCGGGAAGCCATTGAGCTTTACGATCGCCATCTTTATGAGAAGGGAGCCTGCGTTTACCATATGATTCGGGGCATTCTGGGGGATGAGCTTTTTGATCGGGCAATTCATACTTTTGTCCAGGACAACGCCCACCAAACCGTAGAGACGGTGGATCTGCTGCGGGCGATCGATAAGGCAACGGGCTATAACCTGATGTTTCTCTTTGACCAGTATGTATTCCGTGGTGGACACCCTGATTATCAGGTAGCCTACAGTTGGGATAGCGATAGTAAGCTGGCGAAATTAACCGTAACTCAAAAGCAGGGGAAAAAGAATAAGAAAGAGCTATTCGACCTCAAGATCCCTGTGGCGTTTGGCTATGTTACGAATCAATCCCCTCAGTTGCAAAATTTTGTTCTTCCCATTAATCAGGCAGAACACAGCTTTTATTTTCCCCTAGAGAAAAAGCCCGATTTTATAAGCTTTGACGTGGGCAATATATTCCTCAAAACCGTCACCCTAAAGTATCCGATGGCGGAATTAAAGCGGCAGTTACAGCATGACTCCGACCCCGTTTCCCGCATTTATGCTGCCGCTGCACTAACTAAAAAAGGTGGTCTAGAGGCGATTAAAGCTTTAGGTAAATCTCTAGCTGAAGATCCTTTTTGGGGAGTTCGGGTTGAGGTGGCAAAACAGCTAGGGAGGATTAAGCTTAATCAGGCGGTTAAATTCCTGGAAACTGGACTACAAGACTCTCATCCACGGGTGCGTAAAGCTGTCATTACTGCCTTAGGAAACTTTAAAACTACTGCTAGTTACGACCTGATTTCAGATTGCCTAACTCAGGGAGATCCGAGCTACTATACCGAAGCGACGGCAGCGGTTAGCTTGGGGGGGATGGTGTCAGGTAAGCTGAAGGGTAAACAGAATGAGGCGATCGCCCTACTTAAGACAGTCTTAGAACAGCGCTCAGGCTGGAATGAAGTGGTACGTAGCGGGGCAATCTCAGGGCTGAGTCGGCTCAAAACTTCCCCTGAAGCCGCAGATCTAATCATGGCTTACACTAAGCCTGGAATTCCTCAAGCGTTGCGATTAACCTCGATCCGTTGTTTGGGAAGCGTTTCTACTGGTCAAGCACCAGAAAAGTTAGGAGAAATCCTAGAACAGCTAGAGGCGATCGCAGGGGAATCTTTTTTCCTAACTCAGGTGGCAGTGGTCGGGGCATTAGGACAGATGCAAACGGCGCAGGCAATCAGTATTTTGAACGATCTGGCAGCGCAAACCCCTGATGGTCGAGTTCGTCGTCGGGCAGAGGAAGCGGTAACTAAAGTGCGGAAAAACCTCGGTGCCGATAAAGCCGTTAAAGAGTTACGCCAAGAATTAGACAGCCTTAAACAGAAGAATCAGGAATTAACTAGTCGTCTCGCCAAGCTAGAGGCTATTTCAATGAACAATGAACAGTGAACATTTATAGCAATGCTAGGCTAGGTTAAAACATTATCTGGTCTGAACCTATAACCTATAACCTATAACCTATAACTCAAAAGGCTTTTAAGCTTGTATGTTCTGATAGAAGCTCGTAAAGCTATATAAGTTTTGGTAGCAAGATAAGTTTGGATTAGGGCAATTGTTACTACATGAGTCGAGCTAGTTGCTTTTGTTACTCATTACTTCCGCGAAGCGACACTAGCATATTTCCCTAAAGAAGCTTTACTGATTCTGACTCAGACTGAGGTCTAGCAAAAATCATTCTTCCTGCGGAGGTTTGCAGGGAGGAGGTGACTACAACCTGGAGTTCTCCACCAACGCTGTCGCTTCCTTCCTCAACAACTACCATGGTGCCGTCTTCGAGGTAGCCAATACCCTGGGCTGGTTCTTTGCCCTGCTTGAGGATTTTTAACTCTAAGTTATCTCCAGGTAGATAAATTGGGCGGAGAGAACGGGCAAGATCATTAATGTTGAGAATTTGTACTTTTTGCAGATTGGCAACCTTACTCAGATTGTAATCATTGGTCAACAAAGTCCCACTGATTTCCTGTGCTAAACGCACTAACTTAGCATCTACCGTATCAATATCTTCATAGTCTGCCTTATTAATCACAATGCGATCTGGATAATCTTCCTGCATCTGATTTAAAATATCCAAACCTCTTCTGCCACAAATACGCTTTTGAGAACTGCTAGCATCCGCTAAGTTCTGTAATTCCTGGAGAACAAACTGCGGGATCAAAATCTGTCCCTCCAAAAAACCAGTCTTGAGAAGTTCTTCTACTCTGCCATCAATAATGCAGCTTGTATCGAGAATCTTGGTTGGGGTTGCTTCTAGGGTTCCTTCTGCTACCAGCATGGACTCAATACTGTTGGGATTTATCAGACGCAGAAAAGTCCTTCCGTGGGTATCAGCCAAACTAATACCGAGATAGGAAAACATCACGCTACCTAAAACAGCAAAAGTGGGTTTAAAAAAGCTTAACTCTCGGGGAATCGGCAAGAGGAAAACTGGGGCTAACGTTAGGTTGGCTACCAGTAAACCCATAACCAGTCCGATCGCTCTGGTAATGATAATCTCGATTTGGGTACTGCGGATTTTCTGCTCCAGGCGACGATAGGTAGTTTGCACCGCAACTCCTACCCCTAAGCCAATAATGGTGGCAAATGCAGCAATCACAAAGCGCAAAGCTTCGATATTTGAGACTCCCTCCAAGATATCTGGCGGTAGTAACTGCAACCCATTAAACCCGATATTTACCGCTGAAATAATACAGATGATAATTATGATGGCATCAACCATTGTTTTAGTTGAATAAGATGATTTAGGATGTATTTCTTCTTTACTGTAGTAAATTCTTGGTAATAGTGTAAAAAAATCCTGGTAGTTCTTAATATTGTCACAATTATTTTTTCGGTCTAAGTTAATCTCTCACAAGCTCTACAATCAATGAATAGCAATAGTTTCTCTGCTTATTTAATTGCATGATTTTAGGCATATAATATTCTTACAACACATTTTTTAAAGTGTTGGAATATTTAGTAATGACTGAAAATATATCTTTAATCAATTCTCATATTAATTCTTCTTTCCAGGCTCCTGTAGCTATGCCTTCTGCCGCATATGTTCACCTGCCTTTTTGCCGTCGTCGCTGCTACTACTGCGATTTTCCCATATCAGTAGTGGGAGATCAGCCCCAAGCAAAGACGGACAAGATTGAAGACTATATTCAAGCTTTAATCAAGGAAATCAAGCTTACTTCCCCACCAGCAAAACCTCTGCAAACCATCTTTTTTGGCGGGGGTACTCCTTCCCTAGTCCCGCCAGCGCAGCTAGAGAAAATCTTACAGGCGATCGCTCTTCAGATGGGAATTGCCCCAGATGCGGAAATCTCGATGGAAATCGACCCTGGCACCTTTGATCGTAATCAACTCTTAGGCTATCTTGCTCTGGGAGTCAACCGCTTTAGCTTGGGGGTACAAACCTTCGACGAGAAGCTACTCAAGATTTGCGGGCGATCGCATACTCTGAGTGAGATCATGCACTCCATAGAGCTAATCCAGCAGCTAAACGTCACCAACTTTAGCCTCGATCTCATCTCTGGTCTACCCCATCAAACTCTGGATCATTGCCAGAAATCCCTAGAAAAAGCGATCGCGATCGCTCCACAACACTTAGCTTGTTATGATTTAGTCTTAGAGCCTGTAACCGCTTTCGGTAAACAATATCAGCCGGGAGAAACACCTTTACCTACTGACAATACTGCGGCGGAGATGTATCGCTTAACTCAAAGTATTTTAACCAATGCAGGATACCAACACTACGAAGTATCTAACTATGCCCAACCAGGCTATCTATGCCGTCACAACCGAGTTTATTGGCTGAATCAGCCCTACTATGGTTTGGGCATGGGTGCCGCTAGCTATGTTAACGGTCAAAGATTTGTTCGTCCTCCCACTCGCCAAGATTATTACGCCTGGTTGGAGAGTGGCGCAGCGATCAATGTTGAGCCAGTTTCTACTACTGATTACTTGTTAGAAACTCTGATGTTAGGCTTACGTCTAGCTGAAGGTCTTGATTTAGCTCAATTTACGTCACCAAATCTGCAAAAGATTTTGTCCTGTCTCCAACCCTATTATGAGAGAAAATGGCTTAAGGTAACTGCTCTTGATGGTCAACAAATCAGTATTACTCAGAACATACCCCCAGGTGCTAGGCTGAGTCTTTGTGATCCTGAAGGATTTCTCTTTTCCAACACTATTCTCTCTACTTTATTTGAACAGTTTGAATAGTCTCCTAAATATCTTCGTCACAAATCGTTAAAGCTTCTGGCTCAGAGCACTGTTCAATCTCGATGTGTATGCCCTGGGCGTCTTCTGCAATTAAGTCTTCGATATATCCGCCCTGGAGTAACTTTGCTTCTAAGGGACTATCAAAGGGTCCAAAATAGTAAATACATTTGGGAACTTTGGTCGTTATTTTCAGCCAATAAGGAGTCTTGTTTGATTCTTTTACACCCAGGATGTTTAATATCTTCTTGACAAAGGACATAAGAGACTTCGAATATCTTAATTAGAATCTAGATTAATTTATATATAAAAGAAATATATTAGTCCCAGGCTAGAGGAATTTTTTACCCAAATAACTGAACAACTCCAGTCATTAGCTAATATCTTGAGCCAAAGAGTAATTGATTATACAATTAACATAGTTCAAATCCGAATTATTTTCAATATCAAGTTATTAACCTCAATACAATATTGTCTATAGTAGTTTCGCCCAAAAATATTAGCTCAAAATTGATTGATTTATAGTGGTTATTAAAGTCTTAGGGTCTAGAGCTTGACTTCTTCTTTTAGCCTGATATCCAGGGTTTGTCGAAGGTTATACTGCTTGGGCTGAAAATGCTAGTATTAGGATTCAAGATTGTCCATGTTGGGTAGCAGCTTTAGTAGCCTGCTTCAGATTGTAATCGGAGATTGCAGGTAAGGGGAGTAAGAATCAGATTATCCTTTAATTTTTCTATCTTGAAAGTTATTTGTGGGAATAACAGCTTTTTCTGAGATGTTAACTGTTAAGCGATTAGAAAGGTTATCAGGTTTAAGTTGAGCTAGATGGCAAATATTTTCACAGTCTTGATAAAGTAATTTTTCTCAAGAATCTCAACTATTAATTTTTTGCTTGATTGATATGTTAAACAGCAAACAGTAAACTTTTAATTTGCTATTAAAATAGCATTAAATTTTAATATTTAAAACCATTAATTAAACATTATTTTTAGGTAATTTTTTTTAATTTTCTAAGGTTATCATACCTCCTGATTCACATTAGCTTTCACTGCACTGTAACTACGAAAAAGTTAATTCTAGATAGATAGAAGTAAAAAACTAAAACCTTTTCAGGCGCATTACGATACCTATCAAAACTCTCAAAAATAGGGGCACATTTGAGTCTTTACGTTTATCTATTCTGTGTTCTTCTTCAGTACGATCAAATTTCCAATAGCTGCTGATGTAGATATTTTTTGATTTAATGTTGCGTGTTTTCTTCATATAGGCTCTAATTTTCTTCATGCTGTCAAAATTACAGGCTACCCAAATGTAAGGATTGCCTTCTTTCCATGTCAGCTTTTGAATTGCATCGATTAGAGCACCTGAGTTTTTACCTGTTTCAGGATTGACAACCCACCTGACAGCTATACCATCTGGCGCGGTAAGCATTTGTTTGTCTGATTCACTGACAATCTCAATAACAGCATAGCCTTGAGCATTTTCGGGTAGTTGTTCTAGATTGCAACATAGTGCAGGAAGTCCCGACATATCACCTGCCAATAGAAACCAATCGGCTTTATTATTAACTAGTTTTGTTGATCCAGGATTAGTAATCAGTATCTTATCACCAGGTTTTGCTGATTCCGCCCAGGTTGAAGCGATTCCCGCTTTACCTCTGTTGAGAGAAAATTCAATGGATAATTCATTTTCTTCTCGACTATGACCACGAACAGTGTAAGTCCGAGTTATATAATCTTTGCGATATTTTCCCTGTTCAAACTGATTTTTGTCAGTTATGACTTGACCATCATTGGAAAATAAAAACTTTACATAGCCACTTTCATAATTTTCAGGAAAATCAGCTAACTCATCGCCAGTAAATGTGACTCTCTGCATATTGGGAGTGATTTTCTGAGAACTTTTTACTACTATTGAGCGACAATTTATTTGAGGCATGAATGGCGTCTGAAGAAAAAACGACTTACTTCATTATATTTATAATTGGGTTTCGATAAAATTATGAATATCTTAAAGTCTGATGAATTTTGATCAAGTTAATGCCCTGATGAACTTTAGTCAGTATAATTTCCATAATCAAGATTTTGTCGCTAGATTTAACTAACTTTACGTAGTTTACCCAGTTAAAAACAGCTATAGTAGTTCCTGTAATTATGAGATATGTTAATTTTAACTTCTAACTCTTAACCAAATAAAATCAAGGTGTACCCCACAAGTTCGAGAAACGCTATAGACAATAAATTATAAGCTGCCGAATAAATTTAACTAGCATTTAGCTTTTAAAAAACTAAAACTTGCTCAGCTGCGCTTTAACCCACCATCCAATTCTCTGATATATAGACGCCTCTGATCTGATATCTCTTACGTACTCGTCTAGGGTACGATCAAATTTCCAATAACTGCTGATAAAGATGTTCTTTGATTCAATGTTGCGGGTATTCTTCATGTAGGCTCTAATTTTTTTCATGCTGCCCAAATTACAGGCTACCCAAATATAAGGATTGCCTTCTTTCCAAGTTAGCTCTTGGATTGCGTTTACCAGAGCATCTGAATTTTCACCTGTTTTAGGATTAATAATCCACTTTACGGCTATACCATTAGGTGCGTTAAGGTCTTGTTTGTCTAATTCACTGACAATTTCAATTATCACATAGCCCTGAGCCTCTTTTGGTAGCTGTTCTAGATTGCAGCATAGCGCTGGAAGCCCCGACATATCGCCTGCTAATAAGAACCAGTCAGCTTCATTATCAACTAGCTGTGTTGACCTAGGATTAGTAATTAGTATCTTGTCACCAGGTTGTGCTGATTCCGCCCAGGCTGAAGCTATGCCAGCTTGGCGTCTGTAAAGAGCAAATTCAATGGATAATTCATTCTCCTCTCGGCTATAGGAACGAACGGTGTAAGTCCGACTTGTATAATCTTTTAAAAATTTGCCTTTTTCTACCTGATTTTTGTCAGTTATGGCTTGACCATCAGTGGAAAAGATAAGACGTAAACTGCTACTTTCAAGATTTTCAGGAAAATCAGCTAGCTCATCACCAGTAAAGGTTACTCTCTGCATGTGGGGCGTGATTTTCTGAGAATGTTTCACTATTATTGAGCGGCAATTCATTTGAGACATAAGTGATGTTCGGGGGAGAAACTACTTAATTTATTATATTGAAATCCCTTGCAACTCCTGATATGAATGAGAACTCAATGGAGTTAACATCTAGAAAGATGTCCTCAAGGATATATCATAACCCATTCGAGGATATTATCCCGCCCTGACGGGACAAGTGCCCTTGTCCTGAAGGATATATTATGCCCTTGTCCCCATTCGAGGATAAATGGTACCGCTTTGCATATGGTACCGCAATTATCCTTAACGGCGATCGCATTAAAGATTCTGCCCGCTTTTTCTAGAGCATCCCAGCCACCGTGCATCCAACGCGCCCATCTTAAAAATGTATTTAACTTGGGATATCTGATTGTCGTAGTAATCAAATAAATATAATATTCTCGGAGAAAATGCCAAAAGTTTGCGTGAAAAATTTGACAATATTTTAATAACCTTGTCCAAATTGCCAAAAGATCACCCGATGATCCGCCAAATGCACTGTTTCATGTTCGTCCAAATCTAGCTGATTCTGGAACAGTTTCCTTTGAATCAGTCGATCAACCAGGTCATTATTTGCGTCGTTCAGATTTTGAGGTTTTACTACAAGAAAATGATGATTCTGATTCATTTAAACAAGATGCTTCATTCAGCCGAGTATCAGGTTTAGCGGGCAAAGGTGAAAGTTTTGTGCCAGTTAGTGCCCCTGGTTATTACTCTTGGGTCATTGTGGGCTCAAATTAATCGATGTACTTATTTTTTCATTTTTTAATTGAATCAATCTTTAGCTCGCAATTTGACCAAGCTGTATATCCTGCGAGGATTAGCATTTGCTTGGTTTCCCATCCCTACCATTGTTTTATTTTATGAAAGCTACGGACTAAATATTGAGCAGATCGTACTGCTAAAGACAATTTTATCTCTCTCCGTCTTGGTCTTGGAGCTTCCTTCGGGATATCTTGCGGATCTTTGGGGTAGGAAAGCCTGTTTAGTAGTGGGTAGCGGCGTTTGGATTGCTAGCTGGCTAATTTATTGCACTGGTGGCTCGTTTCATGAATTTGCGATCGCCGAAGTTTTGGCAGGAGTAGCAGGAAGTCTGATTTCGGGAGCAAATACTGCTTTAGGCTACGACACCCTATTACAGCTTGGCAGGGAGCAATATTACCAGGTATGGGAAGGAAGGCTAGTGGCGATCGCTGGGATTAGCGAGGCTGTATGCGGTATTGTCGGCGCGGCGATCGCAGAAATCAATTTAGTTTATCCTTTTTATTTGCAAACGGTCTGCCTGATTTTATATTTTTGTTTGGCAATAACCCTCATCGAACCACCACATCAATCTATAGTTAAAACCAAAAAAATAGAGCAGCTAAAGAATATTATTGTTGATGTTTTTCAACGCCCCAAATTGAGATGGCTAATTCTATTGAGCAGCACTTTTTCAAGTGCCAGCTTTCTGATTGTTTGGCTTTCCCAAGACTATTTACAGAAGCTAGATATACCGACTCAGGCTTTTGGTTGGGCGTGGGCATTATTTCATTTGGGCATGAGTTTGGCTTCGGTGAATTCTCATCGCTTCCAGGATCTATTAGGGCTGAGAAGGGCTACCTTTATGTTGATTATTATCCTCGCTGCTGCTTATATTTGTTTGGGCAGCATTGATCGTCTTTGGGGGATGGTTTTTATTTTGATTTTATATTTAGTGCGGGGCTTGATTTCCCCCCTAATTCTCACCGCCATCAACCGCCAAATTGCTTCTGAGATTAGAGCAACAATTCTTTCTTTAAATAGTCTGATATTTAGAATTGCCTTTGCCGTGATTGCTCCTTTTATCGGTGCGATCGCCGAAAGGCATAGTTTGTCAACGGGATTAATTACCGCTGGCTGCTTATTTTTTATCTGTGGTGGATTTTGCTGGTGGCGGGCAATTAAATCTAAAGCTTTTGGTAGTTAAAATTAAGTCTTATAGACTGTAGTAAAGCTAATGGCTAATGGCTAATAGCTACGAGCCAATCACCTTTAAACGAAGCATCTTGGTGAGCATTCCCTTGCGCCTGTCCTAAAGGATACCGCTCCGCATATCGGCGATGTTATGCCCTTGTGGTACGCGGGGTCTCACCGCTAGTTTACATTAAGCGAACTAATCAGGCTGAATTCCTGCACCAACAGGGGCAATAGAGTTTAACTTGAGTTCTGGTTGGTCTTGCTCAGTTTGGCGGAGGTTCCATTCGTTTTTGAATAGTAATACTGGTCGTCCCCAATTATCCTTAACGGCGATCGCATTAAAAATTCTGCCTGCTTTTTCTAGAGCATCCCAGCCACCGTGTACCCAGCGCGCAACGCTGTAGGGTAGAGGTTCAACCCTAGTTTCAACGTTATATTCGTTCTGCATCCGAAACTGGACTACTTCGATCTGTAGCTGCCCCACCGCTGCTAAGATTGGGTCTCGTTTAAATTCATCGGTGGAGTACATCACCTGTACTGCCCCCTCTTCTCGTAGTTCCGTAATGCCTTTTTGGAACTGCTTAAACTTAGAAGGGTTGGGATTTTTCAGGTAGGCAAAGATTTCAGGAGAAAAGCAGGGGATGCCTTCGTATTCGATTTTTTGACCGTTGTAGATCGTGTCGCCAATGGCAAACACCCCTGGGTTATTTAAGCCAATAATGTCTCCAGGAAAAGCCTCATCGAGGGATTCTCTACCCTGGGCAAACAGCTTTTGGGGACGGGATAAACGCACTGTTTTGCCTGTGCGTGCATGGCTTACCGTCATGTCCTTTTCAAACTTCCCTGTACAGACACGAATAAACGCCACGCGATCGCGATGTTTGGGGTCCATATTTGCCTGTAGCTTAAACACAAACCCCGTAAACTGTTCGTAGGTTGGCTCAATTACCCCTAGGGATGAGTTATGGGATTCTGGCTGTTGAGCATAATCTAGGAATGCTTTGAGAAATAGCTCTACTCCAAAGTTAGTCATGGCGCTGCCAAAGAACATCGGAGTCATTTTACCTCCATGAACCTGCTCTAAATCAAAGTCAGCACCGATTTCATCAAGGATTTCTAATTCTTCTTTGAATTGATAATAAAGCTCCTGATCCAGATACTCTTCAATTCGCGGATCTCCTAACTCAATTATCGTTTCTTGGGCGGCTTTACTGCCGTGGGAACGACGTTCAAACAGATGAATTTTCCGTTCTTGACGGTCAAATACTCCCTGAAAGCGATCGCCCATGCCGATAGGCCAATTTACGGCATATGTCTGTAAACCTAATTCCTGTTCAATCTCATCAATTAGCTCGAATGCTTCTCTCCCAGGACGATCTAGTTTATTAACGAAGGTAAAAATAGGTAGCGATCGCAATTGACAAACTTCAAACAGCTTGCGGGTTTGAGGCTCCAAACCTTTAGCCGCATCGATTAACATTACGGAATTGTCTGCCGCCGCTAGGGTGCGATAGGTATCCTCACTAAAGTCTTGGTGTCCAGGAGTGTCGAGCAGGTTAATCTGAAAATTATTGTAGATAAACTGCAACACGGTAGAGGTAATGGAAATCCCCCGCTGCTGTTCCATTTCCATCCAGTCAGAAGTTGCTTTCCGCTGGGCACGACGGGCTTTAACCGCCCCTGCTTCATGAATTGCGCCTCCATAGAGTAGGAGTTTTTCGGTGAGGGTAGTCTTTCCCGCGTCAGGGTGGGAAATAATGGCAAAATTACGACGACTGGCTACCGCCTGTTGGATTTCAGCTTGAAGTTCTGCGGGCATGGAATACTCTGGGGGCAAAGATGTCTAAGTATATTATATCTCCTGTGCTTTCTAGGCAAAAACTAAAGGGGGAATAACTAGTAATTTTACGTAGAAGCTGTTCATACCAAACTTATTAATCGTTGTTATAAAGGAACAAATACTATAGCAATAATTAAAAACTAAATTCATATTAAAAGCAGATGAAGCTGACTCCAATAAAATACCGAAAATGCCGCCCAGAGAAAAGAATTTATCGCAATCTAGCGTTAAGCATTCTTACGTTTATAGTTTGTGCGGCAGTTTTACCAGTAGTTAATACCCCAGGAATTTTTTAACAATAAACTACAGTGATCATCCCTCATTGAAGATTTAGGCGGCGAACAAGGGCAACAACAGAGTAAAGAAATAGTAGACTAGAGGGGCAGTAAAAACATAGCTGTCGGTTCGGTCTAGGATGCCGCCATGACCAGGAATAAGCTGTCCTGAATCTTTAACTCCCGCATCCCGCTTCATCATCGACTCCGTAAGATCTCCCAAGAGGCTTGTAATACCAATTAAGCTTCCCAACATGATGCCGCTGATTTGCCAGGCAGGAAAATGAAAATACCAGGCACCTGTCTCCGCCACAATTAAGCTACCTATGACCCCAAACACCGCACCCTCAACGGTTTTTTTCGGGCTAATATCTGATAGTCTGGTGCGTCCAAAGTTTTTGCCCATGGTATAGGCTCCGATATCCGCTGCCCAAATACATGCCATAACCAAAAAAGTCAGAGTTAAGGCGGTAGGAAACTGACTAGGATTAAGCCAGGAATCAGGCCAGTAACCATCGAAGGGTAAATTACTGCCGCTGCTGCTGTTGGGCAGATTTACTCTGAGGCGAACCCAGAAGGTGGGCAGGTAACCTGTATAGAATAATCCTAGGATGGAGCTAGATATGTCGGCAATAGTAGCTATTTTGGGCTGAAAGAGCAGATAAAAACAGATAATGGTGCCCCCCAGACAAAACATGGCGTCGGTAACGCTGGGAGTGAAAGTAGCACTAACTAATAGAAGTAGAGATACTATTAAAGTAGTTTTGCCAGCAGGTTCGACCCCTTTAGCGCGAACCAAGCGAAAATACTCATGTTGTGCCAGAACAACTAAGATTCCAATACCAAGCGTAAAATACCATCCCCCAAGAATAATCATGCCCAAAGCTAGGGCGATCGCTATTACGGCGCTAACTAGACGAGACAAAGACATAATGTGTTCGCTATTACGGCGCTAACTAGACGAGACAAAGACATAATGTGTTCGCTATTATGGCGCTAATTTAAAGTAAAAAATTAAGTTTAAGGTAACCTTATGAAAGGTTAACAAATTACTGGCTCAAGTCCTAGTAATTCTTAATCATATTTTGCGGAATAAGTCTACAATTTTTCTCCACTAAGAATAAACATGGGGTTGACGGCGGCAAAAGTTTGATGAATCCCCCTCGTTTCCAGGCGATTAACGGCTGACTGAACCACTTCTATGTTGCGAGCCTGAAGCTCGGCTAACCCCTCAGAGATAATATACAGGTTTTCCAGATTGTTAACTGTTGCTACGATGCGACCTTCTGGCTGGAGATATTTCCAAGTTTGCTTGAGGATATCCTTGATTGGTTTCCCCCCTTCGATACAAACCAGGTTCGGTTGGGGAGTAATCTCTGGAAGACATTCGGGGGCACTCCCCTGAATAACATTGACGTTATTTACGCCAAAGTGATCGCAGTTACTTTTGATTAATTTTGCTACTTCTTCATCTCGTTCGATAGCAATAATTTGACCTTGAGGGCAAAGTAGTCCCAACTCTACGGGAATCGTACCTGTCCCAGCACCGATGTCCCACAATACTGAATCTGGCTTCATCCGCAACGAGGAAATGATTAATACTCTTACCTCTCTCTTACTTAGGGGAATTCCTGGGAGACGTTCAAACAAGTGATCGGGAATTCCAGGAGTTTTATAGGGCCAGCGCATAATTAAGTACTTCCACTCTTCTTAAATATGAAATAGCTTTGGTTTGGGGAATTAGGGATTTGGAGGAATTGATTTAACGTTGGATTACTAATTACTGATGACTACGAATCATCTTACTCGCAATTTCCTATCTTGAAATGGTTTTAGACTGTTTCTGTTATGTTTATTAGTCTAGTTTGAGTATCTGTATAGTTTGCCCAGTGGGATCTTTACATCCCGTAATAGTCCCCCCTGCTGCTACTACCTGTCTTAGATAATGGACTGCTTCTCTGGTAATTAGTTCTCCAGGCATCAACAGGGGAATTCCTGGAGGATAGGGACAGATTAACTCTCCACAGAGGCGATCGCCTGCTGCACTCAAAGGAACGGTTGCTTTGGGGGCAAAATAGGCTGCTCTGGGGGCAACTTTTAGCAGGGGAGGAGTTAAGGATAAAGGGTCAGGAAAAATATCTTGAGAGCTGATGGTTTCATACTTAATATTTTGCACTAAAGTCAGGCAGCCTTGACTCAGCTGTTGGATATCTTGACGAGTATTACCCAAAGAAATGATAAAGGTAAGATGTCTTAGTAGAGGAAGTTCACAGGTAACTCCTAGCTGTTCGTGGAGTATTTCATCCGCTTCAAAGCCAGTAATGCTCAGTTGAGAAATATCAAGGGTAAGCCTAGTGGGGTCGAGATATCTACAGCCTGGCTGTGGTGCTGGAGATAATACGGATAGCAGAGGAATGTCCTTCAGTTGCTCCTGCGCTTCATAGGCTAGAGCGATGGTTTGCTCCATTAACTCCTGTCCTGCGATCGCCATTTGTTGTCTGGCAGCGTCTAAAGCCGCCAGCAGCAGATAGTTGGGGCTGGTTGACTCCACTAGCTGTAGAGCTGTTTGGAGACGATGACGACAGATTAAGTCACCCTGGAGATGGAGCATTGCTCCTTGGGTCATGGCGCCCAAGGTTTTATGGGTAGATTGAACTGCCAGATCTGCCCCCAGACTCATTGCCGCAGGGGGTAAATCAGGGTGAAAGGCAAAATGTGCTCCGTGAGCTTCATCCACCAGCAGGGGAATTTGATACTGATGAGTCAGATCGGCGATCGCTTTTAAGTCGCTACAGATGCCCTGATAAGTCGGGTGGAGCATCATTACGGCTTTAGTATCAGGATGATCCCTTAACGCCTGGGCTACGCTGCTGGGGGACACATTATAGGCTAGTCCTGAAGTCAGGTCATACTCAGGCTGGACAAAGATTGGCACGGCTCCTGAGTGGATTAAACCTGCGATCGCCGATTGATGAATATTGCGAGGCAGAATAATCTTATCCCCTGGGTTACAGGTAGCGATAATAGCTGCCATGATGCCACAGGTAGAGCCATTAACCAAAAAATGGGTTGATTCCGCACCAAAGGTTTGAGCCGCTAGCTCCTGCGCCTCCTTAATAATGCCAGCGGGATTAAATAAGTTATCCAGCTCTGGTAATTCAGGTAGATCGGCACTCAATCCTGTTTGGCTCAGTAAATCTCTCAAAAGTTGACTCGCACCCTGCCCCCGTTTATGCCCAGGAGCATAAAAAGCTCCGTGGGTTCTCTCTGCCGACTTAATCAATCCAGCTAATAAAGGAACTGCCGAAATATTATTATTCATTAAATTTTAATAGACCCTTACAGCAATCATAGATTCAGTCTATTTAAGCTTCAACTCTTACTCCATTTCTTGGAGAATAACTTCTGATTTTTGGTTCAGGTTCCATGCAGATTAATCTTAGCTTTATATAGACAATTTTTTGTATAAAGATTGAGTAAAAAAGACTGTTTGGTGTCACTACTTACGTAATTATTCTGATATTGTTTTAGAGTCAGAAATAAATACATTAAAGGTAGCTTCAAGTGCATTTATTAAATAATTGTTATACAACTGTACAAAAATTTAAAAAAAAAATTCTTATTGTTGATGACGACGTAACTTTACAGCACTTAATTGATCGCTTTTTAACCTATAACGACTATCAAACCGCGATCGCAGGAAGCTGCAACTCTGCTCGGCAAATCTTTCAAAGCTTTCAGCCAGACCTGGTGCTTTTAGACATTAATTTACCTGATGATACGGGATTTAATTTCTGTGCAGAAATTAGCCAGACCAATGTCTTAATCGTAATGTTAAGTTCGATGAAGGACAATAGCTACATCTTAGAAGGGTTTGCCAGAGGAGCGGACGATTACGTTACTAAGCCTTTTGATTTGCAAATTCTCAAAGCGAGAATTGATGCTTTATTTAGAAGAGGTAATAAGCTAGAGTCCACATCAACCAATCAGAAATCAATTGTCTTAGATAATTTAGAAATTGATTTCTATCGTCGTGAAGTTATTCTCAATAATCGGACGATTCCTTTAACGGCATTAGAGTTTGATTTATTATATTTTCTAGCTAATAATCCCAATCGAGTTTGGGACCGCGCCGAATTAATTGCCGAAATTTGGAACAATGATGACTATTCAGGAGACGATCGCAAGGTAGATATTCACATCGGTCGAATTCGCAAAAAAATTGGCGACGAGCAGGGAGAATTTATTAAGACAGTTTGGGGGCGGGGCTACATGTTTGAGTTATCTAGCTGCAATGCAGTAAAATTGGCAGACTTAAGCTAATAGTCATTACAACTCGTCATGTTAAGAGCAGGAATCGTGGGATTGCCCAACGTCGGCAAATCTACTATGTTTAACGCCTTAGTCGCCAATGCTAAGGCTGAAGCCGCTAACTTCCCTTTTTGTACCATTGAACCTAATGTCGGGGTAGTATCAGTACCAGACGCAAGACTAGAAGTTTTAGCAAAGCTTTCCAATTCTCAGAAGCTAGTACCTACCAGGATTGAGTTTGTCGATATTGCTGGACTAGTTAAAGGTGCTAGTAAAGGGGAAGGGCTAGGTAATCAATTTCTGGCTAATATTCGCGAAGTTGATGCGATTGTCCAAATGGTACGCTGCTTCGATAATGATGATATTATCCACGTTGCTGGCTCTATCGACCCTGTAAGAGACATTGAAATTATCAACTTGGAATTAGTACTGGCTGATTTGGCTCAGGTAGAAAGACGCATTGCCAAACAGCGGAAAGGAGCGAAAAACGATAAAAATGTTCAGGCAGAAGTAGAGCTGCTAACGCGGATTACTCAAGTTTTAGATAATGGTAAATCTATCCGTACCATGGAATTATCTGAGGATGAATTACAGCTCATTAAACCCCTGGGCTTATTAAGCAACAAGCCGATTATTTACGCCACTAACGTTGCCGAAGATGACTTAGCGACTGGTAACCAATGGGTAGAAGCAGTGCGTCAATTCGTCAGTGATGAAGCAGCAAAAGTTGTGGTTGTCTCGGCTCAAGTTGAATCAGAATTAATTGAGCTGTCTGAAGCGGAAACTCAAGACTTTTTAGAGGCGCTGGGAGTAACTGAAGGAGGTTTAAAATCTCTAATTCGGGCTACTTACGATCTGTTGGGCTTAAGAACCTATCTCACCACAGGAGAACAGGAGACTCGTGCCTGGACAATTACTGCTGGCATGAAGGCTCCTCAAGCAGCAGCGGTAATTCATACTGATTTTGAGAAGAAATTTATTAAGGCAGAAACTGTTAGCTATCAAGCTTTAGTAGAGTCAGGTTCAAAAACAACAGCTAAAGAAAAAGGGTTACTTCGTTTGGAAGGAAAAGATTATGTTGTCCAGGAAGGGGATGTAATTGAATTTCGCATTGGTGGTTAGTGATTACGCTTAATGTGAACTAGCGGTCAGACCCCGCGTACCATCTATCCTCGAATGGGGACAAGGGCATAACATCGCCGATATGCGAAGCGGTATCCTTTAGGATAGGCGCAAACAAAGGCGCATAGTTCGCCGCATGTAATGCTGACCAAGAAGCTTCTTTCTCGTTGACTAATTTTTAGCTCTTAGCTTTTAGCTTTTAGCTTTTAGATTCTTGGCGCAGTCGCTCATTTATCCCGCATGATTTGGCATGGGAGTAACCTCCAAGACCACCCTCATTTATTAAATCAGCAACGCCAATAATCGCTCTTGACTTTGGGCTGCAATTTTTGCGAGTCTGAAGATTCTAGATTAACCTTCGCTAGCCACCACTAGCTATTGTCATGACATTAACGCTATACAATACTCTTACCCGCAACAAATCACCGTTTCAAACCATAGAAGAGGGCAAAGTGCGGATGTATTGCTGTGGCATTACTGTTTATGACTATTGCCATTTGGGTCATGCGCGAACCTGCATGGTGTGGGATGTGGTACGCCGTTACCTCCAGTGGAGTGGCTACGAAGTCAACTACATCCAAAACTTTACTGATATTGACGACAAGATCCTCAACCGAGCCCGACAAGAAGGCACTTCCATGGAGGAGGTTTCAGAAAAGTACATTGCAGCATACTTTGAAGATATGGAACGTTTGGGAGTGGGGCAAGCCGATGCCTACCCCCGTGCTACCCATAACCTAGATGGGATCAAGCGTTTAGTTTATGAACTAGAACGAAAGGGCTTTGCCTATCCTGCGTCGGGAGATGTTTACTATGAAGTGCAAAAGTTTCCTGAGTATGGCAAGCTCTCAGGCAGAAAGCTAGAGGACATGCAGGCTGGCGCGAGTGGTCGTGTGGAAGGGTCAGACCCAGAAGCCAGTAGAAAACGCGATCCTTTTGATTTTGCTCTTTGGAAAGCAGCAAAAGAGGGAGAACCTTCTTGGAAATCTCCTTGGGGTAATGGTCGCCCTGGTTGGCATATTGAGTGCTCGGCAATGGTAAGAGAAAACTTTGGGTCAACTATTGATATTCACGTTGGCGGAGGGGATTTGACTTTTCCTCATCATGAAAATGAGATTGCTCAGTCTGAAGCAGCTACAGGTCAGCCCTTAGCTAATTACTGGCTCCACAACGGCATGATTATTGTTGACGGGAAAAAGATGTCTAAGTCTTTGGGCAACTTTATCACCATCCGTGAACTGCTAGATAAATATGAGCCGATGGCGGTACGGTTATTTATTTTGCAAACCCAATACCGCAAGCCTGTAGATTTTACCGATGAGGCTTTAGCTACTGCCACCAATAGTTGGGCAACCCTTAAAGAAGGATTACTCTTTGGTCAACAATACGGAGTCAAGCTGGGTTTTACTGACACCGAATCCCAGGATAAATCCCTAATCAGCAGGTTCAAAACTGCCGTGGATGATGACTTTAATTTTGCTGGTGGTTTAGCAGTGCTGTTTGAAATTGCCAAAAATCTGAGTAAGGTTGGTCGCATTTTAGTACACGGAGGTACAGTTAAGACTTCTGCCTCAGAGTTAGAAAAACAGTGGTTAACCTTGACTAATTTAGCAACTGTTTTAGGCTTTAGCGCCCAGATTGCAGAGGATGACTCCAGTGATACCAATGGTTTAAGTGATGGGGAAATTGAGGCAATAGTGCAGCAGCGCAATGAAGCCAGAAGCAATAAAGACTATGCCACTAGCGATCGCCTGAGAGATGAGCTACAGGCTCAGGGAATTACCCTGATTGATCAGCCTGGGGGCGTTACTATCTGGAATCGCAGCTAAATTTCTTGGGGTCTAACTCACACAACAAATAGGCTGACTATACTAAATAGAAAAGCTTAATATATTTTTTTAACTTCCATCATGAAATATCAAATAGTCTACGACAGCAAATGTAATCTCTGCTCTACCTTTGCCCGTTTACTAAAGCAATTTGACCGCGAACAAACCTTCTCTTATTTACCGATGCAGGATGAAGCGCAGCTAGCGAATTACGGCATTACCCCTTCAGATTGCGAGGCGGGAATGATTCTGATTGACCTTAAAGAACCAGCCCGCAGATGGCAGGGTAGTGCGGCGGCGGAGGAGATTGCGCGGTTGCTGCCCTTAGGAGAACCATTTATTGCCGCATATCGGTCAATTCCTGGCATGAAATGGTTAGGCGATCGCAGCTATGAACAAATTCGCGATAATCGCTACGAATGGTTTGGAGAACGGACTAATTCCGACCCCATTTAGCCCATTTAACATTAAGCATCGAGCATATCAAAACATGATCGCTGTTGGTTAATTAAATAATTATTAAAAAAAAGCGGATTTAGCTCACACCCAGATTCTGATTAAAATTGCTAACATTGGGTGTTTGCAGGCGAACTACTCCTGTTCTATTGTCACTAATTAACTTGCTTTAGGAAAGAGTATTTATGAAACCAATTAGCAACTATGCCCCTGATTTTGAGATTCCTGGAATTGACCGCGAAGTTTATCATTTGGGAAGCTGCCGTCGTAAATATCAAGCGATCGCCGTAGTGTTTATGGGTAACTTTCCCGAAGTAAACCTTTATTTGGAACGGCTCAAAAAAATTCAGACAGATTTTGCCTCGCAAAATTTTACGGTGATGGGTATCAATTCCAATTATTTTCCTGGATCAATTGCGGAAAGTATGAAAAAGATGGAGCAATTTGCCCAGCAGCATGAGCTGAATTTTCCTTATCTTCGAGACTCTACTCAAGATGTTGCTAAATCTTTTAAAGCAGAAATTTTACCTACGGTGTATTTATTGGATAGTGATGCTGTCATTCGTTATCAAGGTCAAATTGATGACTGTGCCGCATCAGTAGAAAAGGTGCATTCTCACTATCTCCGAAACGGTATTGAAGCTATACTTGCTGATCGAAAGATTACCCTAGATTGTGTTGAACCTGTTGGGGTAAACATTCAATGGCGCTCCTAACCAATCAATACTTTTGCCTGCCAGCCCGAAAATTTATTTCTAGCCTAGACTAGTTGGCACAACACAAGCTGAAAGTGCCCTCAATTAAAAGTTGTAAAAGTTGAATAATTTAATGACAAAGTACAGAAAACTGCTATGTTATGGGGAGGTAAATAACAAGCAAGATTGAGGTCTACTGTTCTAGGAATGAGTTACCAGAGGGTTTTATTAAAATTAAGTGGAGAAGCCTTGATGGGCAACTTAGGCTACGGCATAGATCCTGCGGTAGTTGCCAAAATCGCCGAAGAAGTAGCCGACGTAGTGAAGAGTGGCGTTCAAATGGCGATTGTGGTTGGTGGGGGCAACATCTTTCGCGGTGTTAAAGCCTCAGCAGGGGGCATGGATCGGGCAACTGCTGACTATATTGGAATGATTGCTACCGTGATGAATGCCATGACCTTGCAGGATGCTCTAGAAAGAGTTGGTATTTCAAATCGCTTGCAAACTGCAATTTCGATGCAGGAAGTAGCCGAACCCTATATTCGCCGTCGAGCAATTCGCCACTTAGAAAAGGGTCGAGTGGTTATTTTTGGTGCAGGCTCGGGTAATCCTTTTTTTACCACTGATACCACTGCTGCTTTAAGGGCAGCGGAAATTGATGCTGAGATTATTTTTAAGGCAACGAAGGTAGACGGAATTTACGATTCTGACCCTGTTAAAAATCCCGATGCTCACCGCTATCAAAGTTTAACCTATAATCATGTCCTAACTAATGAATTAAGGGTAATGGACAGTACTGCGATCGCTTTGTGTAAGGAAAATAGCATTCCAATTCTGGTATTCGATCTTTCCGTTAACGGTAACATTATGCGTGCTACCAAAGGTGAACCTGTAGGCACAATTGTAGGAGGAAATTGTGAAGTTATCTGAAATTAAAGAACGTATGCAAAAGACCATTGAGGCAACTCAAAGGTCTTTTAACACTATTCGTACTGGAAGGGCAAATACTTCCCTGCTGGATCGGATCATGGTTGATTACTACGGCGCTGAGACTCCTCTCAAGTCTTTAGCTAATCTGAGCACTCCTGACGCAACAACGATTATGATTCAGCCTTATGATGCTAGCAGCATGGGGCAAATCGAAAAAGCGATTTCAATGTCTGATATTGGTTTAACTCCAAATAGTGATGGTAGTCTAATTAGGCTTAATATTCCCCCGTTGACCAAAGAACGTCGTAAAGAGCTAGTAAAAACTGCGGGTAAATTAGCCGAGGAAGGAAAAGTTGGTATTCGTAATATTCGTCGCGATGCGATTGAAAATGTACGCAAGCAAGAGAAAAACAGTGATATTTCCGAGGATGAAGCACGGGATTTACAGGATGAAATCCAAAAAGTTACCGATAGCTTTAATAAGAAAATTGATGATCTGTTAGCTACTAAAGAGAAAGATATCATGACAGTATAAACACTGGGATTCTAGAATCAGAGCTTAAAATTAAACTTTAAAAACTATATCTCAATTAATCTTGGAACAGATTATTATTTTTTTAGAATTAATGGGTATTAGTTCATCAAGCTATTTAGCTTAAGGAATATCTTCTGCAATAATAGTTGTAACAAACTCTTGATTAAGTTCTGTAAGTTGAGCTAGATTGAGGGCTTACTTTTCAATAGTTTGCTCAAAAAATTACGCACTAACCTGCCATTATCGAAATTATTATTTCGCTGCTGATATGAATTTCGTATTTTCCCAAATTACCATTCAATTCCTTCAATACTTATAAATCAACGGATGAGGGATTTCCGCCAAAGCAATCACTGCTTGAGTCATAACGGAAGAAGCGTTGCAATTTTCTGTAACTGGAGTCTATTTTGGCATTACTCCGAAAGCCTGTTGCTAGCTCTACCAGGTTAATTTTAATTGTTTTGACTCTCTAATAATGCAATTAAGAATAGAGCTAGAAAACTTAACCTCGCGCCATGTAAACCTAAAAGTGGTTTGAAGGTTTGTCGAAGTAGCATAACCTGGTTAATGAGAGTCTTTTGATTAAGTGTCGTTACTTCTCCTCACACCCTCTTTCCGTAACAAATATTGAATACAAATAGTCTCATTCAAGCCGATTTTTAATAAATGAGCAATACATAATTAATTAATGCCACAACAACAATAGCGATATGAGCCGCTTAATTTACTAGATTGCCAGAAAATTTAAAAATATAGATAATAAGCCTCAAAAAACTTATAAGATAAATTTATGACAGAACAACAAGCAATATCCAACAATCAACAGCAAGAGGATTTAATCACAATTATCCGAGGAGATTATGCCAGATTTCCTGAGAATCAAACTTTCAATATCTACGCCGATCAAGTTTATTTCAAAGATCCCTTAAATGAATTTCGTGGCATCAAACGCTATCAAGAGATGATTGGCTTTCTAGCTAAATTTTTTCGCGACATTCAACTAGAGGTTCATAGACTTCAGCAAGAAGGTTCCATTATTAAATCAGAGTGGACTCTCAACATGACTTCCCCTTTGCCGTGGCAGCCCCGCATCTCAATCCCTGGATGGAGTGAGCTAACGGTAAATGAGAAAAATCGCATCAGCTCGCATATTGACTATTGGCGGATTTCTCCCTGGCAGGTTTTGAGTCAGAATTTCTTTTGGAGCAAAAAAGCGTCACAATAAAAGTTAAGTGATGTAAATGAATGTAAATATAATTTTTTAGGATCTCATTATTTATGCGCGTAATTTTAATGACTGGCAAAGGCGGAGTTGGTAAAACCTCTGTAGCTGCCGCAACAGGTCTTCGTTGTGCTGAGTTGGGCTATAAGACTCTGGTGTTGAGTACCGACCCTGCTCACTCCTTGGCGGATAGTTTTGACGTAGAATTAGGACATGACCCGCAACAGGTGCGTCCTAACCTCTGGGGAGCAGAACTTGATGCTTTAAGAGAGTTAGAAGGTAACTGGGGAGCAGTTAAACGCTACATCACTCAGGTACTTCAGGCTAGAGGTTTAGATGGAGTTCAGGCAGAAGAATTAGCTATCTTGCCAGGAATGGACGAAATTTTTGGCTTAGTCAGGATGAAGCGTCACTACGACGAGGGAGATTTCGAGCTATTAATTATTGACTCAGCCCCCACAGGAACAGCATTGCGGCTTCTTAGCCTCCCGGAAGTTGGTGGTTGGTACATGAGGCGTTTTTACAAGCCGTTGCAGGGAATGTCAGCAGCATTGCGCCCATTAGTGGAACCGTTATTCAAGCCCATCGCTGGTTTCTCTCTCCCTGATAAAGAGGTTATGGATGCTCCTTATGAATTTTATGAGCAGATTGAGGCGTTGGAAAAGGTTTTAACCGACAACACCAAAACTTCGGTACGTCTGGTGATGAATCCAGAGAAAATGGTGATTAAGGAGTCTTTACGGGCTCATGCTTATCTGAGTTTGTATAATGTCGCCACAGATTTAGTGGTTGCTAACCGAGTCATCCCCAATGAGGTCAACGATCCTTTCTTTGAACGCTGGAAAGCTAATCAAGATATCTATAAGCAGGAGATTTACGATAATTTTCATCCCCTACCTGTTAAGGAAGCCCCCCTGTTTCCCACAGAAATGTGTGGCATGGAAGCCCTAGAAAAGCTCAAGGAAATCCTCTACAAGGATGAAGATCCAACACAGGTTTACTATCGAGAAAGCACCATTAAGGTAACTCAAGAGCAGGGTAACTATAGCCTCCAGCTATATCTTCCAGGAATTCCCAAAGAGCAAATTCAGCTCAATAAAACTGGTGATGAGCTTAATGTGAGGATTGGCAACCATCGACGGAATTTAGTTCTGCCCCAAGCCTTGGCAGCGCTCCAGCCTTCGGGTGCCAAAATGGAAGAAGATTATCTCAAAATTAGCTTTAAAGATATGGCTCAGGTTTAGATTCAGTTAATATTGGGCAGGTTTGATCAAGTTTTTCAATTTGCCCAATCTATAGGATAAGTAGTTCCACTCTCCCAGCTATGAGAGTTATTTATCCCACAAGCGCTGTATTTGAATAATTTCCTCGGCGTTTGGAGGCTTAATTGTACTAAAACTTTGATCTAGAGCGGCTCCTGGGATATTTTCTGCCCAGGGACTACTCTCAACAGCCTGTAAATCTAGTCCTGAAATGACGGGGCGAAATCCATATTCAACAAATACCTGCTGTTGTTCTAATTGAGTTAAATAATCAATGAATTTCTGGGCAGCTTTAGCTAAATTTGGTGAGATATTTTGTTGGACAATAGCGGCAGTAATTACCGTCTCAATCGTCGGCTGTGGATAATAAATACGGTATGGTTCCCCCTGAGATATCTGAGCCTGTGACCAGCGATTGAGAGCAATACTTTCATAAATTATGGCTATGTCTCCCTCATTAGCACCACGGCTAATAAACTCCTGGAGTAAAATATCGGTTGAACGGGATGGTTGATATACAGATTTTTTAATCAAGCTTACTAGTGACGCTGCTTCAGGACTAGTTAAGGCAAGATTTTGTGATTTTAACCACAAATCCAAAGCTAGCTGACCGCTGTTAGAACGATTGGGGTTTGTCATCACAAAATCAAAACTGCCCCAGTCTGCCTTAGCCGCAATTTTCGACCAGCTGCCCTGCTGCATTGCCTGTTCTATTTTTTCCCAATCAAAGCGATCGCCTGGGAAGAGAATTTTTCCCCTTTCTTGCCAGGCGATCGCCACTAACAGCGTCTTGACGATCGCCGTTGGTTCTTCTGAAAAAGCTTCACGACTATATTTTGTTAGATATTGATTACTAAGCTCTTGGAGAATTTCTGCATTTGCCGCAATTAAGATGTGGGGCTGATTTTTCTGCTGGAGGAAATTATTTGCAATATCTTGAGAGCCTTGAAATTCCAACTCCAAATCTACCTGGGGATATTTTTCCTCAAACTGCGCCTCTAATTCCTTTAATGGTTCCTGTAACTCGGTTCCACCAACAACAACTAAACTAGTTCTAACTCCAGGTATCGGCGCAAATGCCAAGACCAAGGAGGTAAAAGCAATGCCGATAGAAGCAATAGTCTTAGATATTTTTGGTTGATTCATTAGATTTTATCTGAACTTTTTAATCCCGTAATTAAATATTGCCCAGAAAAGTAATATCAACCCTCAGCAAAAATATAGCGGCGCAGTTCACTAGGATCAGGCTCAGGACTAGATTCGGCGAACTCAACAGCCTCGGCAATTTGAGTCGTAATTTTACGGTCAATGGCTTTAAGCTCTTCTGCCGTAGCTAACTTTTGCTCTATCAAATAGCTAGCAAACTGCTTAATTGGGTCGCGTTTGCCCCAAAATTCTTTTTCCTCAGGATTACGCAATTCATCGGGGTCAGCTAAAGAATGACCGCGAAAACGGTAGGTTAATGCCTCAATCAGGGTGGGACCTTCCCCTGCCCGTGCCCTAGCTACCGCTTCCTTAGCTAGTGTATTAACCGCCAGCACGTCCATGCCGTCTACCTCATACCCTGGCATATTAAAGACGCTGGCTTTTTTATAAATTTCAGGCTGAGAAGTAGCGCGATCATGAGCCATCCCAATTGCCCACTTATTATTCTCAACCACATAAATAATCGGCAACTTCCACAGCGCCGCCATATTGAGACATTCAAAAAATTGACCGTTGTTACTTGCTCCATCCCCAAAAAAGCAAACCGTAACACCATCTGAGTTCTCCTCTCCCATCGCTTCACGGCGATACTTACTTTGGAAAGCAGCACCCGTAGCCACTGGAATACCTTCTGCCACAAAAGCATATCCGCCCAAAAGCCCATGTTCGGCAGAAAACATATGCATTGAGCCACCACGACCTTTGCTACAGCCCGTTTCTTTGCCAAATAATTCTGCCATCACCTCTGTTGCTGGTACTCCTGCACTCAAGGCATGAACATGATCGCGGTAAGTACTGCAAACATAGTCTCCCTGGGCACGTAACGCTTTAATTATCCCTGAAGAAACTGCTTCTTGACCATTGTAGAGGTGGACAAAGCCAAACATTTTGCCTCTATAGTACATCTCAGCGCACTTATCCTCAAAGAAACGCCCTAAGACCATATCTTCATACAAAGTTAACCCTTCTTGCTGGGTAATTTTGACTGACTTAGAATCGAATTTAGGTAAGGTTCTTTCGGCACACATAGAGCAGTTTATACAATAGAGCTTAATCTACTATTGAATCATAAAAATTCCTTTCAGGAAAATAGTAATAATATCTTGTGTAAATTAACTACAAATAATTGACTAAGAATAGGTCGGTATCAATAAAATTAAATAGTTAAAATTATTAGTTAATTCAAGCGTTCCCTTGCGCCTGTCCTAAAGGATACTGCTTAGCATAACGGCGTCCTAAAGGATATCGCTCCGCACGCCCCGAAGGTAGTCCTTTAGGATAACGCGAGGTCTCGAATTTTAGTGGTTAGTGGCAATAGCTTTAACCAACCTAGGAGACAAGTTGATTATCAATGACTAATGTTCATGATTTATTCTTCACCCTTGTCAATGCGGAACCTTTCTACGGAGGATAATAGTCCCCGAGCAATACCTACAAGACTTTGTAGTGCTCCACCAACCCTTTGTGATTCTTGAGATGTAGCTTGGGCAGTTAATTCCACCGACTGCATTACCTGGGCTACAGCCCGAGAGTTTTCCCTCTGTTCCACAGTGTCCGCCGTAATTGAACGAACGAGGGTATCAATGCGATTAGATACCTGGATAATGTCCTCTAGGGCGGTTTTCGCCTGTTCAGCTCTTTCAGTTACGTCAATTACCTCCTGGATACCTTCTTCCATTGCAGTCATAACTGACCCTGTCTCACTTTGAATTTGTAATACAATCTGCTCAATCTCTTTGAGGGATTTACCCGATCTGTCTGCTAGCTGTCTGACCTCATCCGCAACCACCGCAAACCCACGACCAGCTTCGCCAGCTTTAGCGGCTTGAATTGAAGCATTAAGCGCTAATTGGTTGGTTCTTTCGGCAATTTGGGAGATTAAGAGCACAATCTTAGAGATTTCTTGGGATGCTTCAGCGAGGCGTTTTACCTTACGTGCCGTTTCCGATACCGTTTCTCTAATTTGGAAAATTCCTGATACGGTACGTTCTACCGCCTTACCTCCTTTTAGTGCCGTTACCGATGAAGAACGGGCAACTTCTTCAGCCTCCCTCGCATTATCAGCTACCCGTTCAATGGATTCGGTCATCATCTGCACCGAATTTAAGGTTACAGCTAGCTCTTCCGCCATCCGCAAGGCTTCACTAGACTGATTACGGGCAAATAGTTCACTATCGGTAGAACCTTTGTTAACCTGTTCTGCAGCTTCTTTTACCTGCCGCACAATTTCTCGTAGACTCTGAATAGTTAGATTAAAGGCATCAGCAACAGCACCCAAAACGTCCGCCGTCACCGTAGCCTGGACGGTTAAATCTCCTCTGGCTGCACCCTCCACATCATCAAGTAGGCGAATCACCTGTCTTTGCAGGTCTTCCTTGGCTTGCTCAGTCTCTTCAGCCCTTCTCTGGGCTTCTTGGGTAGTGGTCAAAATAACTCTGGTCATGCGGTTAAAATCAGCCGCTAACTGCCCAAATTCATCTTGAGAATATACGGTGGCTTTAGCATTGAGGTTGCCTTGGTAGACATCATCAAACTGGCTTTGTAAATTTCGGCTAGCCTTAGTAATGTGTTTAGCGGTAACGTTGCCAATGGCTGCTGCTGTTCCTGCACTGGATACTCCCGCTACCAGAGCAAGCAAGAGGCTATTAGGAATTTTAATGTTTCTCTCGGAGTCCTCAGGGGCAGTCAGATTAAAGCCAACAATGCCCACTCCGCAAACGGCGATCGCCGACACCAATCCAGTAATACCAGCGGTAATCAACTGTTTTTTCTGGATAGTAGTGTTAATAAAGTTAGCCCAGGTTCCCTGCGGGACTTCAATTTGCAGTTCTTCTTTAGTCGTAGCAAATGTATTTGTAGTATTGGAGGTGGATTCACTGATAGCAATCTCATCAGGTTCAATAGAATCTGATTCCTCAACTAACTCAGTATCAATTCCAAATCCAGGATTGCTGGTTTCTTCGGCAACGTTAAATAAACCAGTATCAGGTAATCCTTGCTCCAATTCTTCTAGGTCAAAGAAACTACTGTCAATTTCATCAAACTCTAACTCGTCTTGGTAATCCAAACCGTCTTGTTCGGCAAGATCTTCCATCTCGTAGTTTTCATCAACTCCCATGGAAAAAGGCTCGGTTAAGACCGTATCAATCTCTAATTCCGAACTATCCTCAAAACTATTTTCGTATTCATCGCGGCTAACCGTAAAGTCTGACTCTTCATAATCAGGCAGTTCAGGCTCATCTTCACCTACCATAAAAGTAGCGGAGTTATGAACGCTTGATGGGGTTACGTCCTCTAACGCAGAGTTGCTTTCTGATACATCGGACGGTTCAGATTCAAATTCGGCAAATGGATCGCTAAATTCTTTTTCTGAAAAAGAATCTTCTGCATTCTCTTGAGGTTCAGCAAAGGGATTACCAGCAGAATCATCATCTATTGTTTCTAAACCATGATCGAGGTTAGAATCAATCGCTGCATCCTGTAATTCCTCCGTGAAACTTAAATCATCAGGACTATAACTATCACTTTCAAAACCTTCTTCATAGGCAGCTTCATCGGGAAAATCTATGCCAATCGAGTCTTCAGAATCTTCCAAAGCCTGATCATCTGACATATTATTAGCTTCCAATTCCTGTTGACCTAGTTCTGAGCTTTCCTGTTGTTGTAGCTGTTCGACCTGTTCAATGCCACTACGGGCAAAATCGATTAAGTCTGGCTCTTGGCTCAACTCTAGGACAGATTCATATTGGTGCTTGGCTAAATCATAATTTTGAAATCCATAGCAATAAATATGCCCCCGAAGCAACAAGACGCTTGGATCATGGGGAAATTCATCAGCTAAATGATCAATTATTTCTGCTGCCTGAGAAAAATTACTCTCTAAATAAGCTTTTTCTGCTTGTCCGTATTCCTGTGAATAATTAGTTCCTGATGCCATTTTGCTACTTGCCAAATTTAATTTAAATTTTCGTTGCTGGAGCTAAGATGATTTTGGATTGTAATTGCCAATCAAAATGTTTATAGAATTTAATATGAAATATAAGAAAACTAGCTTTAGTTATGATGTTTGCTCAAATATTGGTTAATTTAGTGAAAATTCTGGCTGAGAGATCAATTAATAATATGTTTAAAAGTATTGATGCTGTAGTCCAATAGCTATGTTGCCCACCTTGCAGATCTTAAAATTTTAGCTGGATCTAGCAAGTTAACTATCGGATCTGTATCCGATTCTGGCTGCCACTGAGCCTGAACAAATGGCGCCATATTCCCTGAAGGAGGGTGGAGAATTTCTAACTGCCCGACATCAAGCCAGTCCATATCTCCAATGCTGCTAATTGCCAAACCTAAAATTTGCTCTTGATCTTCGATCGCAATTACGGGAATTGTCGGACGGTCTGTTTTCAAGGCTACTGGATCTCCCAAAAACTCACCTAAGTCGGCAACCCAGATTACCCGACCCCTTAGATTAATCGTCCCGAGTAATAAAGGAGAAGCATTTGGGATGGGAGCAATTTGATCAGGAGTTTGCTGCATAACTTCAGCAATTCCGGTGGCGGGAAAAGCACAGGCATCCCCTGATGCTAAATAAAACCGAAGATGCAGTTCTCCTTCAGGATTTTCTAGGGGCTTAATATCTAGAGATAGATCTAGAGAGCTATCGGTGTACAATTCTGGATTATTAACCATAAGTTTTGCTGGGAACAAGCTATCTGCCGATAAATTTTATTTTCATCCAAGATAATTTAATTAAGATAAGCTAGGCGCGCAAAAGTTGTTTAACGGTACCAATCAACTCTACTGGTTGGAATGGTTTAGCAATATAGGCATCGGCACCTTGCTTCATCCCCCAGTAGCGATCAAACTCTTCTCCTTTAGAAGAACACATTACAACTGGAACATTCTGAGTTTTAGGATCTGATTTCAGGCGACGGCATAATTCATAGCCATTCATTCTGGGCATCACAATATCCATAACTACTATGTCAGGATTTAACGTTTCTAAATGCTCTAAAGCTTCGATTCCATCACAGGCAACGGTTACTTTAAGACCACTACCTTTAAGCAGATCAGAAATCATTTGTCTTTGCGCCAAACTATCTTCTACAATTAGAACTTTGCTCATAACACGCTATCTGCGAAAAGTAACACTTAACTTGAGTTTACTGGGCAAACCATTAACTAAATCAACACAAGTTAAACCTCTACTTTAATTCACTTATTATTAATAAATTAACTTGATCCGTATCCTCTTCGCTTCAGAATATACTCTACTTTTTGGTCAATCGCCACGTAATGAACAATATAATCTGGATAAAATTTACTTATTGAATAAAATTCCTCTTCCCATAGCTAAATTAAACTGTGGATATTTTTATAACTCATTTAGTCCATATTGTGTGTCACTCAATGACAGCTAATGAATAGCTTAATTTCCCAGTTGAGAATCAGGCTTAGATTTAATTTAATCTGGTTGTTTTAATAAATCAGCAGTAAACTGGAAAGACCTAATTTTTCTGAGTTCCCGCACAGAACCAATTGAGAGGAAGGCGCATAGTGCTATATCTGGCAGAAATACAAAAACAAAGTAAAAGTTTTCTGGGGGGCGTGGAAACCAGGCTGAAGCTCATCGCCTGTCAGCGCAATGATCAGAGTTGGAGTTTAGTCAACAATGAATCGATTACCGCCGAGGAGGCTAATGATTTTGGGGATGGGGCATTAGTTGTGATTAATTTGGGGGTTAACCGCCAACCACAAGGAAAAATCGAGCCAGCCTCCCAAAAAATTATTGGCGTGCTAAAAGATTTTTCACGTCTTATAGAGAAGAATCAAGAGCAAGAACAAAAAATTGATCAATGGAAGGAATCGTTGGCAATTCAAAGTGAAGAATTAAGCCGACAGCAAATTGAGATGGAATCCCGTCTCGAACATGTAGAACAGATGGAGGAAGAGTTCAAGGAGTTTGAACAGCAAAAAGAAGAAATTGCTCTTGCTAGAGTTGAATCGGATAAAATCAGTGCCGAGTTTGCTGCGAAAAGCGCAGAATTAGAAGGCGCTTGGTCTCAATTACGGGGGCAGCAACAAGAGATTGATGAAAAGTTAAAACAAGCCAAGATTTTGGATCCGACTCAAGTTGAGGAAATTAACCAGCAGCTAGCTGCTATCTCAAGGATGACTGAGGCAGCAACCAGCCTCAAGGAACAGCTCAACGTTGCGGGAACTGCTTCACAGGAGCAGCAGCAAGCTTTGCAGTCTCATTGGGATCATTTGCAGCAAAACTCACAAAATATTGTGGTTAAGCGACAAGAACTGGAAAAAGCTATTGCAGAAATAGCTGACAAACAACAGCAGATTGATTCCCTTCAGGCTTCAGTTATTGAAACTGAACAACAGTTGGCAATTAAGCGGGAGTCTCTGGAAACGAAACAGGAATTGACCAAATTTCTAGAACTTCAATCTGAATCACAGCAAACTATGCTCCAGATCTTGGAGGGGTCTGACGTAGATGGAGAGGGTATTTCCAAAACTGATATTAAAGAATTGGAAAATATGCCTTTACCTAGCCTGGAAGCAACGGTAGAAACTCTCAAAAAAGATTTGGAAAAAGTAGCGCGATTCGTTAATGATCAAGAAGAAGAGCTGGACTGGCAATGTAAAGCAGTTGAAGAGTTGGAAGCTAAGCTAGCTCAAGTAAATGATTTTGAACGTTTAACCCTAGAGCAAGAGCTAGCTGATGAAAAAGAAGCGAAAAAAATGCTAGATCAAACTCTAGTCGGTCAACGTCGTTCTCTTAAAGAACGTCATCAAGTATTGCTACAACATTCAAGGGTTTTAAAGCGTCGTCAAGGAATAGTTGACTTTGATGTTGAGTCAGTAATCCAAGATATCGACTTAACTCCAATTCGTCAGGGTTTGACAGAACAGCAGCAGCAGTTGGTAGGTCAACAACAACAACTTACTGAGGAATTAGCTCAAATTGAGTCTAGTGTTAAAAGCCTAGAGAATAATTTAGCTGAACAAAAAGACCAAACAAGCCAATTAGAGCAGGAAATGGAGCAACAGCAGACAAATGTGCAGCAAATGAATCTAGAAGTTATGCAAATGCAGTCTCAGATTGACTTTTATGAGCAGGGTTTACAGCCTATACAGGACAAACTAGATACAATTAATCAGCAAATAGAGGCTATGGAAAAACTTATGCCTACTGATGAAGCCAGTAACCCCCGTGCAGCTGTAGGTAAACTAGAGCGAATTATACAAGAGCTTTGCCAGTAATATTGCAGTAATCTTAATTTAAGATTAATTTTCAGGTTGCCTAGGGGGGAAATTCCAAATTTGTTGATTATCAATTACGGTTTTAAATGGTACGAAATCAACTACGCAGTTGCTATAGGCTATTGATTCCAGTCCACGAACAAAATCTGGAGTCCAGGTTATTTCTTTGACCTTATAGCCTTTGCTTTGCCAGAAATGGAACCAACGCGATCGCGCAATTCCTGGTAAGATTCCTGAATCAAGTGGTGGAGTGTACCAACACCCATACTGCCAGCCCCATAGATTGCCTGTGCTGGTTTCTAACCAATTACCCTGAGCGTCAACTAGAATTGCTTCTTGAGCTTGATGGCTTAGAGCTTGAGAGCGGGCTAGGTAAGTTGTGAGATAGTTGCCAGTTTTATATTGGGGCAATTGTCTTTGATATTGAGGATATCGAGCAACCCAGCCGACAATGCCTGACTGTTGTCTTTGTGGGAGATTAGCTGGGAGCTCCCGTCCGACAATCAATTCTCGACCATCGGGAAAGATCGTTAAACGCAGCACCGTATGATGCTGTGCCAATAATTTGGCTCCTGTTGCCAAATCTTGCCAACTTGGCTCTTGCCAGGCAAAAGCTTGGATTGAGGTTTTAAGGCGATCGCAGTGGGCTTGCCAGCTGGTCATGGGATGAGCTATTGATTTCTCATAAACCCGCATTGTACTGAATACGGTAGCGCCAAAACATAGACCAGGATCGTTAATGTCAAGCTGGAGGTGAGGAGAGTTGATTTGTTGTCCCTTATACCAAAACATGGGGGAATGGACGATGAAGATCAGCTATTGTCAATAAAATCGCTAAAAATTGCTGTTGTAAGCAATCTTCTGGGTAATCAGTCAAAAATTTGCTTGCTACTAATTAATAATTTCTGCTTCCTGACTTTCAATCTGCTCATTTTCTGGAGGATCTTTAATATTGTCTTGCAATAAGGCATAGGCAAATAAGCCAACAATAGTTGAAATAATTAACCCTATAATCAAAGGTTGGAGCCATTTAGGCTGGTTTTTAGCTGTTATTGGTTCTCCTATTTGCTGCTCAGGAATTGCCGTCGGTGGGGTGGAAATATCAGTTTGCATAGCGTCAGAGCACATGGATTCCATCGAATTAACATCCGACCATAAGGCAGATTCATCCAGCACGAATTCGATATCTGACCAAGAAATAGCATCTTGGGCTGCATTAGCCACAGGTTTTACTTGACAGTGGACTAGAGCAACGGTTACGTTGTCGTGACCGTTTTTTTTGTTGGCTAGGGTAATCAGATCCTTGACTGCACTGACTAAATCTCTTTTGCCTTCTAGAACTGGCAAAACGATTTGTCGCCACTGTTGCTCTACCCGGTCAAAATCGCTTAAGCCATCGGTACAGAGCAAAAAGATACAATCATCATCAATCACGTAGCGTTGCAGATTGGGATGAAGAGCCGTCGAGTCTCTCATGCCGATGGCTTGAATTAGTGCTCCTGCGGAGGGATATTGCAGAGAATCTCGATACAAAGCATAGCCCAAACGAACTTCTCTGGAAGCTAAATCATCGTCAACGGTCACTTGATGACAGCTATTAGGGGTGATCCAGTAGATGCGAGAATCACCAACATGGGCGAGAAACATTTCGTGTGCATAGGAAAGCGCCATGACTAAAGTGGTTCCCATGCGCTGTCTTTCCTGACGATGTTCGCTATCGTTACGTTTGTTAATGATGTCATTGGCATCATTAATATATTTAGCTAATTTGCCTAAAATCTTGGGAGAACTGTAGTTTTCTTCGAGAGTTAGCTGGGATATTTTACTTCGTAAATATTTGATGGTTTCCCCAGAAGCAATTTCCCCACCGTCATGACCTCCCACTCCATCACAAACAATTGCCAAAGCATTTTCTGAGACCAATACTTTTTCTACTAGAGGCTCAGTAGGATATGCCGCATCTTCATTATTGCTACGATTAGGACCAGCATCACTTAACGCAAAAATTTGATAGGAGTATTTTTTAGCTTGGCGGCAATGATAAATAGCTCGGTCTAAGACAGCAATTATTTGACTTACTTGGTCAATTGCCCCAGTTTCCATGCGTGCTGCTAACTGGGCAATTAATTCTTTAATCTTGGGTTGAGCTTCTTGAGCCCACTGTAACCACAAATGCCCTAAATCCTGAAGACTCGCTGGATGCTCTTCCTCTTGCTGTAGCTGTAAAAGCTGAACTAATTGCCCATTAACCCTAATTAAATCTGGCTGGGTTAGTGTTGCCGCTACATGTTTACTCGATAAGGGTTTCCACAATTTAGCTATCTGCCATAACCAGTTAAGCTGTTGCAGTGCTGTGGCACCTGCCCATAGATCTTCAACAGAGGGAATCAGCTGCTCAGAATTGATCAATAATCCTGCTGAATCAGTAGGGACGGTTCCATAATCAAATAGCCAAGCATCTACACCCTCTAATATGCCGTAGGCTTGGGGTACATGAGGATAACAACTGAAAAGCTGTAGATAGACAACAATTTCTTGGGGAACTTCCTCTGGAGTGACTGGTGGTTTAGTGGGTTGAGTATCTAAAAAGACTTGCTCGCTTAACGCCAAGTACCTGTTATTGATTAAGGTATTGATTTGCCTCGGCGTGACTGCTCGCTTGTTACTCCATAAATAGCGCCTAATTATTGGAGTACGACACCTAGCACAAAAACGAGCTTCTAGTAGATTAGACGCCGCGCAATGAGGATTCGAGCATTGAATTCTAAACCCAGGATGTGACATAGATGTTTTCAACTATTGAGCAGACTCAGAGAGAATCAGATTTTAGATTATCTCAAGCTATGCAAGGACACCACGAGTACAACTGTGCATAAATTGGGTAGTTCCACCGGTTTAATCTGGACTAATTAGTAGCTGCCCAAGAGACACCGAACTGCCGCTGGTAAATAGATTAAAGATTAGCAAAATTAATAATTCTAGATTGTTCGATATCACCTTATGGTTTCCCTGACTGATGTTATGAGAATATAAACAGTCCGTTGCGGAGTTCTCCCCGTTGAGAATAATGCTTAATCCTCAGAGAATCCCCAGCTGCTTTGATCATTGTTTAATGTCGGTTACAGAATGTTTGTCAATAGAGCAACCCTGAATTATGGATGCTGTAATACTGTTCGGCAACATAACATTGACTTTCAATCTGATGTTATAAATTTACATATCAATTTATTGTGGCAATCTACCATAGTATTCAAGATTCCTCCATAGTAAATTAGAAATTTGATTTATGTCAGTTTTTTGCCAAAAATAAACTTAAGATTTTGTAGAGTCTTCCTGACTGCCTAGAGCTTTTGTAGGCTGGTCTGCATTGCAGCAGTGAGATCCTGCGAGCTTTTTCGTAATGATTTGCCGAGATAGTCTTTAACTGCCAAAGGAACACCAATATTTACTTTGATGTTAGTTCCCCAGGTAGGATAGGGCTGACTATAATGAACTCGCACGGGCAAGATTTTGACTGAGAGGGGGGAGGCAACGACGCTATTCTGAGGTGTGGATAAATCCTGTGTCGTAATTGAGGTATTGGCACTTTCGTCACATAAGCTAGTTTCTGTCTGGAGGGCAATTAAGGCCACTCCTCTCTTGAGGGGATGGATTTGCTCGTCATTAAAAATTCCTCCTTCAGGGAAAATCACTAGCATTTCCTGATTAGTTTTCAACAGATCAATGCTGTGGTGAATACTAGAAATTTGTGGTCGTTCTGTATTTACGGGAAATCCTCCCATATGGCGGATAATCCACCCCTGAATCCCCTTTACTTCGTCGGCAGAAACCATAAAGCGCAAATCTCTGCCGCTAACCAATCTGCCAAGAGCATATGGCACAACCAGAGCATCCCAACGGGAACGATGTGTCGGCGCAATAATTACAGGGTCATGTAGGGGAATATTTTCTTGTCCCTCAATTTGTATGTTACCAAAGAATAAAGGTAAGACAACATGGGAACCAATTGAATAAATGATTCTGGACAGCCAAGGCGATATGTGAGAGTCTTGGGCAACAGATTCTACTGATTTCAAATGAGTTGATTTTGAGCGAGGTTTTAATTGAGTCATTAATGAACTAAGATATGTTCCTTTCTATTTACTACCTTAGTTTTTCTGCAATCAGATATGTTTTAAGTACTGGACACTTACTCAGTTGTCAGTCAATCTTTAACCCTCAAAAGTTTTATTTATTCACCAGTTTATCTACTAGAGCTCCTGAAAACCCATGACAATTATCTTGACTAATGACGATGGCATTGATGCCCCTGGAATTCGAGCCCTGAAGCAGGCAGTTGCTGAATCAAGCATCATTGTTGCTCCCTGCAAGCAACATTCGGGCTGTGGACATCAGGTTACCACTACCGGGGGAATCAGAATTGAGCGCAGGTCAAATTCAGAATATGCTGTAGACGGTACTCCTGCCGACTGTACCCGCCTAGGTATTACTCAAATTGCTACCGATACCAAGCTAGTTTTATCGGGAATCAACGCGGGAGGAAATTTGGGTACCGACGTTTATATTTCGGGAACGGTTGCGGCGGTTAGGGAAGCGGCGATGCATGGTATTCCTGCTATTGCCATCTCTCACTGGATCAAACATCCATTAGTTATCAACTGGGAGCTAGCAACCCAGTGGACAGTCAGAGTAATAAAAGATTTATTGTCTCGCCCAACTCCGACAGGTAGCTATTGGAACGTTAATTTGCCCCATCTAGAACCAGAACAGCCAGAACCCCAAATTATCCTGTGCCAGCCCAGTATCGATCCCCTACCTGTTAATTATAAAGTTGACGGCGAACTCTATTACTACCAGGGTGGTTATGAAACTCGAGATCGTCAGCCAGGTTCCGACGTTGATATTTGTTTTGGCGGCAATATTGCCGTAACTCAAATTAAACTGTAGTGTGTTTGGCTAAAACATCATGAATTTGAGGGGGTAGCTGACGCATAATTTTCCCTTTTTCGCGATCAACTCCTACTAGTACTACCTCTCCCGTTAGAAAGGTTTCTTGGCGGTCATAGGACTGAATTTCATAATTCCAGTTCATTCTGACCCCTTTACTGGCTACTAGTCGAGTTTTGACAATTGCGGAGACTCCAAGGCGAATTGGCTGATGGTATCTCAAAGAGAGCTCCACTACAGGGAGATCGCAACCCATAGCCACTAAATCGGCAAATTCAATGCCGATTGAGCGCAAGTATTCAACCCTGGCTTCTTCCATCCAGGTTAAATATGTCCCATGCCAAACAATCCCCGCGTAATCTGTGTGGTGAGGCTGTGCTTTGACTGGGTATTCATACCAGCTTTGAGCTTGAGCCTGCAAGGCTTGCTCGGCTTCGAGGGCGTTGGTTGGTAGTTTCGGTAGTTGAGGAGGCTGCTTTGTTTGATCTGTCAACTGCTTATTCTCCTGACGTTCTGTTCTAGTAGTCCTGATAACTATCGAACTCTACCTTACTGTAAATAATTTTGTTAAAGCAATCACTAAGACTACTGCTAATATTTCTATAAAAATTTTCTAAAAATATTAGGAAAAATCGATCTGTAAAATAGACAAATCGTCCTCAAATTGGAAGTTAGGATGCCAAGTTCTTACATACTGGAGGAGTCGTTTAAGATCCCGCTCGGGAGTTTGTTGATACTTTTTCAGCAGGTTAATTAAGCGATCTAAACCCCAACGGGAGCTATTTGGCTGGGGTTCAACTTCATATATTCCGTCGCTAAACACGTAGAGACTGGAATTAGAGGCAATCTCGCAGGAAGCATTAATATATTCAATATCAGGAAACATTCCCACGGGAACCCCTGGTGTTCTCAACCTTTTTTCAATGGTTTTAGCTGCTGGTGCTAGTAGGATTGCTGGGGGATGTCCTGCGCTAGAGTAGGTCAAACTGCGGTTGCGTCGATTGTAAACTCCATACCAGATCGTAAAATACTTATCGTTGCGATCGCTCATCTGAAACATTTGGTTGAGTCCCCGCAATACGGTACTAGGCTGGTAATAATTAGCGTTGTTTACTCCCCGCGATCGCAACAGATTGATGATCTCTAGGGATGGTAAGCTCGCTCTTAAGCCATGTCCCGATACATCCAGGAGATAGAAAACTAAATGATTTTCGTCTAGCCAAAAATAATCAAAACTATCCCCCCCCAACTGTCTAGAAGGAATAAAGCAAGCTTCAATATTGAGAGACGGATGATGCAGCGGTTCAGGCAAGATAGTACTAACATACTCTGCCGCTTCCGCTAATTCAGCTTCTAGCAACTGCTTTTGTTGCTGTAAATCTCGACTGAGTTGATGTAAGCGCAATCCTGCCCTGACTCTGGCTTTTAACTCGTTCATTTCGATGGGCTTACATAAGAAATCGTCAGCCCCTGCATCCAACCCCTTAACGCGATCTGCTACCGAATCGAGGGATGTCAATAGAATAAAAAAAGTTGTAGATAGCTCAGGAGTAGACTTGATCTGACAACAGACTTCTAAACCATCTTTACGAGGCATGATCCAATCACAAATAATTAAAGCCGGACGAATTGCTTTAGCTTTGATTAACCCCTCTTCTCCATCACTGGCTAAGGTGATATCATAACCTTGCAAGTTTAAAGTTCGCTCTAAAAGTAGTTGAGTTGTGGAGTCATCGTCAATAATCAGGATTTGAGCCATGGCTGGATTAATAGTTTTTTATCTGATGACAACAAACTACGTTCAACATACAAAGGGCGTAGTTCAAATCATGCGAAGATGGATTATGCTGCTGGGGTATTTAAACAGTCTAGAGCCACTTCCGACTTGTGCCTGAGAAGTTAGCGTGGGATATTATTATGTGGAATACAACAGTGTAATGTTGACCAATAAGTCCTGGCAAATCATACTAACTTTGACGGTGATCATCGGAATATCAAGCCTGGTTGCTTTGTTATTCTAAAGCGATGTCAGCAAATAATATAACCGTTATCTGAGCATACATTAAAAAAAGCAAAAAACTAAGGGGTATGTGACATCGCGTTCATCCAGAGTAGCTTAAATAAAGGGTTTAAAAATATCGTCAAGCAGTTCAGACTAGCATTATTTTGCCAATATATGTTCGATTATGGCACTAAGCAAGTTGAGAATTTTAAGAAGTATCAGAATTGAAGCGCCTAGCGACTTGAAAGCATTAGATCAAGTGCTGTGCCAATTCAATCAAATTTATCAAAATTCGATACCTTTGCGGGACTGGCTACAGTGCAGATTAGCATTGGCTGAAGGATTTACTAATGCAGTCCGCCATGCTCATAAAAACTTACCTTCTGATATCCCAGTTAAAATTGAAGTGCTGCTCAAAGAGACAGGAATGGAAATTAAGATCTGGGATTATGGTTCGGCGTTTGATTTACAGGCATTTATCGCTGAAACCGCCAAAAAACATAAAGACTGGTTGGGGAGTGGTCGCGGTATCCCAATTTTAAATAAGATTTCTAGTCGTCTCGATTATTTTCGGACAGAAAAACAGCAAAATTGCTTATTAATCGTCAAGGAATTTGCCATGGAATAACATAGCTATTTTAATGAATTTTTGAACACTATTTTGAACACTATGAGTTATCTGTTCGAGGGACTGGAGACTCAGGGGAAAATTCTAAGTAATCTATTCCATTAACTTGGATTTTAGGGTGGAGTTGTTAACTCCAATGCCATTTGAGGAAAAAAATCAACTTTTGTTGCGCGACAGCAGGCGATCGCCTTCTTTGTCGGTAAACTTGACATTAAAAAATTTATCTTTTAGGTTGACTAGCCTGCATTCAGATTAATTTAAGCTGAAAACCTAAAAACTTATGCTTATTTTTGAAGATGATCCTCAAGCTTGGTTTATCTTTCAGAAAGAAATAATTACTTATTTAATTGACCAATAGCATAATATCTATGACTAATTCATCCCCTCCAGAAGAGCCCCAGAATCCGATGCGAGAACGTCGCAAAAGACCTGCTACAGGGGTTACTTTTGACGAAATGATCGCAATCATTGTGGCTTTTGCTACCATTGGCACCATTTTATTTTGGTCGATAGGGCGTAAAAATAATCGATTTGCTAATAATTTAACTGGCAATGCTAATTTACTAAGTTCTGAACAAGCAGCAGATACGGGGCTTAGTTTCGGCAATATTCTCTCTGGTAATACTAATGCTACGGCAAGTCTTGAGGGAGATATAGCAGCGGACAATCGTCGCCGAACTGATGAACTCTCTTCCCAGGAAGCTGGCTCACCTTTTGCCAATCAAGGCTCAGGCGCTAAATCACAGGCGAAGGAGCGCTCCTTTGGCTTTGCTTCTGGGGCTAAGTTTGCTCCTGTCGCAGGAGTTGCCACATCCTCTGCACTGGGGAGGAAATTTACTAATAATCAGAGTAATGTAGGCAGAGGTTCTACTACCAAAGCTCCTGATAGGACGGGAAAAGCCTCTGATTCCATTGAAGCTGAACCAGGGGCTACTACGGAAACTCCCCCTGATTCAGCTCAACTAGATCCGAACCAGCCTCAAGATCCTGATACTACTGTTCCTGAAGCTGAAAGTCCCGCAGCGGAGGCTCCTGAGCAGACAGAAACCGCTATCGAACCAGAAGTCGCGCCAACTCCTCCCGATACGGCTGAACTCCCTGAAGACGTAGCTCCTGACTATTGGGCTTTTCCCTTTGTTAGGGCAATGAGAGATCAAGAATTAGTACCAGAGCTAGCCAAGAATCAGGAATTTGATCCTGATGCCTTAATTACTAGGGCTACCATGGCAACTTTAGTTAGTCAGGCTTTTAGTCAGCAGCCCGCAACAGCAGGAGTTAAAAAATTCAAAGACGTAACCGACAAAAATGCTCTGGCTAGAGATATCGATCAGGCTGTGAGTACAGGCTTTATGCGGGGCTACTCTGATGACGAGTTTAAGCCTTTAGAAAATATTCCTCGTTATCAGGTCTTAGTTACCCTAGCTACAGGATTGGGATTGCAGCCGTCAGGGGATGTTGATTCAATTCTTCAGCAATTTAGCGATAGCACCCAGATACCAGACTGGGCAAAGCAGCAGGTAGCCGCAGCAACTGAAGTAGGATTGGTGGTTAATCCTCCTAATACCCCTGAGAATTCCCTAATTCCTGAACAGCCAGCAACTAAAGCTGAAGTAGCCGCCATGATTCATCAGGCTTTAGTAAGTACTGGTCAATTAGAGCCTTTAGATTCTGAGCTTATTATTAAGCCATAGATTATAGTTTTGTAATTGACTGCTTCAGTATAGAATTCTCTAAAAAAAATTTTTGGTGATTTTGCTCCGCAACCCCTAGATTAGTCTATGGGGTTGTTTATTTTAAACAGGAATGAAATGTTATGTCTGCTCCACCGATTCAATGGTATCCAGGTCATATTGCTAAAGCAGAAAAGCAATTAAAAACACAGTTAAAAAAGGTCGATGTGGTTTTAGAAATACTGGACGCGAGAATTCCCGCAGCTTCCCATCACCCTCAGATTGATAGCTGGATTGGTGATAAACCAAGAATTACGGTGTTAAATCGGGTAGACATGATTTCTGAAGGGGCAAAACAAGCCTGGTTAAGCTGGTATCATGGGCAGGCTATTACTCCTTACTTTACCAATGCTAAACAGGGGAAAGGGATGAAAGCCCTCAAAAGCGCCGCCCAAAAAACTGGGGTAGCGATGAATCAACGAAGGCGCGATCGCGGTATGCGCCCCCGTCCCGTACGCGCTGTGGTAATTGGCTTACCTAATGTGGGCAAGTCGGCTTTAATTAACCGTCTAGTGGGTAAAAAAATTGTTGCCAGCGAACGTCGGGCTGGGGTTACCCGTCAGCTAAGATGGGTTAAAATATCATCGGAAATTGAGCTGTTAGACGCTCCTGGAATTATCCCCTGGCGGATTGAAAATCAGCATAATGCGCTAAAATTAGCTATTTGTGAGGATATTGGGCAGGCAGCCTATGATAATCAGGTAGTTGCAGCGGCAGCAGTGGATTTATTTATTGAGCTTGGTCAGTCTAAAGTTTTACAGTCTCGCTTTAATTTTGATTTTGAGCCTGAAAATACAACGGGAGAGTTTTTTATTCAGGCGGTAAGCGATCGCTCGTTTAAGGGAGATAAGGAAAGGGTTGCCCGCCAGATACTCTATGATTTTCGCACAGGTAACATGGGAAAATTTTCCTTGGAATTACCTCCTGAAACATTTATCGGTTAACATTTAACATTTATCAGGCTTTGGGCAACAATATTATTAATACAAGTAGTTAAAAGTATATTCTTGCTCAAATTAATGATACTAAATCCGATTACCAAAATACACTTATTAAATGCAAACCTGAGAACCCTCAAACCCCGTTATCCGTTACCCTTAAGTAATCAATAAGTGTTCTATCTAAACAGGATTTAGTATGAGGTACACCCAGGGAATTACCCACTAACGACTAACGACTAACGACTAACAACTAACCAAAACCTAGAAATTGAACCACACCTCATTTAAATGAGAACTGCTACAGTGAGATACAGATTCAGATTTAAATACCTATTAATAATTTTGCTAATTTTGTGTCTAGGGTTTCCCCTCTCGGCTGATGCCTCAATGTGTGGTAAACGTAATGGTCAAGAGGTTTGTATAATCAAGCTCAAGCGCAGTGCCAAAAATTATTGGGAATATCGGGCAAAGATTACTATTGATGGCGCAAGGCAAAAAGACGTTGAAATATATAACTGTCGCGATCGCACTTTAACCCGCAAAGGTAAGTATCCTATTCCTTATAAATCTGGTAGTCCAGGTGAATTGGTCTGTCAGACTTTTCAAAACCAGCTCAATTCTTTTTCTTCCAGATGGTAGTTTGGCAAAGCTTTTATGAATTGGGCGATCGCTTAAGCAGCTTATTTACACACAGCATTAAGAGTATGAATTAGGACATTGCTGGATATAGCAACACAGGTTTAGATTATGAAACTTGTTACTTATTACTTATTACTTATTACTTACTAGCAGACACACAAAAGTTGTCCTGTCTTTGTGCGCGTTCCCTTGCGCCTGTCCTAAAGGATATATTATGCCCTTGTGGTACCGCTTCGCACGCCCCGAAGGTAGTCCTTTAGGATAACGGCGACGCGGGGTCGCACCGCTAACGTAAAGTTTATACGGCTATAGTTCATAGAGATATTTAATCCATTGGCAAACATGATACTGATGATTTATGGCTGAAGATTTTTGATATTTACTGGCATAAAATTTAGCAATATTGAGCATTAAGTTATCTCGACATGCTTCAGGAGACAGTAGATATATTTCTGGTAAATTTTTTTGGCTTTCAACTATTATTTTTTCTGACCAAAATGGTTTGACTCTAATTATGTTTAAAATAGCAATAATTACCTGACGCTTAAGGTCTTGGTTGATAGTAGGATTGTTAAATAATTGATTTAATTCTTGGCTTAATTCACTAGCTTTACATGGCGTACTAGAAAGTATGTTTTTTATTCTGGCGATCGCAGTATCGAAATTATCTTTTAAGTCTTCATCAGTTTCTATAGTCAACAACATAGCTTGATAAATATCATCTAAAAGTAGCTGCTGATTCTTATAGGTTATTTTATATTGGCTATCATTAAACAGCCCCTGCAAGTCTGGTTCTAAAAAATAGGCTTCTTTATGAATTAATCCCGTAATTATGGTTTGATACTGATTAATCACTTGGGGAACAATTAAGCCATTTTGATACAGGTCGTAATATAATTTCTCAGTATCGTATTCATGACCTATGGCTGCTGGTTGTAAATCCAAATCGATCAAAATAAATAATTTCTCAGGACATAAATAAGAATTAGATTGATCCTGATTGTGCAAATTCAGCAATATTTCTCTAATCTTTAAAACTTGAGTTCTTCCGCTACAGGGAATAAATACAGGCTTTTTTTCGCGCCACCAGCGAGGAATAGTCTCTTTCCAGAAAGCAGCATCCTGATATTCTTCTAGTTGTCCGTATTGTTGAGGAGTTTTGACTTTTAGATAATTGCGATCGCCTTCACAAAGAATAACTATTCTATTTTTAATAGCTCGATATTTTTGTAATAAGTTCTTGCAGAATTCAACATCTGCGGCATCTCTGGTCATTAATCTACTTTGGAATCTGGCTTAGACATTTTGGGTTCAATTTCCTTAACGTGTTTTGGCGTTAGTGCTTCACAAAGATGGAAAGAATGGGTTGCTAAGAGATATTGATTATTTCCCCAAGAGGCTAATTCATCAGCAATATTATATTGCCAGTCTGGATGCAATGCATTTTCCACCTCATCAATTAGAATAATAGAATTTTCAGGAATATTATATTTAACCCAAGCATATAATCCTAGTCGTCTTAACTCCCCATGACTCAGATCTTCAGGGTCTAATTCAATCTTTTTTATCTCTGATATTTGCTTTTGAACTACTATTGAATCTAATTCTGACGTAGGCAGTATATATTTGTCATTACCGAGAAAATCATGAAAGTCATCTACTAACATCTTAAACTTTGAACCATAAGATAAATCATCACTACTGATTCCTTCTTGCCAATCTTGATCTCTAGCTTTCTTAAATGTCTCTATCAGTTCAGCTATGGTTAATTGGCTGTATAAATAAAAGTTGGATAAATCTGCTTTATTAGCAACTAAAATTTCACAATACTTACTTAGATTATTGAATAACTCTTTTTTTGATGACTTATCTAAAAATAAAAAAGGTTGGGTAGAGGGGGCTGCCAGAAAAATATTCTCTCCTATTGCAGTAAATGCTTCAACTGCAAAATTATACTCTACTTCATTATTTATTGAACAAAATAAAATTTTTGAATCATCAGCAATATTTTCTCCAACCTCTTGAGAATCCCAATATAATGAATAAATAAAATTATGTTCTTGGTTGACTTCTCTTCTTGTCTTGTGATACCCACTAAATATGTCATATTCTCGATCTGATTCTAAAATATCTAATAGAGAAGATTCCCTTAACGCTTCTCTTGAGCTAAAGTTAAATATATTGAATTTAAAAGCTATTATTTTACCTTTGTATAAAAAATGAAAATTGGCAATATTGTAAATTTCACCATCTTTCAATTTTTGACTGGTATTAAATAAATTACTTATATATCGATGTCTATCAGGATTAATACCACAATGAAATAAAGTAAAAATCAACTGCAAAAGAGTGCTTTTTCTACCCCCATTTTGACTAGCAATAGGAAATACCGCAGGACTTAAATCAGGTTCAAAAGTCAGCTCGACATTTTGTAAATTTCTAAAATTAGGAACGTTTACTTTTAATAGCCTCATCAAAACCAGATTTATTCTCTTATTGCTGTAGATTAACTTATCTTGAAAGGCGATCGCATTTTCATTACTATCCCAGTATGTTCACAGCTTGACTACAGCATTTAACAAATTAGCGAGTTTTACTCAGGTAATTACCCATTAGGGACTAACAGCTAACTAAAACCGAAAGACTTACCATACTTAATTTATAATGAGAACCGCTAGATTATCATGATTCCCTAATATTTTGCTTAGTCAGATACACCAAAAATTCACAATGCCTTAATACAGTTAAGTATTACTATAAGGTTCCTTATCTTGAAATCCTCGGCAATCGTTAAACTAATTATTAACAACTTTTAATCAAACTCAGTAGTTTTCAACACTTTTTAATATTTGTTAAAGATATCAAAAGAATTTCAGTATTTTCACTCCTGACTATTAAGGACTGCTTTTATCATAATTAGGAAAAATAATTTACTTGAGAAACATAAAAAATGTTACATGATCTAGGTGCTTGGTATTGGTCAATTTATTTCATGGTGCTTATCTATTGGTCAATGCTATTTTTCCTAGATCAAAGTACTTCAAAGCTTGACCTCTATTCTTGGATAGTACTTTTAATTGCGCCATTATTATGGCCAATAACCCTACCTGCATCACGTTGGGAGTTAAGCCGTAAAAGCCGTAAAAAGATTTGTCTTTAATTTTTAACTAAGTAGATTAGGTATAAATAAAGTCAACAACTCAGGATTTTTAGAGGTGAGCTGCGATCGCCATAGCTAAATCTATCTTTCTTCATAATCTTTAATGCCCCCATCAGATGAGCTATAGTTCAGGTTCAATCTCATCACGGGGTAGTTCGGGCGCAACATTTCCCCTGTTAATTTTCGGCTGTAATTTAGGATCTACCTGTACCTGGTAGCCCATGTGGGTAAACTGCTTAACAAACTGAGTTTGATCATACTTGGGCTGTTGATTAGTATTTGCTTGCTGCTGTTTACGTTGCTTTTTTAACTTTGCTTTTTTACCCATAATGCTGATGATGAATTGGCTTACTTGATCAGTTATTTGCTTGAGGCTGCTTGTTAGAAACAAGAAATAGATAATCTTATTTTACGCCTAGTGTGGATTATCTTCGTTGAAAGGTTATTAGTTCGTAGCCATTAGCTTTTTTAGAGTTTTGAAAACTTGATTTTGACCTAAACAGTTTAACTCAAAGCATCTCATTTCCTGTATTTTAAGGTAATTAAATTAATCATCCTAATTCACATCAGATGTATTTTACAATCAGATTATACCTATAAACCCTTCTTAGGGTAGCATAAGGCATAACCTGGGCAGATAGCTTTGTTATTAATCGCTAATCGCTTCACGAAAAGTCAAAGTGATTGACTAAAGTAAGTTTTACTTTCTCTGCGCAATTTCCTTTCTGTAACTGACAAGATTTGATGTATATTTACAAAGAAAAATATTATCAGTCAGTTAGCATAATAAATGCAGACATAACGTTTCTCAGAACCATAAGGTTTTTTAAGATTTTTTAAAATGCCTTGAGCTTTTGACCTTTTCTCCGAAACAATCACAGACAGGTCACATTGCACTCAACTGAATGATTGTTATCTTAGTTTAGTTGCCTTCTTTGGTATGTCTTTTTGAATCAAAGAAAAAAAATAATAATATAACATTTAAATTTATCAAGATGTCAAATAAAATATTCGCTTTATTGTTCATATCATCTTACTTATTTATATCATCATTTACCTCTGGCAATAATAATAATCAAAATAAATATAGAATAAATAATTCCACCCAAAAAGGTTATCAAGTTGATGATAGCAATAATCTTACCAACTATAGAGCAAATCTCAAATCATCAAAAAATCAACTATCAAATTTCCAATACATTGTCCAAGCGAATAATTCTTACCGAGAATTAATTGATGATGCGTGGCAAGTTGTTAATATTAAGTTTGTGGATTCGGATTTTAATGGAGTTAATTGGCTAGCAATTAGAGATGATTACTTAAATCGTTCTTATAAGGATTTGACAGCTGCTTATGCTGCCATAGAAGAGATGCTTGATTTACTGGGAGATCCTTTCACTAGATTTATTACTCCTGAAGAATATCAAGGTTTAAATCGCAATCGCAATGATAATACTACTGGTATTGGCTTGAGTTTTAATAAAGATAAAATAACCCAAGAAATAAAGGTTAGTTCTGCTCTTCCTGGTAGTCCAGCGGCTATTGCAGGAATTACTTATGATGATGTTATAACCCACATTGATGAGCAAAATATCAGTGGGATGAATCTCGGTGAAGTAAAATCTTTACTACGAGGTAAATTAGGAACGGAAGTTAAGCTATCTATCAACAGAGACGAGCACCAAATCAACTTTCGAGTCAGAAGAGTCAAGTTTAATTTTAACCGCGTTGACAGTCAAATTAAAGAAGTCAATGAGCGTCAAATTTCCTATATCCGTTTAAATCAATTTAGCTCAGGAGCAGCTGAAGAAGTACGCCAAGCTATTAAAAACTCAGAGTCACAACAAGTAGCAGGGTATGTTTTAGATCTAAGGGCAAACATAGGAGGACTGTTTTTTTCAGCTATTGAAATTACTCGTATGTGGTTGCGAGACGGTATAATTGTCCATAGTTTGAGCCGTGGAAACGAAATAGATACTAAATCAGCTATTGGTAACGCTTTAACCGATAAACCATTAGTAATTTTAGTTGATAGAGCCTCAGCAAGTGCTAGTGAAATTATGGCTGCTGCTCTTCAGGAAAATAGTCGAGCTACTATTTTAGGAGAGCAAACTCATGGACACGGTTCATTGCACTCAGTACATCAACTTTCAAATGGTTCTGCTGTAGCCGTGACTGTATCTATGCTTTTAACTACTAATAAAAATGAAATTCAAGATCTAGGAATTCAACCCGATTTGATAGTTGAACCTTCAGAATCACAATTAATTAAGCTGAAAAAAGACCCTAGTCTTTTGGGGACAGAAGAGGATTTGATGTGGACTAGGGCGATTGAAGTTCTACAACAGAAATATTGAATAAGTACTCAGCTTGCAACCACTATAAGTAATATTTAAGGAGTTACGTTCACCGTATAGGATATTTGAAATTGACTAAAACTATCATCCTTTGCTGTACCGCTAATTTCTAATTCATAAGCCCCTGCTTGGGGAAAGGTAATTTCTGCTCCAGGAATCTCCTGATATTTCTCAACATCAAGGGCGATTAAATCTGGCTCTAAAATTGGCTGAGTGTCGTTTTGGCGAGGCACGCTATAAACTTTTAAAGCACAGTCACACTCCGATAGGGGAATGCTGCTACCACCACGGCGAGTTAAGGCAAACCATGCGGTGGTAGGCTGATTGGCTTTGGGGTTATGATTCGGCTCAATATGAAACGTTGCGGCAACATCATTGGAGATTTCTACATTATGGGCGACTACTGGTAAAGCGATCGCCGTACCCCAAAGAAAAATATTAGCAGAGGCTAGCCATCGATAATAAGTCATAATCTTATTTTATTTTAATAAATACCTATTCTAACAGGCAGCTATAGTTACACAGAAAACCAACCAGAATTTACTCTAGACTGTCATGCAGCTAAATAACTTATGACCTTTCCCCATCTTTACCGATCAATAAGTGCTTAACATTAGTTAATAAATTGACTAATTGTTCTAAGCTAACAAGAGGGATCAGCATCTGTAAATTAAGTTTTAGATCAAGCATGAGTTTAACTCTCGGTAATTCTACGCTAAGGCGGGAGGCGAAAGAATTTTTACAATTAGCTATGCCGTTAGCTGGGGCGCAGGTGGCGCAGTCCCTGACGGGATTTTTTGACACGATTATGATGGGTAGACTGGGGGCAGAAACCCTAGGGGCGGGGGGGTTAGCCTCTCTAACTTTTTTTTCCTTTCTCAATACTGCTGCGGGGGTAGTGATGGGGGTTAGTCCTCTGGTAGCAGAGGCTTTTGGTGCAGGCAACAAAACCCGCATTGAACAGCTAACTCGCCAGGGTTTGTGGTTAGTTTTGCTGCTATCGATACCGATGATGGTGGCGATCGCCAATTTGGATCGAGTAATGGGAGGTTGGGGACAGGCACCTGCTACGGTTACTCTAGCCAATAGCTATTTAGATATAATTCTTTGGGGCTTTTTTCCTGCCCTCGGCTTTGCCCTGTTGCGGGGGGTAGTATCGGGATTATCCCAGGCTCGTCCAATCTTAATTATCGTAGCTTTCGGTACGGTGTTTAATATTCTGGGCAACTATATTTTGGGGTTTGGCAAGTTGGGCTTTCCTCGTCTGGAGTTAGTCGGCTTAAGCATCTCCAGTACCGTAACCCTTTGGGGTATGTTTATCGCCCTAATTATTTACATCATCAGGCATCCTCAGTTGGGTGCTTATGGTTTCTTCCAGCAGTTACATCGGCTCAAGCCCGCCATTATTGGACAACTGTGTCAAACAGGAATTCCCATCGGCATCTTTTCAGCTTTGGAAGTAGGATTGTTTACCATTGTTACCTACCTGATGGGCGCTTTAGGAACTGATGTCTTAGCAGCACATCAAATTGCTTTTCAGACAATCATCGTGACGTTTATGATTCCCCTGGGTATGTCTTTTGCTGCCACAGCAAGGGTTGGACAGTGGTTAGGACGACAAGATCTTAGGGGCGTTAAACGAGCAGGATATATCAGTATGGGTCTGGGTTTCGTAGTGATGCTATTGCTAACGATTATCATGCTGCTGTATCCCCATGCCATTATGAGCATCTATATTGATCTAGAAGATCCTAATAACGCCGATATCATCAATCTAGCTTTGCCCCTACTGCGAATTGCCAGCCTGTCACAAATTTTAGATGCCGTACAGAAAATCGCCTATGGCGCATTACAGGGACTCCAGGATACTCGTCTTCCCGTCTTATTAAACCTCCTGGCATTTTGGCTAATTGGCTTATTTTTCAGCTATGTCCTCGGTTTTTATTTCCAGTTGGGGGGCGTGGGCTTATGGTTAGGACAGTCAATTGGGGTAGCCGTCGCCGCAGGGCTATTCATGCTGCGTTTTCGCGATCGCCTGCTGCATCTCAAAGCTCTCAACTCCAAACCTTAGGCTTTTCCCGCACTACCGAACATCTGCATTTTTTCAGCAACTACCTCCTGCATTGCCGCAGTGAGAGCTTTTTGACAATCCAAGAGATCGGGTTGAGATGCTTTTTGTCCATACTCCCGCCAAAACTGGAGATATTGCTGCCGCACTTCCGTATTGACGTTAAACTTACAAACCCCCAGCTCAATCGATTCCTGAATTATTGCCGCTGGTAAACCAGATGCCCCATGTAGCACTAGGGGAATGGGGATTTGCTGACGAATCTTCGCCAGACGAGGAAAATCCAGCTTCGGTTCACTGTAATACTTGCCGTGAACATTGCCGATGGTAACCGCCAGAAAATCCACTCCTGTTTCCTTTACTATTTCCTCTGCTTGCTCAGGATCGGTCATTTTTGCTTCCTTTTCCGCAACGGTCATCCCGTCCTCGGTGCCGCTAATTCTGCCTACTTCTGCCTCCACCGCAGCCCCCTGGGCATGGGCGATGAGGGTCATTTCTCGTGTAAAAGCCAGATTTTCAGCAAAAGAAAGAGTCGAACCATCGGCTAAGATCGACTGTACTCCTGCTTCTAAAGCCGTTTTAATTATAGAGCGATCGCCACAGTGATCTAAATGCACCGACATTGGCACCTTTGCCGAGTCCGCCGCTTCTAAAAAAAGCTTAATTAGGGGAGTACCGCCAAAATCAAACACTTGAGGCAGAATCTGTATAATTGCGGGGCTTTTTGCCGCTTCAGCAGCATTAACCACTGCCTTAGCTCCCTCAAGATTATATAAATTGAAAGCTCCTATGGCGTATGATTTCTTTTGGGCAGCTTCAAGAAGTTCTTTGGTAGAAGTCAGCATAAATACGATGGGAGATGTTTACCAGATAAGTTGCATCCTACCATTACTTCAGATTCAGCTATGACTGCCCAGGAGCAAACTTATATCAGAATAAATCCTCTATTTCGTCTGCTAGCTGATTTTCATAGATATCCTGCCAATTTTGCTGACGAGTTTTGCGTGAAGGGCGACGATACTTCTTAGTCTCTAATTTTGGCTCATACTGGCTTTTTCCTGAGCGCTTAACCACCAGTTTCAGGTTAGATTCAGGCTCAGGCTGCTGTTGCAGTTGAGCGGCATAAGCGATCGCCTGTTCTAAAAAATCAAGATAATATTCATACCTTTCCCAATTACCGCGAACCACACAACCAGGCTCGTCACGATGTAAGCAGTTATTAAATTGACATCGTTGATCTTTGAGCCTTGCTCTAATCTCAGGAAAGTATCGATCCAAGCTACTGGGCTCACAGTTTAAATCAGGCTGATTAAACCCAGGAGTATCCGCTAATAACCCACCTCCAGGTAGCTCAAATAACTCCACATGGCGGGTTGTGTGACGACCCCGCTGTAACTTTCCTGACACTGCACCCACTCTGAGCTTTACCTGGGGAATCAAACGGTCAATTAAGCTAGATTTACCCACCCCGCTGGGACCTGCCACCACTGTAATTTTTCCTTGTAGCCGTTGGATTAACTGTTCCAGCTGATAATCCTGAGATACGCTAACAAAGTTAGCGCTATAACCCCAACCCGCCAAACGTCTTTGCCATTGCTCCTGCTGCTCACCTAAGATTAGATCAGACTTATTGAGGCACAAACACAACTGTAAATTCGTTGACTCTGCTTGAACCAAAAAGCGGCTCAACTGCCAAGGATCTAAGGTTGGTTCTGCCAGAGCAAAAACCAGCAAAATTTGTGAGGCATTAGCTATCGGTGGGCGATGCAGTTCCGTAGCTCTCGGTAGAACTGCCCCAATTGCCCCTCGGTCTGACTGCCAGTCGGGCTCTTCCACCATCACGCGATCGCCAACCATAACTTTCTGCCCAGTCTTTTTAAGCCTAGTACGACGGGTACAGAGCAGAAAAGACGATAGCTTCTCGTGCTCAGAAGTTTGATTGCCATGAGCAGGATGCTCCACTTTAACTCGATAGTAGTTAGCCTGCACCGCCATTACTACACCATAAAGCGGGGAGTTCGAGTCCCAGTTAGGAGAAGGTTCAGCGGTACTTTTCACTCCTTGCGGATTTTTACTCACCATTGGCAGGGCGACAAACTAGCAAAGAAAAAAAATCTTGGCGTTGATATAAAGCACAAATCTGATAGCCTTCCATGGTTAAACTGTCAGGAACTTGCTCAACGGGTTCACCAGAATCTAGCCAGACCTCTAGCACAGAACCACGAGACATCTGTTCTAAACGTAACTTAGTTCGCACGAAATTAACGGGGCAAGGGGTACCCCGTAGATCTAGCAGAGCGTCAGAGACAGGATTTTCGGCATTTCTCGGGGAGTCAATCGGATTCATTTTTGGAATAACCCTCCCAAGAAGCCTTCCTTGCTGCCTTTGCCTGTCGCCTCACCACGAACAGTCGCTAACTTCTCTAATAATTCTCTCTCCTCAGAATTTACTTTAGTTGGAATATTAATCTTGACGGTAATCAAATGGTTTCCGCGACTCACTGGATTGCCTAACTTGGGCACCCCCTTATTTTCGAGAATCAGCACCGTATTCGGCTGGGTTCCCGCAGGAATAGTTAGGGCTTCCTTACCATCAACAGTATCTACCTGGATGCTACACCCCAAAATAGCCTGGAGATAGCTAACGGTAACCTCAGACTTAATATTAATCCCTTCTCTTTTAAATTCTCTATCAGACTCAACAAATAAATAAACGTATAAATCCCCTGGAGTCCCACTACGGAGACCTGCATCACCTTCCCCAGAAACCCTGAGGCGTGTGCCATTATCTACCCCAGGAGGAATCGTGATTTTTAACTTTTTCGTTTCCTGCAACCGCCCTGCGCCTTGACAAGTGCTACACTTCTCTTCGATAACTTGACCTGTCCCATTACAAGTACTACAGGTAGTCACTTGAGCAAAACTGCCAAAGGGAGTACGGGTTGCACGACGTTCTTGACCACTTCCATTACAGGTTCCGCAGATTTTCGCCCCCGTCCCTGGCTTGGCTCCAGTACCGCTACAGGTTCCACAAGATTCCAAATGGGGAATTTTAATTTGCTTATCACCGCCAAAAACAGCTTCACGAAAATTTAGCTTTAAATCTAGGCGTAAATCTTCACCTCTAACAGGACCATTGCGACGACGGGACTGACCTGGGCTGGTACCAACACCTCCCCCAAAACCGCTAAAAATAGTTTCAAAGATATCAGCAAAACCGCTCATATCGCTATATTCAAAGCCGGGTCCTCCCGCTGCACCACCTACGCCAGCTTCGCCAAAGCGATCATACCTAGCGCGAGTTTCAGGTTCGGATAATACTTCGTAAGCACGATTGATTTCTTTGAACTTTTCTTCTGCTCCTGGTTCTTTGTTGACATCGGGATGATATTGACGGGCTAAACGTCGATAAGCACGCTTTAATTCATCTTTATCTACATCGCGGGATACGCCCAGGATTTGATAGTAGTCCCCTGCCATAAAATTTTTGTTTTTGACTATGGTTTATTGAATGTACTTTAGCAAAATCATAGCTCCTAAATATAGTACGGTTACTACTAAGAACTGATCTTTAGCTCTAATATTTGGTTTAAGTGCTTCTGCTCAAATCCTATATCATGAAATTATACTGGGTTTCAGTCTACAGATTCATAATCATCAATAGATAGATCGTCGTCTAGACCTAAATCAACACCCCCCTCAATATTAGCGTTATTAGATACGCTCACTACGGCTTTGACACCACTATCAGAAGCCAAGTCCATTTCTGTTTTAGCATCGGCAAAATCATCATCATCAAAAACGAATTCATCCCCAGCACTTTTTTGCTGATAAACATCCGTGCCAACCTCCAATAAAATTTGGCGTAAATTATCTAGAATACCGCTGATTTCTTTGAGGCTGGTATGGGGGGTATTACTAGCAATATTAAACTCTTCTTTAATCCTCGCCACTTGAGCTTTGTGCTCATCTCGAATCAGTGACTCTTGTTCGTTTAGAGTTGATTCATAATTATAAATTAGATTTTCCGCTTGATTCTTTAATTTTACTAGCTCAATATTGCGGCGATCCTGCTCTGCATAATCATTTGCTTCTTGACGCATTTTCTCCACTTCACTGGAGCTTAAGCCACCAGTATTACTGATGGTAATACTTTGCTGTTTCCCTGTCCCTTTATCTTGAGCCGCAACCTGCAAAATACCGTTAACGTCAATTTCAAAAGACACTTCAATTTGCGGCATGCCCCTGGGGGCGACAGGAATTCCTGTCAGTAAGAATTTGCCCAGGCTTTTGTTGTCTCTAGCCATGGCTCTTTCTCCCTGAAGCGCATGTATCTCTACGGTAGTTTGACCATCAGCAGCAGTAGAAAAAACTTGCGACTTACAGGTGGGTACAGTTGTATTTTTTTCAATGATTTTGGTAAATACTTCACCCAGAGTTTCAATGCCTAGGGATAGGGGCGTAATGTCTAATAGCAATACATCCTCTACTTCTCCACCCAAAACCCCTGCTTGAATAGCTGCGCCAGCGGCAACCGCCTCGTCGGGATTAACCGAGCGATCGATCTGTATATTATCAAAAATGGTTTCAATCGCTTGATGAACGGCGGGAATACGAGTTGAGCCACCGACAAGGATAACTCGGTCTATATCTTCAGGCTGCAAGTCCGCATCTTTAAGCGCCAATTCAACGGGTTCCAGAGTCTTTTGAATTAAATTTTTTGATAATTCTTCGAACTTAGCCCGACTTAGCTCTAGCTCAATGTGTTTTGGTCCAGTTTCGTCGGCGGTGATAAACGGCAAATTAATTGAGGTTGTGGGAGTTGCCGAAAGCTCTATTTTGGCTTTTTCTGACGCTTCACGCATCCGCTGGAGTGCCATTTTATCTGTTCTTAAATCAATCCCCTCTTGAGAGTAGAACGTTTTGATCATCCAGCGCACGATCACATTATCAAAGTCATCACCACCAAGATGATTATTTCCTGACGTAGCTTTAACTTCAAACACACCGTTGCCCAACTGCAAAATGGAGACATCAAACGTTCCTCCACCTAAGTCAAAAACTAAAATATCCTCTTCGCGATCTTGCTTGTCAAGACCATAAGCCAATGCCGCCGCAGTCGGCTCATTGACAATCCGCAAAACTTCCAGTCCAGCGATCGTTCCAGCATCTTTAGTAGCTTGTCTCTGAGCATCTGTGAAATAAGCTGGTACCGTGATTACCACCTCAGTTACAGGCTCGCCAAGAAAACTTTCAGCATCCGCCTTCAACTTTTGGAGAATCATCGCGGAAATTTCTTGAGGCGTATACTTTCGCTCTTTAATTAGAACATCCACCGTATTATCACGTCCTGGAACACACTTATAAGGAGTCCGAGAGCGCTCTTCTTCAGTATCCTCCCAGCGGCGACCAATAAAGCGCTTGATGCTGTGAATGCTATTTTGCGCATTGGTAACTGATTGTCTCTTGGCTAATTGACCGACTAAACGAGTGTCACCTTTAGCAAATGCCACTATGCTTGGAGTTGTCCGCGCACCCTCTGAGTTAGCAATGATTACGGGTTTACCACCCTCAAGCACAGCCACACAACTGTTGGTAGTTCCCAGGTCAATACCGATAACTTTTGCCATAGTGCTTAGGCCGTAACTTCTATTTATTTACAAATTACAAAGAGATTGACAGCGAAGTTCTGATATTAATCAGAAGATTAATTAAGCTGAATTGGCAAATTAAAAACTAACTTTTTCAACTCAAAAATTACTCTGAGATCGTAAAATTACTTAGTTATCATTTCCTTCACTTTCTGTCTTTTTCTCCTCCGAAGTTATCACAGGTTCTTCAGGAACAGCAACTTTAACCATGGCATGGCGCAGAATTATATCCCCTAAAGTATAGCCCCGCATCAATTGTTCAATCACCGTCCCTTCAGGATATTCGTTAGTTGGCTCCCGCAACATTGCTTCATGAAAATTAGGATCAAATTCTTTTCCTTCTGGTCGCATCGCTGATACTCCCATTTTTTTGAGGCACTCTACTAAAGTCTTATAGACTCCTTGATAGCTAGAATGAATTGCTTTTTCTCCATCGCTGTCAGGCTTTAGCTGAGTTCTAGCACGCTCAAAGTTATCAATTATAGGCAGTAATTCAGTAATGATATTTTTCTTGACCTGCTGTTCTAAGGTTTCTTTTTCTTTAATAGTTCGGCGGCGGAAGTTTTCAAAATCAGCAGCCAATCTGGCATATTGAGCTTTCGTTACATCTGCTTGCTGACTTTTTTCATCCAGCAACTGCTTTAAATTGGCGTTCTCTTGTTGAAATGCCGCAAATATTTCAGCATTCTCATCCGAAATTTCTTGCTCTGTCTCTGCTGTTTCTGTGGTGTTCTCCGTATTACTTTCCGAATCTGCGGTAACTTCGGCAACAGCACTGTCGGTGTCTTTTACTCTGTCGTCTGTTACAACTTCGGTCTGCTCGGAATTTAATTCGGTTGGTTTCTGCTCTTCTGTCATAGGAATATTTGTCTCTTCAGATACAAGATATAGGATATTGCATTCAGCCTAAAAATCAACAGTTTTATCCCTGTTGGTGCTAAAGCAAATATTTCGGTGTTTTGAGTCCAATTTTTGGTGCTAATTCTCTTGGGAACTATCGTTTACAGACATCATATTATTTATGACTGGCGGTTGCAATTTTATCCCAACTTTCGGGAACAATAAGAAACGTATTGGATGAACTCATGCATATTTTATGGCTTATTCCTCTTCCAAAAGAAATCGGGCGTTAGCTCTGCGGAACAAATTATCTCCTTTTGGAAATCAATTGGTTCAAAAGGGCTTTATCGATGGCGACAAGATGCAAAAGGCGCTGGCGGAAAGCCGCAAGTCAGGGCGTTCTCTGATTGATGTTCTGGAATCAGCCACGGGAAAGCAGTTACCACCAGATTTATTACGTCAATATAAAAAACATCATTTATTTGAGCTGAAGGTTATTTTTGGAGTTGAGTCTGTCGATCCTGAAATTGAAACCGAGAAGTTTAGTAACAATCAGATGGGGGAACTGATTAATTCTCTAATTCCCCTGGATATCTGCCGCCGATACCGCCTAATCCCTCTCTATAAAAAAGATGGAGAAGAGATGGTTTTGGTCGTAGCAATGGTTGATCCCGAAAATTTGGAGGCTCAGGATGACCTTAATCGCATTCTGAGACCAAAGGGAATTACTTTTGAGCGTCAGGTAATTACTCAAGCTGACTATCAGCAGTTAATTGATCGATTTTTGGATGAGCAGGTTCAGCAAGAGATCGCGAAGAAAAAAGAAGTTAATGTCGATGTTTCCCTAGAGTTAGACAATTTCGATTTTAATTTGGAGGAAGCGGATGATGAGGTTGCCGATGATTTGGGGGCGGCAAACGAAGCTCAAGCCGCACCAATTATTACCCTGGTTAATAAGATCTTAGCCAAGGCGTTGCAGGATGGAATTTCTGATATTCATATTGAGCCCCAGGAAGAAGGTTTAAAAATCCGTTACCGTAAGGACGGTGTTTTACAGCAGCCTTTCGATGTGATGCCCAAAAAAATTATTCCTGCCGTAGTGGCTCGTTTCAAGATTATGGCAGAGTTGGACATCGCGGAAAAGCGTCTCCCTCAAGATGGTAAGATTCGCCGCATGTTTCAGGGCAGAAAGGTAGATTTTCGGGTTAATACACTGCCCAGCCGCTACGGAGAAAAGGTTGTGCTACGGATCTTAGATAATTCAGCGACTCAACTTGGTCTGGATAAGCTAATTAGTCATGAACCTACGCTGGAGATAGTTCGCGATATGGCGAAGCGCCCCTTCGGCATTATTTTAGTTACGGGACCGACAGGTTCAGGTAAATCAACTACTTTATACTCAGTATTGGCAGAGAGAAATAGCCCTGATATCAATATCAGTACGGCTGAAGACCCGATTGAGTATTCTCTGGACGGGATCACCCAGGTACAGGTAATTCGGGAAAAAGGCATGGATTTTGCCTCAATTTTGCGAGCTTTTTTAAGGCAAGATCCCGATGTAATTCTGGTGGGTGAGACCAGAGACTCGGAAACTGCTAAAACTGCCATCGAAGCTGCTTTAACTGGACACCTGGTACTAACCACTCTGCATACTAATGATGCTGCTGGTGCGATCGCCCGACTAGATGAAATGGGTGTAGAGCCGTTCATGATTTCTGGGGCATTAGTTGGGGTTCTGGCTCAAAGGTTGATGCGGCGAGTTTGCAGTGATTGTCGCATTGCTTACAATCCCAGCCATGAAGAGCTAGCCAGATTTGGCTTGTCTGCTTCAGGAGAGGAAGAAGTAACTTTCTATAAAGCAAACAAGCTGAATGCCGAGGAAATCTCTGAGGCTAAAGCAGCGGGGACTCTATGCCAGAAATGCAATGGGGTTGGCTATAAAGGTCGAGTCGGGGTCTATGAGGTTATGCGTAATTCGGAAAAACTTCAAGAGTTGATTAATAGTGGAGCAAATACCGATCGCATTAAGGAAACGGCTGTTGAGGAGGGCATGATTACGATCCTGGCGTACAGCTTAAATCTGGTTAAGGAGGGTCATACCACCCTAGAAGAGGTTGAGCGGGTTACTTTTACCGACTCTGGATTGGAAGCGGAATTGAAAGCTAAACGGAAGAGTGGTCTAACCTGTCGTGTCTGTAGTGCTGAGTTGCAGCCTGAGTGGCTGGACTGTCCTTACTGTATGGCTCCGCGCTTTAGCTAAGGGTCATTTCAAGAATTAAGCACCAAACGCAACATTAGCGAACTGAAGTCGGCATTAACTGGCTTAGATATAAACCAAGCCCAGGATTTAAAAATTGTGCAGAGGGATTAGATTATGGATTTGATGATCGAGGACATGATGGAACAGCTGGTAGAGATGGGAGGGTCTGATATGCATATTCAGGCTGGAGCTCCGATTTACTTCCGTATCAGCGGTAAGTTAACCCCCATTGGTGATGAGCTAAGTCCCCAGGAGTGCCAGCGCTTGATTTTTAGTATGCTGAACAATAACCAGCGAAAGGAGCTTGAGCAGCACTGGGAGTTGGATTGTTCTTATGGCGTTAAAGGTTTGGCTCGATTTCGGGTTAATGTCTACAAGGAGCGGGGCTGTTATGCGGCATGTTTGCGGGCTCTATCATCCAAAATTCCCAATTTCGATCAGCTAGGATTACCTGATGTGGTTAGAAGAACTACTGAAAGACCTAGGGGATTGGTTCTGGTAACTGGTCCCACTGGGTCAGGGAAAACTACGACCCTGGCAGCGATGCTGGATCTAATTAACCGTAGCCGTGGCGAGCATATTCTGACGGTTGAAGATCCGATTGAGTATGTTTTTGATAATGAAAAGAGTCTATTTCACCAGCGGCAGAAGGGGGAAGATACTAAAAGCTTCGCTAACGCCCTGAAGGCAGCACTGCGGGAAGATCCCGATATTATTCTGGTGGGGGAGATGCGGGATTTGGAAACAATCTCCCTGGCAATTTCAGCGGCGGAAACGGGTCACCTAGTTTTTGGCACTCTCCATACTAATTCTGCTTCGGGAACTGTTGATCGGATGATTGATGTTTTTCCTGCTGGTCAACAGGCGCAAATTAGAGCCATGCTTTCTAATTCTTTAATTGCTGTTTTTAGCCAAACCCTGGTTAAAAAGAAAAGCCCTAAGCCTGGGGAATTTGGACGAGTCATGGCACAGGAAATCATGATTGTCACCCCAGCGATCGCCAACCTGATCCGTGAGGGAAAAGCGGCGCAGGTATACTCGGCAATTCAAACAGGAGCCAAGATGGATATGCAAACGATGGAACAGGCTTTAGCCAATTTGGTGAAAAAAGGCATTATCAGCATGGAGGAGGGTCTGGCAAAGAGTTCACGCCCAGACGAGTTGGAGCGATTAACAGGTGCTGGGTTGGGGCTAAACTCCGCCAATGCAAAGGGCAAACCTAACTCTAAACGCCGTTAATTTTGGTTTGGTTGATCTATTTTTTGATTACTGATTTAGCTATCTATTAATTCTATGTCTATCTACGTTGCTAAAGTAAAAGACAATTCGGGAAAAGTCTTCAAAGAAAAAATTGAGGCGGCTTCTGCTGAACAGGCTCGTCTGGCGCTAAAAAATAAATATACAGCAGTAGGCAAAGTCAATAAGTCTAGTTTTGAAATTGATCTTACTCAATTAGAGCTGGCATTAGCCAAAGTAACGGTAAAAGATAAAGCCGTATTTTCTCGTCAGTTTTCAGTTATGGTCAATGCTGGGGTGGCAATTATTAGGGCATTGGGGATTCTAGCAGATCAGGCTCCCAATCCCAAGCTAAAAAGAGCTTTATTGGGTATTAGTTCTGAGGTGCAGCAGGGAACCAGCCTTTCTGAGTCTATGAGTGACTATCCCGAATGTTTTGATGATCTGTATGTTTATATGGTGGAAGCAGGAGAAGCTGGTGGGGTGCTAGATGAGGTTTTGATGCGATTGTCGAAGTTGCTGGAAGACATGGCAAAATTACAAAACCAAATTAAGTCAGCTATGGCATATCCGACTGCGGTGGGAATTTTTGCAGTTTTAGCTTTTCTAGGAATGACTATTTTCTTAGTACCTGTATTTGCGGGGATTTTTGAACAGTTGGGTGGGGAATTGCCCGCACTAACTAAGTTTATGGTGTGGTTGAGTGGTCTTTTGAGGAGTTGGAAGGTTCTTATTCCTATCGCACTATTCATTGGAGCCAGTTTTCTGCTCCGCATGTATTATAAAACGCCAGCAGGACGACTCCAAATCGATGGCTTCATGCTCAAAATGCCAATTTTTGGCGATCTGAATGAAAAAATTGCCGTAGCTCGCTTCTGTCGGGTATTCGGTACCTTAACTCGTTCTGGTGTACCTGTCCTACAGTGCTTTGATATTGTGTGCAATACGATTGGTAATCAGGTGATTATTAATGCCGTTCAGGGTGCCAAACAAGATATTCAGCAAGGGGGCATGATTTCTTTAGCCATTCAGAAAGAAAACGTTTTTCCTCCCCTATCAATTCAAATGATTAGCATTGGGGAAGAAACGGGAGAACTTGACGGCATGATGGAAAAAGTAGCTGATTTTTATGAGGATGAAGTAGAGCAGGCTGTTAAGGCTCTGACCAGTCTTATAGAACCTATAATGATGGTCGGGATAGCGGTCATGGTGGGAACAATTTTGCTTTCTATGTACCTGCCTATGTTTGCTATTTTCGATCAGATTGGATAATTTTTAGTACAGAGGGGCGCAGCTTTTGCCGACAGCCATCACAGCATGATATCAATTAAAAAATCTGACTATGAAATTTTGTTGTCAGAATATAGTACTCCTCAAGGTGCGATCGCCTTATTGCAGCAATATCGACCTTATTTGGAAGCACTGCCCAGTATGCGGCGACCTGAGCAAAGCTTAATCACGATTCCTCTTCCCGTAGTCCGCATTCGACGACCTGAGATTACTGCCAAAAATCAGCTGCACGCCAAAACCTCCCGCATTGCTACTACCTTACCCTGCGATTTGGGAATTTTGATGTGTGACCCTGAATGGAAAATCAAGGTGGGGCAAGAAGTTATTGTTTTTATTCATCGCCCAGAAGAAGATTTTTCTGATCTAGTTGGGCGGTGGCGTCAGACTCAGGTCTATCTGGATCAAGATTATGAGTGGTTAATGCCGCCCCAGGAAAAGCATATGTTCAGCGAAGCAGCAGAGGAAATTTGCCCTCTATTTGTTATTTTTGAAGAGACTAACAGACGCATTCGCCAAGGGCTATCTGGTGCGGGTTTTCCCTATGTAGTTCGTGCTGCCGCTCCTGCGGCAAGAGAAACTCAAATCACTGAGTCGGTATCGGATTTAGACCACATATAATATCATTTCAGTTTTTGACTAAGACACATCATTTATCGATTTGAGCTATTAGCCGTTAGCTCAAACTATCTGTCTTAACTAAAAAATAAAACGATATAAATCGTCAACCTAAATCATGAGAGAGGGTCAGGAGTTAATCATGAATCAGGCAGCCTGACCCTTCTCTAACTTATTTTACAGGTGTAGATTATCTTCTAGTCTGGCATTACGATCTGCTCTGGGCTGGATTAAGCCAAAGCCCCCATGGTTACGACTGTAAATAACGTTGATTTCTCCAGATTCACTATTGCGGAACATATAGAAATCATGATCCACTAGCTGTAGCTGTTCCAATGCTTCTTGGGGATTCATTGGAGGCATCGTAAAGTATTTGCTTCTGACTACTGCTTCTGGTAGTTCCGCAGTGCGATCTCCATCAAGACTACTAATTTCTGCTGGGGTTTCCCTTTCTTCCGTTAGCTCTTGACGAACTTGAGAATGAACATTCTTAACCAGGTGTTTCTCTTTGTATTTTCGGAGTTGGCGAGCGATTTTATCCGCCACCATGTCAATGCTGGCATAGAGACTCTCGCTACCTTCTTGGGCGCGAATCACCGTTCCGTTAGCAAAAACCGTTACCTCTGCCTTATGTTTTCTTTCGATCCGAGAATTGCGGGCGACAGATAAATGGACGTCCACTTTTCCAGTTATATTTTGGAAATGCTTGACTGCCTTTTGTAATTTCTGCTCTACGTAATCATGAATTGATTCTGTGACTGCAATGTTATTTCCCTGGATCAAAAGCTTCATATTTGCTACTCCATAATACACAGTGTTCAGCCAATAAAAATATAGCTTCAGTAATATATCAATTTATTACTTAGCGCTCCAGTATCAGGAATTACAAAGCAAGCCCCTATTTCTATAAATAAGTAGCTATTGTTATGCTTTGCTAATCCAGAATCACTTGTTTGTATAGCTATAATTTCTGGATGGGACTAGATGTTAACTATACTTTGACAGGATGTTCTAGTAACTTGCTCTAGCTTTTTTAGTAGTATTTTCTTCTAGAATGTTACGCAAAACTCATTGAGTTTTATAATAGAGATATGGCGCGTCTAGTTTTTAATTTTACTGAATCTGATTCCCTTGAATGAGATAGCTTATTTGTCAGTTTTATCTTAAGCAATTTTCTTGGGTAATGCTATTTTCCTAATGGCTTTATAGTTATAAGATTAACACTTTGTATCGTACAAAACACTAAAAACCAGTTTTTTTTTGACGTTACGTTACATTGATTGACATTAATTAAAATAGTCGAGCAATATGTCATCGATTAAGAGATACTGTTGGTTGCATAATCAGCAAATAGTTCCCTATACCAAGGCATGGTCAGACCAGAAAGCTCTAGTAGATGCCAGAATAGGTAATTCTGAGTTAGAAGATATCTTAATCTTACTAGAACATCCTGCGGTTTATACTTTGGGTACTGGTTCGAGCCTAGATTTTTTGAAGTTTGAGCCCCATTCAGAACAATATGAGCTGTATCGTATCGAACGTGGTGGCGAAGTGACTTATCACTGTCCAGGGCAATTAGTCGGCTACCCAATCTTAAATTTACGCCACTATAAGCAGGATTTACATTGGTACTTAAGACAGTTGGAAACAGTCATTATCAATACCGTGGCTAATTATGGCTTAAACGCTTATCAAATTCCCGACTTAACTGGAGTCTGGTTAGAAGGTAAAAAAATTGCGGCGCTGGGTATTAAGGTTCGTCGCTGGATTACGATGCATGGTTTTGCTCTGAATGTTTGTCCAGACATGAGGGGCTTTAGCCGTATTGTTCCCTGTGGTATTGCTAATAGACCAGTGGGTAGTCTCCAGGAATTTGTACCTGGAATCACTATAGATCGAGTTCGCATTGATGTGGCAAAGACTTTTGCTGAGGTATTTCAAGTAGAATTGGTTGAGCAATCAGCCCTTGAGGAAATGAAGTAATTAGGTAGGCTCAATTAAGCTAAAGATGAAATTAGATATTTAGGGTAGTGGGCTAGTGCAATAATGAATCAAGCAGTTTTACAAACCATTGATAATTATGATTGGGGGCATATTCGCCTGATTGCCTCAGATATGGATGGAACTCTAACCAGCGCCGAGAAGTTTGACACAGAACTACTGGATGCTTTGGCAAGATTAGCCGCTCATGGCATTGATGTTCTCATAACTACAGGTAGATCCGCAGGCTGGGTACAGGCGATCGCAACTTACCTACCTATTGCGGGGGCGATGGCGGAAAATGGTGGATTGCTCTATTGGCAGCAAGATCCGCAGCCGAGGATGCTAAGTAAGCTCTCTAGGGAACAGCATCGGCAGCAGCTAGAGCAGGTGTTTAAATTAATCCAGAGTAAGTTTCCTCAGGTTCAGGAGTCTTGGGATAATCGCTTTCGTATTACAGATTGGACTTTTGATTTGGCGAACTTAAATCATCAGGCACTAGAAACTATTACCTTGATTTGCCAAAATTCAGGCTTTGATTTTACCTACAGTACAATTCAGTGTCATATTAAACCACTGGCTCAAGATAAGGCATCTGGATTAAATCAAGTTTTACCGCAATATTTTCCCCATGTCTCCTCAGAAACAGTTGTCACAGTTGGCGATAGTCCCAATGATGAATCAATGTTTAATCTTCAAAGCTTTCCCTTGTCGGTAGGGGTTGCTAATGTTCTTCAATATCGCGATCGCCTCAAATATTTACCTGCATACGTCACTAAAGCGTCTCAAGGAGCAGGGTTTTGTGAATTTGCCGCAGCAGTGCTCCGCGACCAGAAAAAGCTAGCGGATATTTAAGCTAATTTTTGCTGCATTACTCAAAAAGTATCCTAAAATAAACTACTCAGATACAGGAAATAAATAATGGGTCTCAAAGAACAAATTGGGGAAGATATTAAGACGGCGATGAAAGCCAAAGATAAGATTCGCCTGCAAACTGTAAGGGGCATAAAAAAAGCCATCCTGGATAAAGAGGTGGAATTGCGCCCTAAAGGTCAGGATAGCCTAAATCAGGAGCAAGAAATTGAATTGCTGTCTCAACAGGCTAAACAACGGCGGGATTCCATCGAGCAATATACAAATGCAGGTCGCAACGATCTAGCAGAACAAGAACAGCAGGAATTAGCAATTATTGAAACCTATCTCCCTAAACAGGTAAGCGACGAGGAAGTGGAAACAATTGTGGCTCAAATTATTGCTGATACTGGAGCAACTACCATGAAAGACTTGGGTAAAGTTATGGGAACAGCCATGAAGCAATTGAAAGGAAAAGCTGACGGCAAAAAGATTCAGGCGTTAGTAAGAAGTAAGCTTTCATAGTCAGTTAAGCCGCTATTAGCCTTGAGTAGGAGGACGGAAGCCCACTAGAGCTAAAATAGACCTTTTCCCTTTTGCCTTTACCCCTTAACCAGCCCTAGCAAATTAATCTTGGAAACTTGTCGAACTAACCCTATTAAGCTTTTGGCTTAAGATAAACTAAAGCCTGTCGCCAGATTAATGTTTGGTGATTGTAGTGATCCATCACACAGAGGGAATCGGCGTCTTGCCAGAGGATTTTCCCCACTATTAAATCGTCAGTGATTAACTTAAGCTCTACCTCCTGCTCTTCTTTAATGTACTTTTGGATCATTATCACGCCAGGTAAAGCAGTATTAAATTCAGCCATACTTTTAGTTCTCGTATTCAAGATCAGGACAATTAGAGATGATAATCGAGTTTAGCAAATACCAAGGATTAGGCAATGATTTTATTTTGATTGATAATCGCCACCTTGCCGAACCGATAATCACTCCACAACAGGCGATCGCTATGTGCGATCGCCATTTGGGCATTGGTGGTGACGGAGTAATTTTTGCACTCCCAGGAACCGAGTCTACGGATTACATCATGAGAATTTTTAACTCTGATGGTTCTGAACCAGAAATGTGTGGCAATGGTATTCGCTGTCTGGCTAAGTTTATCTCCGATCTAGAAGGAAATTCCGACCATAATAAATCTTACAAAATCCAGACCCCAGCAGGAGTAATGGTTCCTCAACTGCGATCGCAGGATGAAGTTACGGTGGATATGGGAGAGCCAGAATTACTGGCAAACAAAATTCCTACTACCCTTGAAGGAGTAGAAGGTAAAGTAATCGCCCAGTCTCTGGAGGTGGCAGGACGTTCTTGGTTAGTCACTACCGTCAGTATGGGTAATCCTCACTGCGTGATTTTTGTTGAAGATGTTCAGGCGATCGCTCTAGAAAAAATTGGTTCTTTATTTGAACATCATCCTGTATTTCCCCAACGAACCAATACAGAATTTATTCAGATAGTTAAGCCAGACTATATTAAGATGCGAGTTTGGGAAAGAGGTGCAGGAGCTACCCTCGCCTGCGGCACTGGAGCCTGTGCTTCCGTGGTTGCTGGGGTATTGAATCAAAAATGCGATCGCTCTTGTACAGTAGAACTACCAGGAGGTTGCTTACAGATTAATTGGTCAGCAGCAGATAATCATGTTTATATGACGGGTGCCGCGACTAAAGTATTTAAAGGTGAATACTTACTTTCCCAAACTGATCTTTAGCTGCTAATGATTCACGTCCCGCTCAATCTGTTTCAGGTTGAACTCTATAGGTTTCTTTGGCTGTTGATTTCCGTTCGGGCTTTGGTTGTTAGAAATCACAGATTGCACCCCCTCAATAGTAGAAATCATGCTGCGAGGATCCATAAACATTACCTTGCTGCTGTCGCTATTCCCAATCTCTTTACCCATTTCTAGATAATTTTGTGCCAGCAAAAACTGTAATGCTTCATGGGCATTAGGATCGTTTTGTAGTTTGTCAGTGACAATCTGCATCGCTTCGGCAGTTGCCTGCGCCCTTAAAATCTGCTCCTGCTTTTCCCCCTGAGCTTTCAAAACAATTGCCTGCTGTTCAGCTTCCGCCTTGAGAATTGCGGCTTTTTTAGCTGCTTCTGCCTGGAGTAGTTTTGCCTGGGCTTCCCCTTGGGCAGAGTTGACGGCAGAATCTCGATGTCCCTCGGAGGTCAAAATATTGGCTCGTTTCTGCCTTTCCGCTGCCATTTGCAGTTCCATGGAATCCTGCACTGCTTTTGACGGCATAATATCTCTTAATTCCACCCGCGTTACCTTAACCCCCCAAGGATCTGTAGCGATATCTAGCTCCCTGAGTAAGATTTCATTAATTTCAGTTCTGGCAGTAAAGGTTTGATCCAGCTCTAGCTTACCCATTTCCGAGCGAATTTGGGTCAGAACCATATTGACCATGGCATCTCGCAGATTCTCTACCTTATAAAAAGCCTTATACATATCCATGATGCGCCAGTACACCACCGCATCAACGGTGATACTAACATTGTCGCGAGTAATACAGGACTGGGCGGGAACATCGAGCACTTTTTCTTTGATGGTATCTTGATAAACTACTTTATCAATGAAGGGCACCACGAAATTCAGCCCTGGTTCTAGCTTTTTTTTGTAGCTGCCTAAACTTTCAATTAGATACTCTTCTTTTTCTTTAACAATTTTTACTGAGCCTGCTAAGGTTGAAGATCCTAAAAGCAACAAGACTAAGGTTAAAAAGTTACCCATAATTGACTTCTCCTAAAATTGAGCTTAAATAAGTGTTTTAGTTATAACTCGACTATTCATGATCCAACATTTTCCTCGGTAAGATAATCAGCGTGTTGCCCTGTTTGCGAACTACGAACACGGCTTCATTGGGAGCAATATCTCTGGTTTCATCAGCACACTTAGCCTGCCACGAGTTTCCCTCATACAATACTCGTCCTACTTTGCCCGCAGGAATCCCGCTGATGGTAGTTGCCTCAGAATCATCCCCCGTAACCGACAGTCTACGCTTGGGGGTAAATAACCTGCGGGAGACAAGAGTTAATCCAGTAGCAAAGATTAACCATAAGCCCATCAGCAAGGTGTATTGTGGAACAAACAATGACACTATTGCTACCAGCAGTGCGGCAATACCCATCATGAAGCTGACAAAGGCGGTGGGAAAGACAAATTCCATGGAACAGAGAATTCCCCCGACTATGATCCAAAGAAGAGTGGGATTGGGCATGATGAGCGATTGATAACAAGCAAATATATTCTTAAACTAATAGTTCTAATTTTAACTACTGGAAACACGATGCTCCATCTAGGTGATTGATTAATTAATATTTAATTTAGCTTTAGGAATTTACTAAATGAGGAAAAACTTCTTGTACTGCGGGATGACAGATTTTTCCTTGCTTGATATTTAATCCCTGTGCCAAAGCTGAATTCTGAGATAAAGCAGCTAGACCATTGTCTGCTAGCCGCAGAATATAGGGTAAGGTACTATTATTCAATGCCTGGGTAGCTGTCCAGGAAACTGCCCCTGGCAGATTGGGGATGCCACAGTGAATTACTCCTTCAACTTCGTAGGTTGGCTGAGTGTGGGAAGTAATGTGTAGGGTTTCAATGCAGCCTCCTTGATCTACGGCAACATCAATAATTACTGCTCCTGGACGCATCTGTGCGACTAAATCACGAGATACTAGTATGGGAGCTTTTTTTCCCACTACGAGTACAGCACCAATGAGTAAATCAGCATCAGGGACAGCCTGTTCAATTTGAGCAGGAGTGCTAAAGAGCAATTCCACCCGTGAACCAAAGAGGGTTTCTAGGTAACTGAGGCGTTCCAAATTAATATCAATAATCTGCACCTGGGCTCCCATTCCCACAGCAATTTTTGCCGCTTCAGTGCCTACAACGCCGCCGCCAAGAATAACAACTTGACCAGGGCTAACTCCTGGCACGCCTCCTAATAAAACCCCTCTACCCCCCTGTTGTTTTTCTAAATATCTCGCGCCAAACTGCACCGATAAACGTCCTGCAATAATGCTCATGGGAGTCAGCAGGGGTAAAGTACCATTAGTTAACTTTACCGTTTCATAGGCGATCGCCGTCGTGCCTGCTGCCATTAAAGCCTGTGTTAACTTCTCCTCGGCTGCTAAATGAAGATAGGTAAACAATATCTGCTCGGAACGAAGATATTGATACTCTTGGGGTGATGGCTCTTTCACCTTAATAACCAATTCCTGCTTCCATGCTTCAGCCGCACCCTTTACAATTTGAGCCCCAGCCTGTCGATACTGCTCATCCGTAAAGCCAGAACCCAGTCCAGCATTTTGCTCGATAAAAACGTTATGGTTTTTAGACAAAGCTTGGACGCTATTAGGAGTCAAACCAACCCGAAATTCTTGGTCTTTGATTTCTTTCGGTACGCCTATTTCCATTTCATTATTTGCTTAGGTAAATGATCTGCCTACTATCATTCTGCACGAACTTATGAACTTGCTCATCTTTACAGATTTATTGACAGACTTTCAGTTTTAATAAACGTTGATGGAATTCAAGGTTTACTGATTGGGGATAAAGGCTATTTAAGCGCCCCTCTACAGAAAGATTTAGAGTTTTATCAGCTAGACTTACAAACCCCCAAACGTTCCAATATGCTTGAAACGCGTCCTCTACCATTAGTTCGGGCTTTGATTCAAACCCGCCGTCTGATTGAAACTGTGCTCGGACAATTAGTTGAGCGGTTTCACTTGGGCACAATTAGAGCCAGAGATTTATGGCATTTAACTAATCGTATTAATCGAAAACTGCTGGCTCATACTGTTGCTTTCTGGTTAAATCGTCTTTGTGATCATCCACTTTCTTTTCAACAACTTATCTCTGATTAATTTTCTAAGTTGCACACGGCGTACTTTAAAAAAAGTGAAACGAAAAAATATTAGCACCAATAATCCCTGGTAAGAGGCAGTGGGCTACTCTAGGGCTGTAAAAGCAGGCAGCTATATTCATGTTTCAGGAACAACTGCAACTAATGAACAGGGAAAGATTGTTGGTTTAGGTAACCCCTATCAGCAGACCAAGCAAATTCTCAAAAATATTGAGTCGGCACTCAATCTATTTGGAGCTAGCCTGGAAGACGTGGTACGTACTAGAATCTACGTTACTAATATTGATCAGTGGAAACCAGTCGGGAGAGCTCACCATGAGGTTTTTGCTGATATTCGCCCCGCTACCAGCATGGTAGAGGTAAATCGCCTGATTGCACCAGGGATGCTAGTAGAAATAGAAGCTGATGCACTGATTACAGAAAAAAATAGTGTGCAGCTAGTTGAGCAGAATAACTAAGCACAGGTTTGATGTTTAGCTTCTAACCCATCTAGCTGCAAGTTTAAGTCTTTTTAACTGAAATAGATATAGCTAAGTTAAATTAGGGATTCAGTGCAGTTCAGTAGTTTAACCACCAAATAGAGCCCCCAGTGCTTTACCCATATTTTCAGGCTGCATAGCAGCGGTGGCGGCGGTAGGTTCATATCCGCAGTGCACCATACAGTCTTGGCATTGGGGTTTGCCGCTTTTTCTGCCGTAGTTGCTCCACTCGGTTTTGGCAATTAGCTCTTTATAGCTATCAAAATGACCTTCATTGAGCAAATAACAGGGTTTTTGCCAGCCTAAGACGCTGTAGCTTGGACTACCCCAGGGAGTGCAGTCAAAATCCTTATCCCCCATGAGAAACTCCAGAAATAGAGGGTTATGATTAAAATTCCATCTCTTCCTGCCAGATTTCCAGGGAGCCAAAATTTCTCGGAACAGGGCTTTAGTTCGCTCCCGCTTGAGGAAGTTTTCTTGATCGGGTGCCCATTCGTAACTATAGCCAGGAGAAACCATCATCCCGTCTAAATTCAGAGTATCTAGATAATCAAAGAACTGCTGCATTTCCTGGGGATCTGCCCCTTCAAATACCGTGGTATTAGTCGCCACCCGAAATCCCTGCTGTTTAGCAATTTTAATCGCTTCGATCGCCTTATCAAATACTCCTTGACGATCAACAGAATGATCGTGATGTTCCTTCAGCCCATCTAAATGAACGCTAAAGGTTAGATAGGGACTAGGCTTAAACTTACTGAGGCTTCTCTTGAGCAGGATGCCGTTAGTACAGAGATAAACAAACTTCTTACGCTGCACTAGTCCCTGAACAATTTGATCAATTTGGGGGTGGAGCAAAGGCTCTCCTCCAGGAATTGAAACCACTGGAGCCCCGCACTCTTCCACAGCGGCAAAGCACTGTTCGGGGCTTAGGTTCAGCCCTAGTATCTCGTGGGGATGCTGAATTTTACCGCAGCCTGGACAGGCTAAATTGCAGCGAAATAGAGGCTCTAGCATTAACACCAAGGGAAAGCGCTTTTTGCCCATCAGACGTTGAGTAAAGAGGTATTTCCCGACTGCGATCGCTTGTTGAATTTGAACTGCCATGTTGTGTATCCTTAATCACACCTCAAATCTCTATCGAGTTATTGTAGTATGCCCTCCTTTGATTAATCTAAGCTGAATTGCATCAGGTAAGTGCTACCAGTCCCTAGTCTCCTAGACCATCAGACTAAGTTACCTACCTGATTAAGCTCAAGAATATTTAGATTCTTTTAAAGTTCCTCCAGCAATGTCATTTCATTAATCATTCGTTGGCAAGTGACATGACACCAAAATGTCTATTGTTCATTGTTCAATGCTCAATGTTTAATGTTTAGTTAGAGCCAGTTACCAATTAAGACAAAAGGAGCCCAATAATAGGGATGACGATACAGAGAATCTTCTTCCGCCAACAATTCTAGCTGCGCTTTACGTAAAGCACTAGCTTTGCTGATTTGGGTATCGCTGGCTAAATTTTGGTAAAACTTACCCATAAGATTAGCGGTAGCATCATCGTTTGCAGCCCAGAGTGTTGCAATAGTGCTGCGGGCTCCAGCTCTTACTGCTACACCCGCCAAGCCTAGAATTGCTTGATTATCTCCTTGCGCCGTATTGCAGGCGCTCAACACCAGCAGCTCAATAGGCTGTGAGCGTCTGAGGTTTCCTGCTCGTAACAGACTATCAAACTGATTGACGTTAATTCGCGGTTCCTGTTCTGCTCCACTCAGGATAAAGGTTTGTTCGGCGGTGGAACCAAACTGTCCGTGAGTTGCTAGATGAACTACGGGGAAATCAGACTCTGATAATTTCTGAGCTAGGCTAGCTTCGGTAAAATCTTGATTGAGCAAAATTTCTGACTTATCGAAGATTTGTTTAATAGTGTTAAGTTCTTCCTCGACTTTGGGAATTTCAGGAAAACGGTAGTCAGGAAATTCACTGGTCACCCCTGCGGCTAAAACCTTAATTGGCTGCCTTTTTAAAGGTTGCGGTGCGGTTAACTGTAAACCTGAGCTTAAAGCAATATCGAAGTCTTTCTCAATCAAATACTTACTCGATTTCTGGTCGTAGAGCAGAGACATGGGAATATTGCGGAGTGCTCCATCTAGAACAAACACTAGGGTTTGTACGCCGTTTGCCTGCAATTCAGACTCCGCAGGTTCTATTAACCAGCTATATATCTCGGAAGCTAAAGGAAGAATCTCTTGCTGTAAGGACTCCTCTTGAGAGAGCTGGATTTGCCTCAACTCTACTTCAGCGTTAGGCGCTCCCCTCACCCCACGAAGTTCCTCGGCAAAGCCAGGATTGGTCAGAGAACGACGACGGAGTTGCTTGATGGCATTGTTGACCTTTTCTGGTGTTAGATTGGGGGTCGTATAGTGGCGTAATGGCTGCCCAGGAAGAGTCAGGATTACTTCCAAGCGATCCTTAAGCAGAATCGGATAGATCACCGCTGCTTGACGGTCAACATCGTCGATCGCCACTGGCTCTTCTGATATCTGGGAGCAAGGATCACGAAAGAAGTTATCGAGAGTAGCTACCTGTAGTGATTCTAAAACGTCACGAGCCTTGGATAGCTGATTAGCGGAAGGTTCTTGCTGTAGCAGTAGGCTAATATATTCCCGAAAGATGGGTTCTACGGGAGTTGTAGCCAGATCACTCCGCAAGGCTTTAATGGTGCTAAAAGAGGTTTCATAGGCTACTAGGGCGCGATCGCGCTGGTTTTGAGCAGCTAACACTCGACCCAGTTGGGCATTCCAACGATAGGCAATTTCAGGATACTCAGCGGTAGGGGCGAGCTGGAGTGCGCCTTCGGTTAGGCGACGGGCTTCGCGGTATTGGGATTGCTGTTCGTAGAGAAAACCCAAGTACCCCATTCCTTCAGCTTCGGCAGTAACGTTATTAATTTTACGGGACTGCTTAATGGCGGTAGCTAGAATATTTGCCGTATCAGAATTCTGGTTGCCGTTGCGAATCAGACTTTTAGCTAAATTAATCCGTCCATAAATTCCCGCACGGGTGGGAGGTAGATTATTTACTTCGGGTTCAATTGCCGCAATTTCCTCAGCTATCTCCGACTGAAGCTGCTGGGACAGTTCCTGCTCTAGGCGGGCTGATCCAGCGCTGATATCTTGCAGAAAATCATTATCCTGAATTTCGAGAGCATCAAAATTTCCCTGGAGATCAGCAATTGCTCCTTGCCAAAATTCTTTAATATCCAGCAGTAAGCTGAGACGATTTAGCCTCGCTTTTAAACTATCTAGCTGCTCTGGGGCAGTTGACGCTGCCTGCTGATAATAATTTAAGGCTGGCTGATAGCGAGCTAGAGCCGAAGTGACGGTTCCGTCAGAATTTGCCACGGTATCTAAAACCACTGTCTGAGGCGCAAATTGATTTTGCTCTTCGATAGCGATCGCTCTTTGGGCATTCCCCAAACTAAGTAGCGTTGCCGCTGACTGACGAGGATTATTCAACCTTTGACTGCTGAGAAGACTTAGTTCTAAAGCCTTATTAGCAACTCGCGGATAGCCGCTGGCGCGGAGATAATCACCGAACCGCAGTAATCCCTGAACTTTATCCCCCTCATCTGGCTGTTGCTCAATCGCCTGTACCGCAGGCAGCAATCTGGCATTGGCTTTTTCTGTTTTGGGAACGACTCCAGATAGTTCGGGCTCTACTGTCTGGGCTTCTTCAATAATCAGAGCACAGCTTGTCTTGTCTTGTAATTTAAAAGCCTGGAGGAGACTATCGCAGGACTGCTCGTATAGCCCTAGCGCCTGTTCTGCGGTTGCCATGTTGAGATAGCTTTCTCTTTGTCCCTCAGAGTTGCCAGCATCTCTATAGGCAACGCTGGCTTTCTGCCAGATTTCTATTGCCTGATCTAGCTGCCCCGCTTCATAGTAATGCTTCCCCTGCTGTGCCAAGCTGGCGGGCTGGGTGGATAGAGATTCACTGTCCTGAGACAAAACAGGTAATGCCACCGCGAGGGTTATGCTGATGCTGAATATGAGGAGATAACTCCAGGGAGTTTGTTTGCTGTGGGCAGGCAACCAAAATTTCCGCCACCTGCCGCCTAATTTAGATCTGATACTCTTCATGAACCGTATTTTAGATTTAGCTAAATATAAATCGAAATTTTAGAAAGGAAAATATTCCAGGGAGAAGTAAAGTCCATCTTCTTGGAGACTATCGCCAATCTCACTAACATCTACTAGGGGAATACCATAGTCAATTCGCGCGCTTAATGTTTCAATTAAATCTAATCTTAATCCAAGCCCCAGTGAAACCAGAGTATCTTCTTCAGAATCATCATCATCGGAGTTATTCCAGGCAGTGCCAAAATCTACAAAGGGAACCACAGACAGGCTATTGCGATTATTACTCCAGCGGTAAAAGGGAATTCTAACTTCTGCCGAGGCGAAAATCCCGCTGTCTCCTAGCAAGACATCTTGGCGATAGCCCCGCACGCTTTGAATACCGCCGACGCTAAAGGTTTCTAAGGGCACCAGCTCATCACCCGAAATCTGAATATCCGAACGCAGCAGCAAGTTTATATTTGAACTTTCCTCAAGCTGCCGTAGCCACTGTACCTGACCCCGCCAGGCAAAAAATATCGCGTCGGGATCTTCCTCATTAACCGTGGCGTCGAAGACATCTACCCCCACGCTAAACTGCGATCGCGCGGCAAAGACGCTAGAGCGAGTTCTTTTCGTCCAGTCCTGGAAAAAGCGTAGGGCAGAAATCTGGGTTTCACCAGCTTCGTCAGCACCAGGAGAAAGATCGGGAAAGGGGACATCTGCTTGTAATAAGGGGTTGAATAAAGTTACCTCGTTGCTCTGACGGGAAAATTCTAGCCCTAGGGCAAGCTCCTGAGTCGATTCAGCGCTGGCAGTCAAGAGGATCGGCTGGCGGAAGGTAAACTCAAATTCGTCGGTTTGGGACTCGATACCTAGGGACTCAAATTCTCCCTCGATAATGTCACTATTAATCAGGCGATAGCGAAAGCCTACGGTGCCATCAAGGGCGTTTACGGGGAAATTGTAGCTAAAGTCAAAGTCATCACTACCATCAGTATCTTTAAACACAAAGCTAAAGCGGTCGGCATAGCCCAAAACGTTATTGTGATTAAATTCTAAACCCCGCTGGAAACTGCTGACGCTGGGAGTGCGGCTGTTGTTCACGAACAATACAGGATCAAAAGCTTCCTCCTGATTGACGTTAACGTCTAGCTGCCAGCGATCGCGACTTCTGCCGACGGACAGTTCTGCATTAAGACTCTCTACTAAAGGATTGAGCTGCAAGAGCTGTAGTGCTTCCTGAAGCTCCTCGATATTCAGGGGAGTCTTAGCGCCTCGTTTGAGCCGCGAGCGGATATAGCCTTCCCGTAAGCGACCATCTACGTTCACGGTGATGGTGTCAATCTGACCCTCGATCGCCTGGAGGATAATTACATCCTGGTTCACATCTTGAGCAGGAATTACCACCCCAGAGTTAATGTAGCCATTTTCTGTGTAAAGTCTGGTTAAATCCGTTTCTAACTGCAACAGGTCGGCAAAAGTTAACGAGCGATCGCGATACTGAGCCAAGACTTCTTCTACTGACTCTTGATCTAAAACAGTATTACCTTCGAGCTTAAATTCTTTAACTGTAAACTCTACCTCTGAATCAGGGATGCCTTCTGCGGGAGATTGATTGGGCAAAGAATCAAGAAAGTCTTCTACTGGGGGCAGAGGAGTAATCGTCGGTTCTTGCTGTCTGCCTGGCAATGGAGTCTGGGGCAGACCATCACTATTGGTTCCAGGCGGCAATGGAGCTTGAGCAAGTAATGGTGTCGGGCTGGCTTGTGCCGCCACCCCTTTTGCCAGCAAGAGATTAACTATCAAAAGCGACATTAATCTAGTCGAGTTGAGCAATAAAAAGAATCGACGATTATTCATAAGCAGTTCGGTTTCAAAGGTTGGTCTTAAACAGCAATCTAGTCTACAGCTAGAATCTCAATCTTAGGGATGACCCAGGAGACAAAGCCCAATTCATCTCCGTTAAAAGTGCTTGTTGATTTGAGTTATTTTGTAACTTTACTATTTAATTTGAAAGCAATTTTTTAAGCTTACTACGCTCGCAATTCAGTTCAGTTTTTTTAAGCTTTTTACTATAATTGGCGACACTGAAAATTGCTCAAACCCTTTTTCCCTCACTCTGGTTCGTCGAAAGTTAAATTTTGCAACGAATAAATAACTATTGTTAATTACTGACGGTTCGACAATAGCTATCAAAGGTATTGCTCAAGAGCATAGCTACCGTCATCGGACCAATTCCCCCAGGAACAGGGGTGATATAGCCAGCTATCTGGGAAACTGATTCAAAAGCTACATCCCCCACCAGCTTTGATTTACCCTCACTTGTGGCGATACGATTAATCCCTACATCAATCACCACTGCCCCTGGTTTAATCATTTCGCGGGTAATCATTTGGGGCTTACCAACTGCGGCGACAATAATATCTGATTCACGGCAAACCGACGCTAAATCTTCGGTACGAGAATGAGCCATGGTGACCGTAGCGTTTTGCTCCAGTAACATCAGCGCCACAGGTTTCCCAACCAAAATACTCCGACCAATCACCACTGCCTTTTTACCTTCCAGGGAGATATTGTAGCGCTGTATTAGTCGCATCACCCCCGCAGGAGTACAGCTTCGTAAGCCAGTTTCTGAACGCACCAGCCTGCCTAAATTAACGGGATGCAGACCATCAGCATCTTTATGAGGAGCGATGGAGTGGAGTAGGGCGATCGCATCTAAATGTTTTGGTAGGGGAAGCTGGACTAAAATACCGTCTACCCGCTGATCTTGATTTAGCTCGGCAATTACCTGTTCTAATTCTGCTTGGGTGGTATTTTCAGGAAAATGTCTGCCTAGGGAGAGCATTCCCAGCTTTTTGCAGGCTTTTTCCTTATTCCGAACGTAAACCGCGCTAGCGGGATTATCCCCCACCATCAGCACTGCCAAACCAGGAGGACGACCAACTTTAGGTTCCATCTCCGCAATTTTGGTCTGAAGTTCTGACTGAATTGCTTGGGCGAGAGATTTCCCATCTAACAGGCAGGCAGTTGAAGCAGACATAGACTAATTTCCCAATAAAAAATATCAACAGCTATGCTGGATGTTAACTAACGCTTACTGGATTCCCCTCAGATGTTAATCTCTAGTTTAAGATTGAAGCCTGCTATGAATAAACTACAGCACATTGGCAGATGGATCTTGTTAAGTTTCTGTTTGGTTAGCTGTCGCCAGTCTTGGGTTTCTGTAGCAGATATCTCCGACCAAAAGTTAAATCGCACCGTGTATTTAACGGGAAAAGTGAGCCAAATTGCGCCGCTGCTTGACCGCACAGCCTATCAGCTTGATGATGGTACAGGTCAAGTCTGGGTGATCACAACTCAAGCTCCTCCTCGGCTAGCAGAAAATATCAGTCTTAAAGGTCAGATTAAATACCAAACTTTACCTTTTGCCGAGCAAGAATTAGGAGAGCTATATTTAGTTGAGCTAGAACAATTAGCGCCGTCTTCAGATAAAACGGCAACGCCGTAGTTATTAGTTATTAGTATAAATTTATAATGATAGGCGAACAAGCTAAACTATAACTATGGTCATGACTATGGTTATAAACTTTGCAAATATCTAAAAGCCAACTCAAAAGCAAGCTTCTCGAAATTCTGAGAAAAGTTGAATCAGAAAATACAGAAGTAATTGTGACTGATCGAGGTAAACCTGTAGCTAAAATATCTAAATTTCAGAATGTACCTACAACCGAGGAATTGTTTCAGGATTTGCGAGGACACCTTAAATATTTTGAAGATCCTACAGCTACTACTATAGAGGAATGGGGTGATGAGATTTGAGTATTGTTTTGGATACCTGTGCCTTGCTGTGGTGGAGTCTTGATCCAGAGAAATTTTCCACTGCGGCAACTGTCGCTATTGAAAAAATGGAGCAAGAAAAAAACGGCATAACTCCTTCAATGGCTATTTGGGAAATTGCGATCAAGGTTAAGAACCAAAAACTAGATTTAGGTGTTCCTCTTGATACTTACGTTTCCAAGTTGAAACATTCGGATGTGGTAAGAATTATGCCAGTAGATGAAGATATCTTAGTCAAGAGTGCAAATCTATCATGGTCTCATCGTGATCCAGTTGACAGAATTATGGTGGCATTGGCTATGCAGAATAATTACTCAATTATTACTAAAGATTTAGAAATCAGGAGATTTTACGCTCGTACTATTTGGTAATTATTATTGGTAAATAAGCTAACCTTATATTGTAATAAAATCGACAAGTTATGAGAACTTATAGCTTAAAAAACTATAAACTCCAAAAGAAAAGCGATCGCCAAACTTAATCAAAAATAGTTCAGTTAAAGTAAATTCAGCCTCTATACAGGACAAAAACAGTGGGTGAGCTTGCAAAGTGTTATTGAAAGAGGGTTTGATGAAAAGTATAGCTATCGAACTATAGGTTAAGACATCTCTGATTCTTTTTGCGCCTCTGCGCCTTTGCGAGAGATTTTTTAATTGTCCTAATTTTTGCTTCGACTACTATACCCAAACTAAATCAATAAATCCTTATGAATCAGGTTATCTTATCTTCAACTGTTAAGCAATATAAATTAAGCTAGAGCTACTAACGAAATTAAGTTTTATGAATTCTGCTTCTGAGACTCCAGTAAAGGCTTTCACCATGGCGGTTATTTATCAGGATGGTAAGTATTTGATGCAGTTGCGAGATGATTTTCCCCATATCCTCTATCCAGGAGTGTGGGGCTTTTTTGGGGGGCACCTTGAGCCTGGAGAAGAGCCAGAAGTTGGGCTCAAGCGGGAACTAGAGGAAGAAATAAATTACCACCCAGAACAAGTCACTCTTTGGCGCTGCGATCGCCACGAACAATATTTACGTTATTTATATCACTGTCCTTTAACCGTGCCGATTACCGAACTTGAGCTTCGGGAAGGTTGGGATCTTAAGTTACTAACTCCTACAGAAATTCAGCAGGGACACGCTTACTCCACCAAAGCAGAAGCTGATAAATCCCTAGGCATAATTCATCGCGAAATCATGCTAGATTTCATGGCAACGCAAAAGTTGAACTAAAATTTTAATTAGAGACGCAATTCCTCACGATCATGAGAATTACTATCAAGGACTAACACGCTCAGGAATAGACAACCTTCACTTCAAAATAAATACCTATCATAAAATTCTCATCAATTATTAATATTTATTTCAGCAAGTGTATTCACCAAACAAGACATACTTGATTAAGAGTAGCCAGGAGCAAAATATTTAGCTTCAGCATAAGTCAGCAAATAATTGTTACCATTGCTCGTACCTAATCCTAGGGAAATTTGTGAAAATAAGAGAAGGAAAGCTTATCATAAACAGACTGACTTGTTACTCTTCTTCAAACTTAAATAGTAAGTCCCTGGTTACTGGGACAAATTAATAATAAGTTTTCCAATTTAGCAAATCATCGTAGCTATTGATATCAGTTTCACATCCTGTAGTTATCTAAATATTAAATAGTAGTTATTCAATCCCTATTTTCCTATGATCTATTCTTCCAGACACGCCAAGGCATTACCTAAGTCAGTTCATCCCAGAAGACGCAAATCAAGAAGCATCAAGCTATTTACTGCTTTTGCTGCGGCTTCACTGTTGTTGGTATCCCAAAGCAGTACTCCTGTAACGGCGGCATTGGAAGATAGCCCTAAAACTCTGGTTGATGAAGTATGGCAGATCGTCAACAGTGAATTTGTCGACCGTGGCTTTAACCATACTGACTGGAAGTTAAAGCGACAAGAACTATTGAATCAGCAATATTCTGATAGCCAGGCAGCTTATCAGGCGATCCGCGATTCCTTGGAAGGTTTGGGAGACCCTTATACTAGATTCCTAGAACCTGAAGAATTTGAAGAGCTCAACAGCCAGACTTCAGGAGAATTATCAGGAATTGGCATTCAGCTAGGAATCAATCGAGAAACCAGCAAGCTGACTGTGATTGAACCGATTCCTAACTCCCCCGCCAGTGCAGCAGGACTGACCGCAGGAGATCAGATCCTCAAAATCGATGGTGAGTCTACGGAAAATATGACCTTACAGGAAGCCTCGTCAAAGATTAAGGGGGAAATCGGAACTGAAGTTAAATTGACCATTTCTCGTTCAGCAAAACCAGAACCCTTTGAAGTGGCGATCGCCAGAGCCCAAATCGAGCTACCTTCCGTAAGCTACACCCTCAAGGAAGAACAAGATTCTCGGGTGGGATATATCAAGCTGGATGAATTTAGTTCCCATGCAGCAGAGCAAATGGAGAAGGCGATTGAGGACTTGAGTCAGAAACAGGCTTCAGGCTTTATTTTAGACCTGCGGGGTAATCCAGGTGGTTTACTGTTTTCCAGCGTGGAAATTGCGCGGATGTGGATGGCTAAGGGGGCAATTGTCTCCACCATTGATAGTAGAGGCGGTAATGAAAAATTTTCCGCTAACGGTCAAGCTTTGACGGATCTACCTTTAGTGGTTTTAGTAGATGGCTTCTCGGCTAGCGCCAGTGAAATTCTCGCAGGGGCGCTAAAAGAAAATCAGCGAGCCAAAGTCGTGGGTAGTCGTACCTATGGCAAGGGCACAGTGCAGTCAGTTCATAGTTTGTCCGATGGCTCAGGATTAGCGGTTACCATTGCCCGTTATTATCCCCCTAGCGGTCTTGATATTAATCTCCGAGGAATTGACCCTGATATCAAGGTCGAACTAACCAGAGAAGATCGGGCTAACCTAAGCATTAATCCTGACCTAATTGGCACTGAAGCTGATCCACAGTACGCTCGGGCGCTTGCTATTCTGAGGAATGAATCTATTAATGTGGAAAATATTCAGCCTCTACCCTTACCTAATAGTCAGCCAGCAAAAGCCAAACTACAGTAGCCAGCACTTGGCTAAAATCCTGGATGAGTTATTAATGGCAGGTTATGGTGAGCAGTTGTGAGTTTCGGTTATTTTTTGGGCAACCTATTTTTATATAACCGAATCTTTGATTGACTAAATAAATTTTCATGACCTTATTAGACATGGCATCTGTGGTTAATTCTACGCAGCAGACTAATTTCATTGAAGAATTATCCCTCATCATTGCCGCCCAAAATTTAACCCCCACCATGATGAGTCAGGATTTCTTGAAGTTTAGCGGTATTGTGCCCCAGGATTGGCAGCTGGCACAAGAACCTATCCTCAATCCCAGTGGTGCTCAATTAAACTTCACCAACGGAGTAGGTATCAGCGCCAAGCCCCGCACGGTTACTTTCAGTGAATCTTTAGCTCAAAAAAAACCAGAGAATTTGGCACTTCAAAAGGTTGCCGAAAACTATATTCAAAAACTCCCCCATGCAGAATATCTGGGTTTGAGCTTTAATCCCAAAATTATGCTGCCGTTTCCCAATTCACCTCAATTAGCCAGGCAGTTTATCACGGGCAATTTATTGGGTTCTGGTTCCTGGCAGCGCATTGGCAAGGCACCAGTGCAGGCTGGAATTAACCTGATGTATAATCTGGAGCGATGTCAGCTAACCATTAGTGTTTCGGAAGCCAAGCTCCAAAGACCCCAGCAGCAGCCACTTACCGCCATTCTATTTTCGGGGGGCTTTAACTATAGCGTGATCCTAGGGCAGAGTGGCTTACCAGACCGTACCGCCCAGACTATCAGCTTCTTACATAACTGGCGCACGGACTTAGAGGAGTTTCGCCAAATAATTCAGCAAAAGTTCCTCGATTCAGGAACTTCCAATACTGACCCTTCTATTGGTGAAACCAGTTTATTCCCTGGACAAACTCTGTAGCTTTTTTTTGCCAAACCATTACAATAGTAAGGTTGTCTTTTTTTAAATTAATCATGGCGGTACCAAAGAAGAAAACTTCTAAATCAAAGCGCGATAGTCGCAAGGCAGTCTGGAAACGTAAAGCGGCAGTTGAGGCGGAAAAAGCTTTGTCCTTGGGCAAATCAGTCCTATCTGGTCGCTCCAATAGTTTTGTTTATCCTCAAGACGATGAAGAGGATAATGAAGAATAAATGCGATCGATAGACATCTATATCGGTAAAATGAAGATAGTAGGTGTGTTTCCACTGAGGGTACGCACCTTTGTTGTTAAGGTCTGTTGTTAAAGCCTGCGAAGATTATGCCTGGAAAGTTTTTTGCCAAACCTGAACCAGAACAAAGCGATCGCGTTCCTCCTGGTCAATATTTAGCCAAGGGATTTCCTGTCCTTTCCTATGGTGATACGCCCCAAGTCAGCACCGATAATTGGCTATTGAAAGTATGGGGTCTAGTAGCAGAGCGCTCTTTTGACTGGTCAGACTTAACGAGTCTTCCGCAGCACGACTTCACCGCCGACTTTCACTGCGTTACCCGCTGGTCAAAGCTTGATGTTCAGTGGACAGGGGTGAAAGTTACAGATTTTTTAGCAGCATTGGAGATTGATTCCCAAGCAACCCATGTGATGCAGCATTGCTATGGCGGATATACCACTAATCTTTCCTTAGCAGACTTTGCTCGACCAGAAAACTTTTTGGCTCATACCCTCAGTGGAGAACCTCTACCTGCGGATCATGGAGGACCTTTAAGGAGTGTCGTACCTCATCTTTATGCCTGGAAGAGTGCCAAGTGGATTAACGGCATTGAATTCTTAAGCGAGGATCATCCAGGATTCTGGGAACGCAACGGCTACCATATGCGAGGGGAACCTTGGGCAGAAGAACGATATGGCGGGAGATCATAGCAAGTTAGAGTCATTTAACCTTCATGAAACTGCTCGTAAGTAATGAGTAATCTGGGTTATTTATACTTTGTGTCTGTTAATGCTCAAAGTTCTGAGGGTTGTAGATAGTTAACTGATGACTAACCATCAATAAAATTGCAGCCGATAATCACTAATCATGTTAGCTGACTAGGATTGCGACTGCTAAAATTCTTTATTTTTAAATAATTCTTATTTTCTAGCTAAAGTTGAGTCTAAATTAAGCTCAATTTTACTAAAAATATTTTTCTAGTATTTATTGAGGTTGATGCCAGCTTCTTTCGCCATGGCACCAATACCTTTCTTCTCCAAAGTTTTAATTGCTTTAGTAGATAGACGTAATCTAACCCAGCGGTTACCTTCCGCCCACCATACTCTTTTCCACTGCAAATTAACGCCCTGCAATTTTTTAGTGCGACGGTGAGAGTGAGATACCGCCATGGCGTTGTTGGCTTTTTTGCCCGTTAACTGACATTTACGACCCATAATTATTAAAATTTGACTACATTTCACAATCTCTAATTATAGCTAATGATTGTCTTAAGCCAGAATATTTGTCAGAGAAGCTTGGTAAAGCTTGATAGCAGGGCAGAAGGCAAATTATGCTAAAAATAAATAATATTAAGTTTTTTTAAAATTGCGATCGCATTTAATTAATGAATCAGCTACTTCAGACGTTGTTTGATCCTAAACTTGCGCCGACTGCCCTTAGGGTTTCTCTGATAGTCGGCTCGATTTTGTTTACCATTAATCATGGAGCCGCACTGGCTAAGGGAGAGATGACCCGATCGCGATGGCTGTCGGGACTGATTACCTATTTAGTTCCCTACAGCGTTAGCATTCACGGGCAGCATACTAGTCGTTCCCGCAGTTCTCTCAAGCAATAGTTCAAGATATGGTTTTTACGGTCAAAGAAGCAAAGTCTGTCCCTCAAAGTCAGATTCGTGGAGAAATTCAAAGCTTACAGCCAGAGTTAGTAGCATGGCGGCGTAAACTGCATCAAAATCCAGAGCTAGGGTTTGAGGAACATTTTACAGCGCGGTTTATACAGCAGCAACTACAAGCCTGGAACATTCCCCATCAAGTTGAGGTGGCGCAGACTGGAATTGTCGCTACTATTACTAGTGATCATCCAGGGAAGGTACTAGCCATCCGTGCAGATATGGATGCCCTGCCGATTCAGGAAGCAAATGAGGTTCCCTATTGTTCCCACAATGAAGGCAAAATGCACGCCTGTGGTCATGATGGTCATACGGCGATCGCACTTGGCACAGCTTACTATCTTAATCAGCATCGTCATCAGTGGCAGGGTACGGTGAAAATGATCTTTCAGCCTGCGGAAGAAGGTCCTGGGGGGGCTAAACCAATGGTTGAGGCTGGAGTATTAAAGAACCCCGATGTGGATGCCATTATTGGTCTTCATCTCTGGAATAATTTACCCTTGGGTACTTTAGGAGTTCGTCCAGGGGCATTAATGGCGGCAGTGGAGTGTTTTCGCGCTACGGTTTTTGGTAAAGGTGGTCATGGGGCAATGCCCGATCAAACCATTGACTCTATCGTTGTTGCAAGCCAGATAGTTAACGCCCTACAAACCATCGTGGCACGCAATATAGACCCCATTGAATCAGCAGTGGTTACCGTTGGCGAATTTCATGCAGGAACAGCTCTTAATGTGATTGCCGATTCTGCTAATCTTAGTGGTACGATTCGCTATTTTAACCCCCAGCTAGAAGGCTTAATCCGCAAAAGGCTCCAGGCTATCATTTCAAGCATCTGTCAGATGCACGATGCTAAGTATGAGCTTGATCACTGGCAACTTTATCCTCCAACAATTAATGATCCAGGAATGGCAGAATTAGTGCGTTCAGTTGCCCTTGACGTAGTGGAAACCCCCCTCGGAGTTGTGCCAGAGTGCCAAACCATGGGAGGAGAAGATATGTCCTTCTTCCTGAATGAAGTACCTGGATGCTATTTCTTCTTGGGTGCTGCTAACCCAGCTAAGGGACTAGCCTATCCCCATCATCATCCCCGCTTTGATTTTGATGAGACGGCTTTGGGAATGGGAGTAGAAATGTTTGTCCGCTGTGTGGAGAAGTTTTTAGGCGTTGCGGCTTGAAAATATCTTGTTCGTCAATTCAGAACAATCTGCATAAAAAAATTGAGTTTTTAAAGCGATCGCGCTTTTGAAATCAAACATCATACTAAATCCGATTACCAAAATACACTTATAAATGAGAACTGTAAAGGCTCAAACTCCTTTACTCGTTACCCGTTACCCTTGCATAATCAATAAGTATTCTGTCTCAACAGGATTTAGTACTATATGGTTTTAAGTATTTACTAGTAAATAAAAAAGGTGGGATAATCCCACCTCCGAAAAATCTAGCTTCAATTCTAATAGTTTGAATTCTGCTTTACTAACGATCTACAGAACCCATAATAATATCTACGCTGCCCAGAATCGGCATAATGTCGGCTAATTTAACTCCTTTAAGCAATTCTGGTATGATTTGCAAGTTGTTAAAGTCTGGAGCGCGAATTTTCCACCGCCAGGGGAAGAGATTATTATTACCGATGATAAAGATGCCCAACTCTCCTTTGCCGCTTTCCAGTCGAACATAGTGTTCTCCTGCGGGGATTTTGAAGGTGGGAGCTACCTTTTTCGCTACATACTGATATTCAAAATCGTTCCACTTAGACTTCCGCCCTTCCGCCATGCGCCTCGCTTCCAGGTTCTCGTAGGGTCCTCCAGGAATATTTTTTAGGGCTTGGCGAATGATCTTGACTGATTCGCGCATTTCCCGAACCCTCACCAAGTAGCGGGCAAAACAGTCTCCCGCAGTTTCCCAATGGATATCCCAGTCGAGTTCATCGTAGCATTCATAGTGATCGACTTTTCTGAGATCCCACTTAACCCCAGAACCCCGCAGCATGGGACCAGAAAGCCCCCAGTTGATTGCCTGCTCACGGGTAATAGTGCCTATTCCTTCAACACGGCGGCGAAAAATAGGATTATTAGTAATTAATTTTTCATACTCATCGATTTTAGGGTCAAAATAATCGCAAAAATCATAACACTTATCAATCCAGCCGTAGGGTAAATCGACGGATACCCCACCAATACGGAAATAATTATTATTAACTAATCGCTGTCCAGTAGCAGCCTCCCAAAGATCGTAAATTAGTTCTCGTTCACGAAAGATATAGAAAAAGGGAGTTTGCGCCCCAACATCAGCCATAAATGGACCTAACCACAGCAAATGATTAGCGATGCGGTTTAACTCCAGCATAATGACTCGGATATATTGCGCCCTTTTAGGGACTTCAATCCCTGCTAGTTTTTCGGGAGCATTGACGGTAATTGCCTCATTAAACATTCCTGCCGCATAGTCCCAACGACTAACATAGGGAACATACATAACGTTAGTACGATTTTCCGCAATTTTTTCCATCCCTCGATGGAGATAGCCGATTACTGGTTCGCAGTCGATTACGTCTTCACCATCCAGAGTTACAATAAGGCGCAAAACGCCATGCATTGAAGGATGATGAGGTCCCATGTTGAGAATCATGGGTTCGGTTCTAGTTTCTATCTGTGCCATAAATCAGCGATTTTTTTGTTATGAGGAATTATTATCTTCTTCTGCTAGTTTGTAAACTATCTTATCTAGTTTCATGATATTAAAGAAAACTTTTTATCTGTTAATTCTTGTAGTTGAGGTTCAGATTAATCCTGGAGGTACAGGAAAATTTTTAGATGCACTTCTCATAACTGACTGTCTAATTTGTGGGTAATTCTGACTGTCCAGGATCAGTTATTGATAAATTTATGAAGAATTCTTGAAAAATTTAACTAAAAATGAATCAGATGTCTCAGCTTTCCCCTATGATTGACTGTATCTCAGTACAATTACGGAGTTGTAGGTATGGTGCAGCAGGCAGACAGAGTAGATTCACTATTAAGCCCTTATCAACGTTTCGGAGTCAATCTGGGCTTGTCTAGAATTAAAAAGCTGCTGGCTGACCTGGGAAATCCTCAACATCAAGTTCCAATCATTCATGTTGCTGGAAGTAACGGAAAGGGGTCTGTCTGTGCCTATTTATCTTCCATTTTGCTGGAAGCAGGTTATCGAGTAGGGCGCTACACTTCTCCCCACCTAGTTGACTGGACAGAACGAATTCAGCTCAATGGTCAAGCGATCGCCGATTCTGAGCTACTAGAAATTTTACATGATGTTCGTTCGGCAGTAGACCCTGAAACGGAAAGTCCTACCCAGTTTGAGATCATTACGGCTGCTGCCTGGCTCTATTTTGCTCGCTCTCAGGTAGATGTAGCGGTGATAGAGGTGGGCTTGGGGGGTAGACTGGACGCGACTAACGTTAAAGACGACCCTTTAGTAAGTATTATTACCTCTTTGAGTAAAGAGCACTGGCAGCGGCTTGGTCCTACCCTGGCTGATATCGCGAGGGAAAAGGCTGGGGTAATTAAGCAACAGCGTCCTGTGATCCTCGGTCAACTGCCTACAGAAGCGAAAACAGTGGTGTTAAGCAGGGCAGAAGCCTTAGCTGCTCCCGTAACCATAGTTGAACCAGCGATGGAGCTTAATCTTGCTACTTCTAATGGCTCTAAATGGGCGAGATATGAAGATGTAGAATATCCCTTGCCACTGTTGGGGAAGGTACAGTTAAGCAATTCGGCACTTGCGATCGCCGCAGTTAAGAATCTTCAGCAGCAGGGCTGGCAAATCCCTGAATTAGCTATTCAGACAGGAATCAGTAAAACTCGCTGGCAAGGACGATTGCAGTGGTCAACTTGGCGCAATCATCCCCTACTAATTGATGGGGCACATAACCCAGATGCTGCAAAGGCTTTAAGACAATATGCTGATACTTTAGAACAGCCTCTAGTTTGGGTGATGGGGATGTTATCGAATAAAGATCATGAGGATGTTTTTCGAGTGCTGTTGCAGCCAGGAGACGAACTACACCTGGTGCCAGTCCCCGAACACAGTAGTGCTGATCCAGAAGAGTTAGCTTCCTTGGCAAATGAAGTTTGTCCTCAATTAAGTAAGTGTCAGACCTATCAAGATATTTTTGTGGCTCTGGATCGGGTGATGGAGTCAGTAAAGAGTAGCGCTGTAGAGCAATCAGTTGTTCTCTGTGGATCTCTATATCTAATTGGTCATTTATTTCAGCATACTAATATTGCCCAGGGAAATATACTGAATTAATTTCATAGTATAGCCGTAATAATTATTTTATTGTTTATTTTAAAGAGCGATCGCATTTCTTAGAGTTTTAAAGATAATGCCCTAAAGGATAAATGATCGCACTAAATTTAATTTACTGTTGTCCTTCTTCTAAAATACGGTCAACTTTATTTTCAATTAGCCGTTAACTTACGCAAAATTGTGGGACGATCTTCATCGATACTTGCCAACATTCTGTTTTGCGCCTCTTCAATTCGTGTCAGCCTAACTATTGTTTCATCCAATCTTGTCACAGTTGCTTCCAACCGATCCATTCTTTCTTCATGTCTCAGACGATCTGTAGCTTGTTGTTCTAAGATTGCTTGAATGCTTCGAGAATTAGAATTAGCTAAAGCTCTTGTTTCTTCTAATCCTCCAACCAGTCTTTCTAGAGCATTTTCAATTCTATCTAAGCGATCGCTACTATCACTGCCATTAGTCATAGGCGCTATACTTTTAGTCAAGTTTTTAAATGTTTAGGGAAGCTTTGAATGATGATCAGTCGTGAAGCTTCTTTTTTTAGTTTATCTTGAAGTCACAGAGAAAGCGATCACGCCATCTCAGAAATAAACTCAACCTCAACACAGTTATTTTGTTATTTATTCAAAGTGCGATCACATTAATAGTCCAAAGAAAAGCGATTTCTACAATGGTTCGGACAGTTTTCTTAACGAGTGTCTAATTAAAGGTATAATTACTTTTGAGTGATTCGGTTTTAGTGGATAAAAGCCGTTAGAAGTAATGGGGAAAGTTTGGTGCAAATCCAACGCTGTCCCGCAACTGTGATGGGGCGAGCGACCCCGCGTCGGCGTAAGACGCAAGGGAACGCGCGAGATACTTCAAAAGCCTCTCAGTCAGAATGCCCGCCGATGCTAACACTACAGAGCAAACTAATCTGCGAGGTACAGATGTTTAGACACTTTTTGATTTCCCAAACTCTTAGTTTTTTCACTACGACCTTTTTAAATACGCAACGGTTATCAAAGGTGTAGTAATTGCGTGCGATCTCGTTTTTGATACTTCGTAGTCTCGTAGTGCCAAGCTTAAACCATTAACATTCTGACATTTCAGCTATCTGACTCTCAATCCAGATCCTTTAGGTTTCAAGCCTTTAATACAATTGGCTTCTGGCGATCTCTTAACTATAAAATAGCGCTATCATATCTCAACAATTATCTTCAGAAGACCAAGAATAATTAACCAATGCCTTAACTGGTTTGGGTCACGTGGAAGATGGACATTCGGCGGTCATTCAATAACTGTCACCAGCGATGGCAAAGGCTATGCTTTGCAAATTCCCTCATATCCCTGATTTCATCGGGATTTTCAGTTTAATAGACCACAAACATGCAAAAAAACCGTGACTAAATTTCAATCTTCTCCAAAGCACAATGTTCCCCAATGGCAATCCAACAAAATGAAGCAAATGATTATTGATCGCTGGCAAGAGGTCTCGACAATAGTGGAGGCGAGAAATAGAGGAAGAAGCAATCAAGGCGAACAAAAATAATTACTAATTTATTACCATAGAAGAAAATCTATGTAAAGTACTATACGTTTTTTGTAAAAAAACGTAACTTTACTCAAAGTAAGTTTATAATGTGCTTAACGTTTCAAATCTAATTGCGCCATTTATTGGAAGGTCATTTATGCCATTTACTATTGACTCAGCACGCAACATATTTCCCAATACCTTATCTGCTGATGCCGTACCAGCTTTAACCGCAAGATTCAATCAGCTAAGTGCCGAAGATCAGCTAGCTTGGATTTGGTTTGCTTACTTAGAAATGGGTAAAACTGTTACTGTTGCCGCTCCAGGGGCAGCTAATATGCAGTTTGCCGAACCAACTTTAAACCAAATCAAAAAAATGAGTTTTCAAGAACAATCTCAGGTAATGTGCGATTTGGCGAACCGTGCCGACACGCAAATTTGCCGTACCTATGGGACTTGGACTCCTAATATTAAGCTGGGTTTCTGGTATCGACTGGGGGAATGGATGGAACAAGGAATAGTCGCTCCTATTCCCGAAGGATATAAGCTTTCAGCTAACGCCAATGCTGTATTACAAACTTTGATTGGATTAGATTCGGGTCAACAAATTACGGTATTACGTAACACTGTGGTGGATATGGGATTCGATACCTCCAGAATGGATAACTTTACCAGAGTCAGCGAGCCTGTTACTCCTCCTACAGAGATCTCGAAGCGTACTCAAGTGGCGATCGCAGGAGTTACAAATCTTACTGTATTAAGCTACATGAACTTATTAAATGCCAATGATTTTGATGAGTTAATTAAGTTATTCGCCGAGGATGGGGGATTACAGCCTCCTTTCAAAAGACCAATTGTTGGTAAAGATGCAGTACTAAAATTCTTTAGAGAAGAATGTCCTAATCTCAAACTAGCTCCTGAGCAGGGTATTTCTGAACCAGCAGAAGATGGCTACACTCAAATCAAAGTCACAGGGAAAGTCCAAACTCCTTGGTTTGGTGCAGGAGTAGGTATGAATATGTCCTGGAGATTTTTGTTAGATAGCGAAAACAAAATTTTCTTTGTAGCGATTGATCTATTGGCGTCTCCTAAAGAATTACTCAATCTAGCTCGTTAATCATTTCTAGACTGTAAAAGATGGCTGTTGTCAATTAATTGCAGCAAAAATTTACATTAGCTATAATTTAGAAGGGAATACTTAGAAACAACCTAAATCTACTTGAGGTCATCATCATGGAAAATCAAGAAAATAAATTTGGTTTCAGTCAGTTTGCCGAAACTTGGAATGGTCGTCTGGCTATGCTTGGTTTTGTAATTGCAGCCGCCACCGAATACTTCACAGGTCAAGGCATTCTTAGTCAGATTGGTTTAATGTAAACACCACTTAGCAAGATGTTTATCAAACAAAGCTGATTAAATAAAAAACAGTTTTTACATAGCAGCCTATCTTAAAATAATTAGAGATAGGCTGTTTATTTTTGTTTATTTTAATGATAGGATTTTAATTTATAAAACAAACAAATGTGCCAAATCGGAATTAATTATTAATGATAGAAGTCAACAAAAATCAATTATCGGCAGCGGAGGAAAAAATTGCCCAACAAGCTTTACGAAAAGCTTATGAAAGAGAAATTTCTGCTTTGATAATTAACGTTCGCGATCGCGCCAATTCTCTATCAGAAATAGAAGATTTATGGGATCTGCACGACTTGTTAAGTACTAAAAGGTATGAAATAGAAGGAAAATATGCCTACAATTGCAGTACTTTTGTCTTTGATTGTGCCAGGCTAGTTCAAGAAGGCTGGTTGACCCTCAAAGACCTTCAGGGTTTGCCCTCAGCAATACTATCTAAAATATCCGCAATAGCGCGAATGTAAATAATTGCGATTAAAATAATAATTTAGACTATAACCAATTATAAATAAGGTTGCATTTCGCTGATATATTTGACTTATTTTTTGATGAAAAATTAATACGTTAGTTAAAAAAACAAAATTTCTTTATGTTTGTTGCAATCAAATCGGGGTAATTAAGCTACTAAAATAGTCTGCGAGGTACAGATAGGTAATATCTTTTCAGAAATGCTTGTCATTGATTTATTTTTATCGAATTCTTTGACGACGGTGGGTGATTCCATAATGAGAAACACTCGATTTGTGCAACTCTAATACGATGACCTGCAATTCTGGGTTTGCCACCACAAACGCCAGGAGTAATTTCTATATGTTGGGTTATTGATGTTTGAGACACTATTTTTATCTAGCTTGGAATTTTTACTGTATTTACATACTATAAAATTGAGTTGCGATCGCCTAAACTTCTCATGAGTGAATGATCGCATCATCTTAGATATAAGTTCAATGAGATAAGCTCAATCGCAATACAGTTATTTTATGGTAGATTCGTAAATCTTAAAAATTAGGTTCGGTTACCTTACCATACTTAACGAAGCTTCAAATTGAGCGTTCTAAGTTCTTGCTACATGGATGATAAATAAAACAACTAAGCTTCATAACTTTGGATTGTTTCTGGAGCCATCCGACGCAAAATAGGAATAGCCTGATCGCCCAATCCGCCAATATTATCGACTAACACCAGATACTTATCCGCCGCTAAGTAATCGCGAAACGGAGTCGTATCTCCCGCCGAGCTCATTGCCCAAGTCGTACCACCACCGACAAAAACGCTACCCATAGCACCGCCAATTGCCCCCAAAATTCCTCCCACAATATGATTGCCAGGATCGCCAGCCCAATCCAGGTTGTCTAAACCCGTAATTAGATTAAAGAGATAGCCCCCCGCAAAGCCAAAAGGAACCAACCAGTAAGCCATAAATCGAGCTTTTTTTCGAGCTTGTTCTTTGAGGTCGTATAGCCCTAAATCGTCAGCGGTTTTGTAACCTCTACCTGCGATCGCCATTTTACTGAGGGGGATTCCTGCTTTTTCTAACGCTGTGTAAGCTTCTTCCGCCTGAAAGCGATCGGGTAGTACAGCAATTAGATAATTCATTGGACAACTCTATATTTTTTACACCATACAAATCCTATCTCAGTCGGGGGTTTATTTTCTAGTTATCGCAGTTAAGCTATAAACAGCATTTAAATGTCTCAATAAAGCCCTAACGAGTCTATTTGTATGTCCCTCAGGAGTTATTTATGTCTGAACTAGATTTGGTTCGCCTATCTCAAAGCCACCTAAATTTATTGAGTATCTGCCCTCATAAATTTCAACGAGTTTATATGGATGGTCTAGGTACAATTCTGGCACCAGAACAGCATGAGAGCATGCAGTGGGGCAGCAGATTTCATTTATTGATGCAGCAACGAGAGTTAACCTTACCCATCGCACCTTTACTCTCCAGCGATTCTGAGTTGGCGGATGCTTTGGGTGCTTTAATTACTGCCGCCCCAGAATTAGCCACCGCTGATGATGCGTGGCGCGAGGCAGAACATTGCCGCACCTGGAACTTTGATAACTTTTTATTAACCGTAATTTACGACTTGCTAATTGCTCAACCAGAGAGGGCGGTCATTTTAGATTGGAAAACCTATCGTCAGCCCGTAGGTAAGAAAAAACTGCATCGTAACTGGCAAACTCGGCTTTATCTTTATGTTTTATGCCAAACATCAGACTATGTTCCAGAACAGCTTCAGATGACCTACTGGTTCGTCAAGTCTGGTAAGCCCACAAGCGTCACGATTAAATATACCCAGGCAGAACATCAGCAAACCCAACAAGACCTGAAAACTTTATTGGCTGACTTAAAGTTGTGGTTGCAAAACTATCGAGATTTTAAAATTGATTTTCCACAGCAGTCTCATCATCAAAAAACCGTTTCCCATTCTCAAGATTTTGCCCAAGCAGAATCAGCTCCAGATGCTGATTTAAAGTTACTGCGATCAATTGATGAAATTGAAGAAGTCTCAATTTAAATTATTTTGATTTAATTATAAAAATACTGCGATCGCAAAAGAAAATATGACCTACGAACACATTATGTAATTAACATAGGTAGAGCTTGGGAATATAAGAATTTACTTTGATTGGGTGGATAGAGTAGAATTCGCTTTTTTCCTTTAACTAAGACCAAAATATTTTCATAATCATCGTAATGTAAGCCTGTATGTAGATGACCATAGCTATACCAGAAATTGATGCTGTTGATAGTTTTTGAATCTAATAAATCAGGAACTGTAATATCAGCTAACAAACTAGCTCGTTGAGATAAGGGAGAAAAAGCAACATAGTTTAATTGCGGCTCTTGATTGATTATTTGGCATAGTTTCTGAAACTTGATCTGGAGAAATAATTTTGTGTTTTGTAGTAATCGCTATTTTGAAGACATGGTTTAACTACAGGAGCAAAAGAAGAATTATTGCTAGCCCCCGAAAAAAATTGGGGAATAATTAAATCTTGTTTAGTAGCCAAATAATCTTGTTGCCATTGAGCTATTGCTGTCCAGTTTTTTGCCCCTTGAGTCACTAATACAGGTTGATTATTAGCTAAATAATGATTTTGAAATGTAGCTTTATTAATAGAGCGATCGCAAATATCGAGCTGCAATCGATGCTAGCCTATCGTAAATTCAACGTAATCCCTTCCCCTGTCCAGTCGTTTATAGAGAATTAAGGCGTAAATTAATTCGTAGATTTCCTTACGGGATATTCTATACTTTAGCGGTTTTGCTAATATTTGAGATCGCCTGAGTCACAGCCTAATCAGACAAGCCACTTATCTCAACGTTTTAACTATGGATCTCTATCTTCGGGCGATCGCATCTGTAATTGAAGGGCGACTTTCTGTCTTAAAGGCGATCGAATTAGTTAGCGGTTAGTGGTTAAGTACCTAAGCATAATTAATTACCTAATTCGATTTTCTGTAATCCTTACCTAATGAGGATTGTTCGATTTTGAAATGTGTAATTAATTTTGTGTGACTACTTATCAGAAATAGTAGGGTTCTCTCATCGCAAATTACCCCTTTGGAAATGATAGAATTCTACAGAAAAAGTGCTATTCAACCCTGATCGCTATAACTTCCAAACTTACTCGTAATTCTTGACGTAACATATCAAAGATAGTAGTTAAATTATTCATTTTAGGATTGCCTTTTGCTGATAACATCCGATGCAAACTTTTACTTGGTAAAGCTGTTTGTTGAGCTAACTTTTTAAAGCTGATAGTAGCATTGACTAAATCTCTTAATATTAATCTAGCTGTTTCTGGTTCACCATTAAGTAACAAAGAAGCAGCTTCATCTAAAAGTGCTTTGGCAAATTCGGTATCTTTTTTTAGTCTTTCGTTGATTGTTGCGGTAGAGTCTCTATTTATAGTCATTGTTTCTTATTTGACTTTTCTTTACGATTTTTATATTCTTGATAGAGATTTTTGGCTTTATTAATATCTGTTTGTTGTTTCTTCGTTTCAGTAAAGCGATCGCATCAGAAAACTTTTGCTCCTATCCAGATCGGTGATCGCAATTCAACTCGATGGAAATGCTATGATACAGCAATAGTTCAGCACCGTTGGCTCAAAGATGAGTCGAGATTGTCAAAAGCATGGCTCAACGGTCGGGAAGTCTAAAGTACAGGCAGGTTAGATTAGCGATAACGGGCATGAGAATTATCAAAATCTTTTTGGCTTCTTCCTCTGAACTGAAGGATGATCGGGAACAGTTTGAGATTTTTATCAACCGCAAGAATAAAGAATACATCAAACAGGGTATATTCCTAGAGTTGGTTATCTGGGAAGATTTTCTCGATGCGGTGTCTCCCACTCGTCTCCAGGATGAATATAATAAGGCGATTACTGAGTGTGATGTATTTATCAGTCTGTTTAAAACTAAGGTTGGTCAATATACTGAAGAAGAATTTCTCAAGGCGCTTGAAACCTTTCGCTTAAATCAAAAGCTGCTAATTTATACCTATTTCAGTGATTCGCAAATTAGCATAAGTCAAATAACAGATGAAATTAGTAGTTTACTTAATTTTAAAAAGAAACTAAATAATCTAAGGCATTTTTATAAATCATATAAGGAAGTTGAACAGCTCAAATATCTTTTTGACAAACAACTTAATAAGTTCATTCCCAAACTAATTACAAGAGAGGAAAAACAAGCAGTAATTTCTCACTTACAAACCACAACCCAATTGTATCAAGAAGAGAATCAAGAGCTAACTAAGAAGCTAGAAGAATTGGAGCGATCACAGCAATTACAAATCCAGAAAAAAGAATCAGAAATTGCTCGCTTACAAAATTAGGTAACAGAGATAGTTAACTAATACAATTTTATTAAAAATGACTACTGATCGGAGATCTCAATTTAACTCTACCAAAATGATAAAATACAAAGGTAATTTACAGGAAATGCCGTTAAGTTAAATTATAGCTGAATTTCAAAGGCAGATCAAGACGGTGAAAAACAAAATAGAAGCTAATTAGAGAGACTATGACACGCATTTTTATTAGTCACAGTCATGCAGATCGAGAAATTGCTTCACTTCTCATTGATTATTTGCTGGCTGCATTAGAAATCAAAGAAGAATCTATTCGCTGTACATCTGTTCCTGGTCATCAGCTACCCTTTGGTACTTCAATTAGTGAACAGCTAAAAAAAGACTTAAACCAAACTACCTGTTTAATCGCCTTAATTACTAGAAATAGTCTACGTTCAACTTATGATTAGTAATAATGCAGAAATAAGTATTCAAGAAAGATTTGCTATAAGAGTTATTAAAGCTTATTCTGAACTAAACAAGAGACATTATGATGATGCAGCTAAGGTCTTGTCAAAACAATTCTTGAGAAGTGGAACTTCGATAGGAGCCAACTGCTCAGAGGCGAGATTTGCACAATCAACTAAAGATTTTATCAACAAATATTCTATAGCCTTGAAGGAAGCTAATGAAACACTTTATTGGATAAAAATAATGGTTAAATCAGAGCTAGTACCCCAATCAAAATTTCAAAGCATGATAGAATAAAATGAAAAGATTATTAAGATATAAACAGCTTCAATTAATAAATTAAAAGAAAAATAATTCACTCATTACTCATTACTTATTCCATGACTCAACTAGATATAGCTCAAGCTAAATCCAACTTATCAAAACTGTTGGATCTGGCTATTAAAGGAGAAGAAATAATTATTACTCAAAATGATCAGCCAGTAGCTAAAATCTCACCGTTTTCCAGACCCTTAAAAAGAGGAAGTGCTAAAGGTAAAGTTTGGATGTCTGATGATTTTGATGAGCCTCTAGAAGACTTTCAGGAATATATGTAATGAACTTGCTGCTAGATACCCATATATTTCTTTGGTTTATTAACGATAATCCCCGACTAAGCGATCGCATTACAGACTTAATCGAAAATGAAAATAACGTTTGTCATCTAAGTATTGCTAGCCTTTGGGAAATGTCAATTAAATATAATCTAGGTAAGCTCACCCTCAAACCTAACTATGATGAATTTATTCAACAGGAAGTAGTTGCAAGTAGTATCCAATTGCTTAATATTGAATTAGAACATCTTAAAATTAATGCCACCCTGCCTTTTCATCATAGAGATCCATTTGATCGCCTCATTATTGCTCAATCCATAGCTGAAAATATACCGATTATTTCTCTTGATTCGGCTTTTGATAAATATTCAGTAACTATAATTAATGAGTAACTTTACTCAGTAGTAGTAGAATATCAAGTCTTGTTAGTTAAACACTCACAGATATTTCATACTTTATTTCTAACAAGTGATCGCTAATCTATTCAACCCTGATCGCTGTAACTTCCAAAATTACTCGTAATTCTCGACGTAGCATATCAAAGACAGTAGTTAAATTGTTCATTGTAGGATTGCCTTTTGCTGATAATATCCGATGCAAACTTTTACTTGGTAAAGCTGTTTGTTGAGCTAATTTTTCAAAGCCGATAGTAGCATTAACTAAATCTCTTAGTATTAATCTGGCTGTTTCTGGTTTACCATTAAGTAATAAAGAAGCAGCTTCATCTAAAAGTGCTTTGGCAAATAATGATTTAAAATACTATTTAATGTTCATTGTTCAATGAATAATCCACTACTGCCTGAAATTCTCAAATTAAATATTGCCGAAAGAATTCAATTAGTTGAAGATATTTGGGATAGCATCAGTGATACAACTCAAGAAATAGATTTAACCGAAGCGCAAAAAACGGAATTAGATAATCGTTTAGAAATCTTTCAAAAAAGTCTTCAATCTGGATCAATTTGGGATAAAGTTAAACAAAGATTACAAGATAATGAATGAGGTATAAAATTTTAATTCAGCAAGAAGCTGAACTTGATCTTCAGGCAGCTTTTGACTGGTATTTAGAAATTGCTGTTGCGGTTAGATAAACAATTAAATAAACGAGTAAATCTGAACTTTAGCGGTTTTGCTGATATTTGCGATCGCCTGAGTCACAGCCTAAGTAAATAAGCATAGAACTTTTAATTAATTTTTTGAGCAACAACATAAATATGATTTTCTGGGTATTGATCGTACTCAAGATGTTTAATCTGACATCCAAAAAGAGATAATAAATCCAAATATTTTTGTCTGCCCAGAGTACTATATTCAAAAGTTTCTCCTGCAAACGAGCCAGAAATTTCTTCCATCTCACCCTCACCAAAGGTAAACATTAGGATACCGCCCTCTGTCAAACCTTGACATAACTTGTTCAAAACAGGTTTTTGTTCGTTTAAAGGAAGATGAAATGTGCTATCCCAAGCTGTAATAAAACTATATTTTCTGGGCATTTCCCATGTACAGATGTCATCTGTATAAAATTTGAGATAGGGATGCTGTTTTTTAGCTAAGGTAATCATCTTTGGAGAAATATCTAAACCTTCAACATGAAAACCAGACTGAAGCATTAGCCTGATAAAACGCCCTTCACTGCCACAACCGACATCTAGGGCATAACCTTGATTTTTCGTGAATTGGATCGCTTTTTTTAGCGGTAAAATTCCCGAATCTGAATTCTTCATCTGTTCCTTCCACCAGCTTGCAATATGGTCATAGTTTCTTGCCATTTGTTGAGGTCTCATAGCATCGAAAGAAGAACACATTAATGACGATAGTTATGTTGAAGAAATGAGAGATAAACGTTGAGGGAGATCGCCTGAGTCATAATCTAATGGGAGTATATCGAACTGAAAATGGCTATAAGCTTATCAGAAAATTCATTTCAACTTTGGGTAATTTGATTATAGAGTGTGACAATCTTATTAATAACTTCCTCAACGGTTAAACTATCGGTAACTATTTCTATAGCATCAGCAGCTTTTTTCAAAGGTGCGATCGCCCGATTACTATCTTGTTCATCTCGTTGCTGAATATCTTGCTCTAGCTGCTTTAAATTAATATCCTTTCTTCCCTGATTTTGCAGGTCTTGCCAGCGTCTTTTAGCTCTCTCCCCAGCAGTAGCAGTTAAAAATAGCTTTAATTCGGCATTAGGAAAAACATTAGTGCCAATATCGCGACCTTCGGCAATTAAGCCCCCTTGTTGTCCCCATTGTTGCTGCATTAACACTAGTTTCTCTCTCACCGCAGCCTGGGCTGCGATCGCCGAAACGTTGGTGGTTACTTCAGGGGTGCGAATGGCGTTAGTTACTTCCTGGTTATTAACGTGCACCACCGTGGGTAAGTCTTCACCTGGAGGGGAAGTGAGCTTTAAATCTAGTTCCGCAATTAAATCGGCGATCGCCTGATGATCATTAATCTCAATCCCAGACTCCATCACCAACCAGGTAACGGCACGATACATGGCCCCCGTATCTAAATAAAGTAACCCTAGCTGATGCGCCAGACGACGGGTAACGGTGGATTTTCCTGCCCCAGCGGGACCATCAATAGCAATAATGGGCTGACGTTTTTGCAACACGATATTATCAATCAAGCGAGTAGAACCAACATAAGCGGCGATCGCCAGTAATCCAGCCTGTTTAATCTTTTCCAAGGGCTGAAGAGTCAGGGGATCGACTAACTCAACATACTGAATTTTAACTGCTTCAGTGTCAGTTAATCCTTGTCTCACTAATTTAATTAGAGCCTTACTATCTAATTCTCCCCCCTGAAAAGCTAATTTTGCCTCGTGTAGACTACGATAAATTTGCGCCGCCTGTTCTTGTTCATAAACAGATAAAGAGTGGTTACGGGAGCTTAATGCCAAGCCTGATGCTTCACGAATAATTGGACAGGGAATAATCTCTACAGGAAGATTTAAATCCGTAACTAAACGACGAATAATTGCTAGCTGTTGAGCATCTTTCTGACCAAAATAAGCTCTATCTGGTTGAACAATATTCAATAGCTTGGCAACAACGGTGGCAACTCCCGTAAAGTGCCCAGGACGATACTTCCCACACAATATCTCAGTCATTTGCTGTGATGGCTTCACCACGGTGGTTTGCTCCAAGGCTTCCGTATCTCCTTGGAGGTTAATCTCCTGCGGTTTAGGGGCAAAAACTAAATCTACCCCCATTCGCTGACAAAGTTTTAGATCCTGCTCTAGATTACGAGGATATTCCGCCAGATCTTCTGTGGGAGAGAACTGTAAAGGATTAATAAAAATACTCACCACCACCAGACTATTTTCGGCGATCGCTCGTTTAATCAGACTCAGATGACCTTGGTGCAATGCCCCCATAGTAGGTACTAAACCCACTGCTGCTTTCTGGCGAGAGACGGCTAAATGAGAACGTAATTCAGAAATTGTTCTTACCAACAGCACCATAAATCTTTACTTCGCAATCATCAAAGATTAATTATCGACGATTAATAGGCTCATTACATCAGCTTCTCTTTTTTATCGTCCCAAAATAGTTACTTTTACTGGAGCAACTCCCGAACGCATCATATCGAGCGATCGCGCCGCCGCTGCGGAAAGGTCGATAACTCTGCCTCTAGTGAAAGGACCACGATCATTGATTCTGACCACAACAGAACGACCATTATTTAAATTGGTAACTTTAACTTTAGTACCGAATTTTAGATTAGGATGAGCCGCAGTCATAGCATTCTGATTATATCTTTCTCCGTTGGCAGTCAGACGACCGTGAAACCCTGGTCCATACCATGAAGCCTGACCCCTAAAGGAACTTGCAATTACTAAAGGATCGCTGGACTGTGGCAAGGTTTGGGGTTCTAATAATTCACCTGATTTAAGGGTTTTAGAGGGTAAATTAGAGCCTAGAGATTGACTAGCTTGGGTTTCTATTCGGGACGTTGTAGAGAATAATTGCTGAGGCTCTGGAGCAGATTTTGCCTCAGCTTGGTTACCCAAAAGGCTGACATTTAATAATGCCAGTAGAATCGTAGCCGTAGTCAGTTTAAAATCACACCAAAAATTAAACATAGTCGATTAAAAATTACTTTTACAAAATTTTAAGTTGGTTTGGTCAACACAATTTTTTTTATTTAGATAAATCTTAAGGTTGGTTTTTTGATTCGGTAAATTGCATAAACACTCAAATTTTGCTCAAAAAGTGATAAATTTTTGGCAAAGAAAAGTAGTGAAGTTTAAAATTTCGGCTAAATTTGTCAATTATCTAGATAATCAATCTTAATTTATCTCCTACTCTCTTTTTCTCCCCAAAGTTATCTGAATTTTACTAGATCAGTTTTTGAGGCGATCGCAAAACAAGTTAGGATGAGCTAAGTTAACCAGATTTCTCAGGCAATATTCTTCATCTGCCCCTGGTAGTTATTTCTCGTTAAACAATATTACCCTAATAATACTTATGGACTATAAAGACGCTGGTGTCGATATAGAAGCAGGACGTTCGTTTGTAGATAAAATTCGTCAAGATGTTGCCAGCACCAATCGACCAGGAGTGTTAGGGGGATTAGGGGGGTTTGGCGGATATTTTCAGCTACCTTCAGGCTATCAATCCCCAGTACTAGTATCGGGAACCGATGGGGTAGGAACCAAGCTCAAAATTGCCCAGGAGCTTAATCGCCACGATACCGTAGGCATTGATTTAGTAGCCATGTGCGTCAATGATATTTTGACTTCTGGTGCTGAACCACTATTCTTTTTAGATTATCTAGCGACGGGGAAGTTAAAGCCCGAGCAACTGGCGGAAGTAGTCGCAGGAATTGCCCAGGGTTGTCGTCTCAGTGGTTGCGCTCTTCTGGGAGGAGAAACGGCAGAAATGCCAGGCTTCTATCAGCTAGGAGAATACGACTTGGCGGGATTCTGCGTCGGGGTAGTAGAGAAAAGCAAGCTTTTAGATGGTTCTCAAGTGGAAATTGGCGATGCCGTTATTGGACTGGCGAGCGCAGGGGTTCACAGTAATGGTTTTAGTTTAGTGAGAAAGATTATTGAATCAGGGAACTATTCTTGGTCAGACACCCCAGAAATCTTATTAGGTAAGACTTTAGGAGCAGAATTGATTACTCCTACTCAAATCTACGTCAAGCCAATTTTAGAATTACTGGCAACGGAGTTACAGGTCAATAGCATGGCGCACATTACAGGAGGAGGCTTACCCGAAAATCTACCTCGATGCTTAAATCCAGGACAATCTATTGCGATAGATCAGGGTAGCTGGACAATCCTGCCGATTTTCCGCTGGCTAGCCGAAGCGGGGAACGTATCCCAAAAGGCAATGTTTGACACTTTTAATATGGGTATTGGCTTTGCGGTGATTGTACCTAACCAGCAGGCTCAGGAAGTCTTAGAATGGTCTAGAGACAGAGAGATTAAAGCATTTAAGATTGGTGAAGTGATTTCTGGGAATGGCGGGCTTAACCTATAACCTATAACCTATAACTTCCGTGCACAAAGTAAATCTAACAGTGCAGGGGAATTGCTAGTAGAGGTAGCAGTATTAGAACCAGCCAACTCCAGTTATGCCAGCGGTTGCTGGGGATAGATGCGGTTTCCTGGAGTAGATAATCAATTCTTTCCGTCAGGCGATCGCTAATTTGAGCATCATGAAGACTGGCACACCAAATAGGGGGTGATTGTAAGGGAGCCTGAGCAACAGCCAGTAAAGACTCTGCTAAGAGTAAAAAATCGACGTATTCTGCTGCTTTTCGGTCTGCCCGCAACTCTCTCAGTAGGATTAACTCTTGCCAGAGAATTTCTGTATTGGGTAACCAGAAACTAAAGGAGCGTACCCAACCCAACCAAAAAAACCAGAAAGTATCGCGATAGTAGAGGTGTGCCTGTTCGTGGGCAACTACCGCTGCCAGATGTTCATCATCTAAAATCTTGAGCAAGCCTTGACTAATAACTAAACTTGGCTGCCAAAAGCCGATTTGGGCGCTGTAGGGAAAGTCAGTATCCAAAACTTGGGCGCTGGTTGAAGCAACAAGCTGTTGCTTTAAATTGGCGAAGGAATTTAGAGAACGATTGCCCAAGTAGGCTAAACGCAGGAGGGATAATAAAGTAAATCCTAGCCAGACTCCTGAAATAATGCAGCCAAAAGAGCCTACTTCCACCCCTAACATTTCTCCATGACAGCCCATGTAGAGAACAGTAGCTGCGGTAGAAAACAGCAGCAAAGGCGGAAATAAAAAAGTGAATAAAGTTCTATACCAGCGCTGCGCCCATTCCTGGGCGGAGAAACCAGACTGCTGACGGACTATAACAGCGATAATTAAGATAATGACTATTGCCCAAAAATGCACTAGTGCAACTCCTCCCTCTGACGACGGATACGGTTAAGACGAGATGCGATCGCCTCAATTTGTTCTAAACTAGCGGTGTCTAAACTATCAGCAAAAGAAGCTACTAAATCAGGATTACTGATTGCCAGAAATCCATTGAGTTTTTCATAGGAATTTAAAGCCTGAGCCTGCTCACGGGAGATTGTTGCCTGCCAAGAAAAAGCTCTGCCTTTTTTACTGCATTTTAACCAACCCTTGTTGGTCAAACGCTGTAATACAGTAGTTACCGAAGTATATGCCAGCTCTCGCTCAGGATCTTGCAATATTTGTTCATGAACTTTTTTAACAGTAGCTATCTTCAGATTCCAGACAATTTCTAATATTTCAGATTCTAAGGGTCCGAGAGATAGCTTTCTTGGTCTATGTCTTGGTAAGGATGCCATTAATCACCAGATAAATCGTAAATATGATTAAATTTTACCCCTTAATGTCTCCTAAACATACTGACTAACCTGGAACAAGCCCTCAAGTCTCGGCTGCGAGGGGCTCGCCAATAAAGTTATGAATTATGCTAAAAATCTAAAAAAAACTTAAATAATAATGTTGTCTAAGTCTTTACCCTTTGAGTTTAGACTAAATTAAATTAATAAGGTCAATTTTTGCCATTAAATTGGGTAATCTAAACTTTAGATTTTATTTATATTGTAACTTTTAAAAACTATACTAATAACTATGATTCTGCCTAGCTCAGATACGTTTGCTCATGTTGAATTGGGATAAACCAAAAAATTTATTTGCCTTTATTTTAGGCTCCTACTGGAGTAAAGGCTTGTTTGCTGTTTTTGCCATACCAAGTTTTTGGCAATTTAAGCTGGATAATGACTTACTTTTAGCTCAAAATAATATAGACCGCACTCCCCTAAACTGTCAGGAAGTTAATCCCGCGTATCTTGAAGTATATAGCTTTGAGATTGAAGACTATCAAATTAGCATTTGTCAGCTAGAGCAAAACTTTTATTATCATCGTCAGTCCAAGGTTAATCCTGATGATCGGGTTTTAGTATCAGCCCAGGCAGTTGACCGTGGTAATGTCTTTCAGGCTAATGATGGTAGGATAACCTATTTTGCTGGACGTAACGGCGATCGCTATTATTCTTCCATAGTACAAAGTGATGATGAAATCATCTTTGAACCAGAGCTAGAGTTACCCAATAAGGTTCAATCTCTATACCCAGCAGATGAAACCTTGACGGAGAATCAATCAGAGCCCAAAGATAACGCTAGTCTGGAATTAGCCAGTCCCGAAGAAAATTCCGAGCAGGTTTTAATTTGCACTAGTGAGAAATCAGCTTTTCATCCTCGTTTAAATAGTTGGCCTAAGTTTATTGGGAAATCGATGATTACCGCCAGCAGTTACGCTGAGAATAACGGCTTAGACTTTATCTATAGCGAGAGAACGCCTAATATAGCCTCTATCATTACGGAAAACGGCGTGGTCGTTAATTTAAGCATTGCCGATCCGAAGAAAACTATAGAACAAGTTTGTATTCAGCCCGATGCAGGAGAGTAATCTTCATTGTGGAGCAGAACATTAATTTGTTGCGATCGCTCTAAGCCTTGTTGATTCTTTGTAGATTCTGTAGGTAATTGATGCAGCTTAGTTAATGTAATTTACCCCATATTCTATAGATAATTTAGAGGTTAAAGCTTCTTGCTCTTAATTGCTTGCTTGCGGCGATATTTTTCCTCAAGCTGATCCATTCTAATAGCGTAGATAAACACCAAAATTACGAAAGTAAAAATAGAGCCTTGTTGCGCCATCCAAAAACCCAGAGGGAGACGAGCAAAATTAAAATTATTTAGTAGTGGCACCAATAAAATGCTGCATCCTAGAGAAACCACTCCCCAAATGATTAGCAAATTACGGATGAGTTTGATATTAGCCTTCCAGTAAGCTCTTTGTCTCTGGGTTCTTAATTCTGAGTCTTCTGGTTGCTCTCCCGAAGAATATTTCTCTGAAGGCTCTAGCATTTGATATTGACTATTAATAAAACTTAGTGCTCTAGTCTATGATCTTCAACCAGGCTCTGTCAAAAAAATTGAAGCAGCTATGAAAAACAAGCTATCAGCTTGTAATAGATATTATATAATCATTTAATATATAAAAATTTTTAGCAATAATTGTTTTCTACACACCCTATGGCTACTGGTCAAGATACTTTATGGGACAAATTTCTCCAACCTCTATTTGGGTTTTTAATCAATAGTCAGGAATTAAAAGAGCTTGCGGATAGTATCGACTGGGAAACAGAGAGCAATCTACTGAAAAACCATAGCTTACTCTACCCTAAATACTATAGTTCTCAAAATTTCCATGGTATACCTGGAGGATATCTAAACGCTGGAGCGGCAGTAACTTACGATCCTGTAACGAAACATGCCCTGCCGCCTAATGAAAATTGGAATCGAGAATCTGTAATCAAAGCGATCGCAGGTAATCCCCGTAAAATACTTGACTTAGGCTGCGGTACTGGTTCAACTACAATGCTGCTCAAACAAGCCTTTCCCCAGGCGACAGTGATTGGTTTGGATCTATCACCCCATATGTTGGTTATGTCCCAGTATAAAGCTCAACAAGCAGGATTAAATATTCAGTGGGTTCATGGGTTAGCTGAAGCGACTGGATTTGCCGCTGATGAATTTGATGTGGTTACGGCATCGCTGCTCCTGCATGAAACCCCCGCTAAAATATCAGAAGCAGTTCTAATGGAAGCCTATCGCATCCTCAAACCAGCAGGACAGATCATAATTTTGGATGGTCATCAACAGACCTTACGTAATACCATCTGGCTCACGGAGATTTTTGAAGAACCCTATATTAAAGAATATGCAGCTGGTAGCGTTGATGCTTGGCTAGGAAGAGCTAAGTTTAGTCAGGTCATGACGAAAGATGTTTGGTGGACAAACCAGCTAACTACAGGGGTAAAATCAATAAATTAGCGACAGCTATTTCAAAATCAGAAAGAGCGCTCAAGGTGCGTAGTCAGGATTTCTCTTTTGAAGGTTAATCCCTAAATGACTTGCCCGCTCTAATCACCCTGTTGACCTCACAAGCTGAATATATGAGTTTAAAAGCAGTTTTTTTAGATTTTAGTGGCGTGATTATTGACGATGAAGCAATTAATCAGGAGCTAATTGCGGAAATCTTGCTTCAAGAAAATTTGCTAGCTGATAGTGACGAATATGCCCAGTACTGCCGTGGTAAAAGCGATCGCGCCTGTCTCAACGCTATTTTGGCGATTCGGGGACGCATCCTAGCAGATGCATATCTAGATCGACTTTTGGAGACTAAAACTCAAGGCTATCGTCAAAAAATAGAGCAGCGAGGAGAATTCGACTTACCGCCTTATCTTACGGAGTTTTTAATTCAGTTAAAGAATCAGGAAATTGCCGTTGGCTTAGTTACAGGAGCAAACCGCTCGGAAGTGGAGTATTTGCTGGAAAAACTTGAGCTAGATCAGTATTTTGATGTCATCGTAGCGGGAGATGATTTGATTGCCAGTAAACCTGAACCTGATCCCTATCTGCTGGCGGCTCAAAGGCTTAATGTCGAAACTTCTGAATGTTTGGCGATCGAAAATAACCCAGTAGGTATTGAAGCAGCTAAAAGAGCTCAGATCCAGGTTGTAGGTATTTCCTATATTTACCCACTCCACATGTTGCAGCGTCAGGCTAACTGGACTGTGGATAACCTGATGGACATTGAGCTGGAGCGCGTAGATCGAGTACTGTCTGAGATGGCTCAATAAGTAGGTCGGTACAAATATAATTAACGAGCGACCCCGCGTCGCCGTTATGCGGAGCGGTATCCTTTAGGACAGGCGCAAGGGAACGCGCGAGTTTAACTGGTTAGGATAGTTAGTAGTTAGTGGTAATAGCTGTAATTGAATTAATATTTATTAACTTATTTGACTTTATTTAACTCTACTTACTTAATTGGCAATTTACCATAAACAATGCAACGCCAAAATATCCTACGGGGAGCATGCTTTATTGTGGCTGCGGAATTAAGTTTTGCTCTCGGTGCGGCAATCATCAAATTTATTTCTGGTTCTTTGGGAAGTGAATCAATTGTCTTTTTTCGTAATGCCTTTGGCTTAGGAATTTTAGCTCCTTCAATCCTGGCTAGCGGCTCAAATATCCTCAAAACAGAGCGACTGCACCTGCACCTACTGCGCGCTGGGTTTGGCATGGGAGCCATGTACTGTTTCTTTTATGCTCTAGGTCAAATCTCTTTGGGGGATGCGATGTTAATTAAGTCCACTATTCCCCTAATGATTCCTTTTATCTCAGCTTTTTGGCTCCAAGAAAAAATTACTCTGCCCATTATTGCTGCGGGAGGCATCGGATTTTTAGGAGTCTGGTTAATTTTAGAACCTAACGGAGAAGCTAGCTGGGCAAGCTTGGTGGCTTTAGCCAGCAGCGTATTTGCTGCCGTTGCTTTTGTTACGGTACGTAAACTATCGGCTACGGAGCCTCCTTTGAGGACTGTATCCTATTTTGCGATCGCTGGAGTAATGATTTCTGCTTTACCCATGTTGTGGAATTGGCAAACCCCTACTCTCAACCAGTTGTTGTTGCTGGGAGGAGTAGGGTTAACTACCACTATTGGTCAATTGTTACTAACTCGCGGCTATCAAAGTGCTCCCGCCGCCAGTGTGGGAATCTTTACGTATACTTCCGTTCCTTTTGGTACCTTTCTAGGATGGTTGGTGTGGCAAGAGTTATTAGAGCCAAAATCTTGGTATGGAGCAGCGCTAATTATTGTAGCTGGTGTAATTATCCTCAGAAACAGAAACGCCTCCAGTGAAGCTAAAGCTAAAAACTGAGAGACGCTTTATCTGGTCTAATTTCAAAGACTTGAAATTAATTAATAATTATCCATTATTAATTACGCTTAATGTGAATTAGCGGTGAGACCCCGCGTCGCCGATAGGCGCAAGGGAATGCTCACCAAGACGCTTCGCTTAAAGTTAATTGGCTCGTAGCTATTAGCCCTTAGCCATTAGCCATTAGCTTTTTTATAGTCTTGAAGACTTAATTTAGCTCCAAGTATTTAAACTCGAAGCATCTCAATTCCCTTATTTTAAGGCAATTAAATCGATTATTCTAATTCACATCAGACGTTAATTATTAATTACTTAAAACGGATATATTCATATAAATTGAGGTACTGACTACCCGCATTCTTCCAGGAATAATCATATTCCATTCCCTGAAGCACCAATTGCTCAAATTCTTTGGGATATTTAGAATAGAGTCCAATAGCTCTACTCATTGCCGACTCTAGGGCATTATTATCCATTTGATAGAAAACATAGCCATTGCGCTTTTCGGGAGCACGGTTAGGATCGTAATCGCGGTCAAAGACGGTACTGAGTAAACCGCCTACGCCTCTAACAATCGGCACCGTACCATACTTAAGACTGATTAACTGCGTCAGTCCACAGGGCTCAAAATTGCTGGGTACTACCATCATGTCTGCTCCAGCATAGATTAGGTGTGCCAGCTCTTCATTAAACCCAATTTCTAGATGCACATCAGGATTGTCATTGAGGAAGTATTTTTCATGGAGGAACTTGTGGTTAACGTCAGGGGAAGTTCCTGAACCCAACAAGACAAATTGAGCATTTTGTTGCAGGGCGTAGTAAATGGCATGATGTACCAGATGTACGCCCTTTTGATCATCTAGACGACCAATATAGGCAATAATCGGCTTATCTGAATTGTGCAGCAGCAATCGCTCCCGTAAAGCCTGCTTATTCTTTTCTTTGTCCTCCAGGCTATCAATATCATAGTTAGCAGGAATCAGCTGGTCTGTTTTTGGATTCCAGAAATTATAGTCAACCCCATTAAGAATGCCGCCAAATTTTTCTTGATGAAGCCCTAAAGTATGACCTAAACCATAACCCACGTCGGTATAGCGAGCTTCCCAGGCATGATGCGGAGAAACTGTATTAACGTAGTTAGAGTAGACAATCCCTCCCTTCATTAGATTAAGGGCAAAAGGATTAAAGTTATCTCGTAAACGAGAATATTCAAAATAATGCTCAGGTCGATTTAAGCCCGTTGCTACTAGAATTTCATTCCCGCAAATGCCCTGGTGTCGGAAATTGTGAATTGAGTAGCAAACTCGCTGTCGCTCCATTCCATAATACTGATACATCTCGAAGAGCATTACGGGGATCAAGCCAGTCTGCCAATCATGACAGTGGATAATATCGGGGCGTTTATTGCTTTTGAGTAAAAATTCCATGGCTGCTTTGCTAAAGAAAGCAAACCTCATCGGATCATCATCACCGCCGTAATAGTAACCCCGATTAAAAAATTGATCCTTGCTTTTGGGTTGAATAAAAAAGCAGACTCTGCCATGTACCCAGCCACAAAAGACGTCGCACTTGATCTCTCCTCCATACCAGGGCACCCCTAGATCGCGGTAAGCGTCGTGCAAACCCCAGATATGGTCGTATCTCATGCAGTCGTACATCGGTAGAACTAGCTCGACACAATGACCACGTTCGTCTAATTCCCTGCTCAATCCGTAAACTACATCTCCTAAACCGCCAGCTTTTATTACAGGAGCGCATTCGGAGGCAATCTGTACGATGTACATATATTAATCCTCTCTTAATAAAGCTTTATAATTATGTATTTTTATTTAAGATTTTAGAACACAAAGACAATTTTGGCGGATTAAAACGAGTAAAAAATTGAAATCAGATCGAATATATTGGATGTTTTGCTTGATACAGAGCAATGAATCAGTATTTATCAGAAGATTAACTTATTGAAAGCAACCCTCATCTTCAATTTAGCTTTCGGTATCGGGATTTTCTTCACTGTCTACTTTGGGCACAATGTCGGGACGTTCCATATTTTCCCAGCCAGCAGGACGTTTTGAGTTGTACCAGGCGATCGAGCCAATAGTCACTGCCGCAATAAAGCCCAAGACGTAAACAGCCACAAAATAGGTCGGGAATTCACCTGCGGCAGCCAATATTAGATTCATGGTTAGAAAATTAATCATTGTTAATAAATGCCTTGCAATATTATCAAAAATCTCTACCCCCTGTCTCGCCAGCAAGGGAAATTGTTAACGCATTTCATTGCGGTGTTGACAATTGATTAGTCAGCATCAATAATTGCCCAGAACTGGAAGTCATAGTATCTATGTCACAGGAAAAGGGTTACTGGTTAGCCTGGTCGAAAATTAAAGGCATTGGCGCTGTTACTCTCAAAAAGATTGAGCAACATTTTGGTTCCCTAGAAGAGGCTTGGGACTCTCCAGCCGCAGCTTTTGCTGAAGTTGAGGGGCTAAATAGTAAAGTTATCAGTGCTTTAAGTGGACGCAGGAGGGGCGATTATCCTGCCAAGTTACTGGCTGAACATTTGAAGCAAAATCCCCAGTTTTGGGTGCCTTCAGAATCCCTTTACCCGAAGCTACTGGCTGAAATTCCCAGTCCTCCTCCTATTCTGTATTATTTGGGACAGGTGGAGGAGACAGAAAATGACGGCAGCAAGCCGATGATTGGCATTGTGGGAACTCGTAACCCGACGGAATATGGCAAGCGCTGGACGCGAAAAATCACCCAAACTTTAGTCAGCCAGGGATTTGGCATCGTTTCTGGAATGGCGGCGGGAATAGATACGGTGGCGCATCAGACTTGCTTAGAAGCGGGGGGACGAACGATCGCCGTACTGGGGACAGGGGTAGACACGGTATATCCCTACAGTAATCGCCATCTCTATCAAAAATTAAAGCAGCAAGGTTTGATTGTTAGTGAATATCCTGCTCAAACTCAACCTGATCGCATTCATTTTCCTGCGAGAAATCGGATCATTGCTGGATTATGTCGAGCAGTGCTGATTATGGAAGCTCCCCAACGTTCAGGAGCTTTAATTACGGCTCGTTTTGCTAATGACTTTGGTCGTGATGTCTATGTTCTGCCTGGCTCTTTGGATTCAAGACAGTCTCAAGGCTGTTTAGCACTGCTCAATTCAGGAGCCCATGTAATCTTGGGGCTAGAACAACTGCTGGAGATGTTGGGCACTATGCCTCAATTAGATACCCTCCCTAAAGCTGAACCTAAACCGCCGCCAGATCTTACCCTAGAACAAGCACAGATTTACTCTCTACTCAACAGAGAATCTCTTGCTATTGATGCGATTGAAGCTCAGACAGACTTGGGCGCGAGTGAAATTCTGTGTGCCCTATCGGAACTAGAAATAATGGATTTAGTCTTGCAAGTCCCTGGAATGCGCTATCAGCTCAAGGAATAAAGCGGCTTTGCCGCAGCTATTAGCTGTTAGCCATTAGCCATTAGCTTCAATATACTTGAGTAAACTTTAGAGCTAAAAGCTTTTTGGATAAATTAACCGTTGACCGTGTATTCAATTTTTTGAAGTAGCAAATTTTAATTATGGCGTTTGAGAAATCTTATAAAGGTAGCGTACTCAAATTAGGTTGATGATCCATCAAGTTGGCTTGCCCAAAGTAAATCGAATCTTGCTGGCATCCTCGGTAACGGCGATCGCCATGACCTTGAACGGCTTAAACTCCCCAGTGGCAGCAGGTAGCAGTCTGCCATCAGGCGATCGCTCGGACAAGACTGAAATAGAGGTTAAACATCCTAAAATCCCTGCCGAAATTATCGTGACTGATTTTGAGGTAGTGGGCAGCAGCGTCTTTAGTCCCCAAGAGCTTAATCAGGCAGTTAAATCCTACCGCAATCGTCCTCTGACCCTACCCGAACTGTTTCAGGCTCGCAATGCTATTACCGAACTCTATACCGAACAAGGATACCTCAACACTGGAGCCTATATTCCCCCCCAAGAACTGGATCAGGGCAGGGTGCAAATTGCTGTGATCGAGGGACAGTTAGAAGCAATTAAGATTTCGGGAACTAAGCGCCTCTCGCCTAACTATATTATTTCACGAGTTGAGAGGGCTGCGGGGCTGCCCGTTAATGTGGATAATTTGCTAGCAGCCCTTCAGCTACTACGCCTTGACCCCTTAATTGACAATATTTCTGCTGAACTATCGGCAGGGATTCGTCCTGGAACTAGCTTGCTAGATATTGAAATTCAGGAAGCAGATGTCTTCAATCTCTCAGCAAAGTTCGATAACCAAAGATCTCCCAGTATCGGAGCAAATCAAAGAAGTCTTGGGCTCAATCATGGCAATCTTTTCGGCTGGGGCGATCGCTTCCACTTGGAATATGCTAATACTGATGGCAGTAATGCCTTTGAGCTGGACTATGAATTGCCGATCAACAGCAAAAACGGCACGATAAAAGCCGTCTCTGGGTTTAATTTTAATAATGTGATTGAGGAGCCCTTTAATCCCCTCGATATTGAATCACGATCTCGTTATTACGAGCTAACTACGCGGCAACCACTTCTGCTGAAACCCCATCAAGAGTTTGCCCTTGGTCTAAGCTTTACCCGCCTCGCTAGCGAAACCTTCCTCTTGGACGAAAGTTTTCAGCTCGCCCGTGGAGCTAACAAAGACGGTGAAACGAGAATCAGCACTATTAGACTTTTCCAAGATTATATTAATCTTAACCGAAATCAGATATTGGCATTTCGTTCTCAATTTAGCCTGGGGGTAGATATCTTTAACCCCACAATTAATCGTGATGGAGAACCAGACAGTCTATTTCTTGCCTGGCGTGGTCAAGGTCAATGGATAAAACGCTTAGAGGATGATTTTTTGCTAGTGTTGCGGGGAGATGCCCAACTGACAGGGGATGATTTGTTGCCTTTGGAACAATTTCGCCTAGGGGGATTTAGTAGCGTTAGAGGCTATCGTCAGGATCTGAGCCTGGGAGATAACGGACTCTTCGCCTCGGTAGAGCTACTGATCCCTCTCTGGCGCTGGAAAAAAGCTGATGGACTGCTACAAATTGCCCCTTTTCTGGACGTAGGAACAGCTTGGAATAATGGTGCTATTGAGCTTGATAATGCTACCTTACCTTCCTTAGGCATAGGTTTAGATTTTACCTTGGGGACGAGGTTTAATGCTCATTTAGATTGGGGAATTCCCCTGATTTCGGTAGAGGATAATGGTGATTCTTTACAAGAGCAGGGAGTTTACTTTTCAATTAATTCCCATGCTTTTTAAATAATTTTAGTTAATGTTAGTTTTGAGTCAGAATATTAATCTACTAGGCTTAACATTGGCTTTAAGCTATTATCTCTTAGCTTTTAAGCAAGCAGAGCAAAATAAAGTCACTCGGATTAAGAAATATGAATACGCTTATGGCTATTACCACGAAGGACTATTCACTAACTACTAAATACCCTAACCAGTTGATTTTATTTATACCGACCTACTTAATAGATTTTTTGACCATAAATTGAGCCAATTTTATCTAATTAAGGTTAATAGTCCTATCAATTACTGAATAGATTATTAATTTATCTTAATTGGATATATAATCTTGTAGCCAACATAAGTAGATGAAAAAATAGAAACTATAGCATTAGACAAGTTAGGTTGTTTACAGTTATTTATGAGCAATAATATTATTTATACAAACTGGTTTAGGCGAATGAGTTTTTTTAGCAAATTAAGCCTAAATAGTGTTGATGCAACTTAAAATGTAAAGTCTTATACTCAGATTCAACATTTCTGAGGTTAATCTTTTTTCTCTTCTTGCTCGCGCATAACCAATAAGTGGTCTATCTAGACAGACGCCTAGTGTGAATTAGCTTCGCTTAAAAGTTATTGGCTCGTAGCCCTGCGGGTTCGACATCGGAAAGCATTCCCTTGCGCCTGACGGCGATGTTATGCCCTTGTCCCCATTCGAGGATAAATGGTACGCGGGGTCTTTCCTCAGTTTGCTCAAGTCGGCGGCAGTCGCCACAACGGAGGGAACCTCCCTTCGGGTTCAGCAGTTTGCTCAAGTCGGGGAACCCGCCCAACGCAACTGCTTCACCGCAACGCGCTGCCTTGGGAACCCGCCCAATATGCGGAGCGGTATCCTTTAGGACGCAACTGTCTCACTATTAGCCATTAGCTATTAGCCATTAGCTTTTTCAGATTCTAAGTAGTTCCACTTTATTAAACATTAAATGGTTGAGATAGGGATTGGGAACTAGGGATCGGGGATTAGGGAAGATATTCTTAGCATTTTCCAGTTTCTATTATGCGTTGATTCAGGTGGAGCTACTTAATAGTTTCCGAACGTTGATTATATAGTACTATTGCTACGCAATTCCGTAGTTTCTGGCGTATATATTCGGTCATTTTAATTCACACCAGGCGTAACAGAATATTTTAGTACCACCTCCCTGAGCACTATCTTTACCGTCAATTTCTCAGTCAAGATGATAAATATGTTTGTTGTAAGCCTAGAACATAGATATTTTAGAGAAAATGATTAGCTAATGTTAAGCTCTAGTGTCGTCGTCGAGCCTATGTTCACTGAGCTCAGAAGTGACTTAAGAAAATCTTCCCACCCTCAAATAGCCTATGATTAGGGGCTTTAGATAAGTCTTGATTACTCGAATCAATTAAAAATAAAGAAAGATTACGGCTTTTACCACTACATTCCCACCACTAAAAGCGATAAAGTTAATTAAAGAAGATAAAGAAATTTTAATAAAATGAGGAGTTTTCTAAACTATGTTTGAATACTTCAATGAAAAAGCGATAAAAAACGTTGTTTTGGCTCAGGAAGAAGCCCGCAACACAGGACATAATCTGGTAGGAACGGAACACATCTTGCTAGGCGTGATTGGTGAGGGCACATCAACCGCGGCAGAACTACTTGCCGATGCTGGAGTCAACCTAGAGCGAACTAGGGAACTAGCTATAGAGGTGATTGGTAAGGGTTCGGGATTTATTCCCGCTAACATTCCTTTCACTCCCAAAGCTAAAAGAATCTTAGAGCAGTCTTTCAACGAAGCGCGACAGCTTAAAAGCAACTCCATCAGCCCCGAACATATTTTGCTGGCAATTATTAAGCAAAGTGACAACATGGCTGTGAAATTGCTAAGTAAACAAAATATTGATCTTAAAAGGCTGCGTACTAGTTTAATTAAAAAACTAGGTGAAGCCGAAGTAGTGGCTGCTGCCGCTGGTAAAGAGGGTAATCCCTTTGGCTTTGGTGGCGGGAAAGAACAAACAGCTAAGTTAGCAGAGTTTAGCATAAACCTTACTAATTTAGCCCGTGAAGGAAAGCTCGATCCAGTCGTAGGTAGATATCCTGAAATTGAAAGAGCCGTACAGATTTTGGGTAGACGTACCAAAAATAACCCGATTTTGGTCGGGGAACCTGGAGTCGGCAAAACTGCGATCGCCGAAGGGTTGGCGCAGCGTATTGTTGAGGGTGATGTGTCTTCTCTACTTGCGGATAAAGAAGTAGTTAGTTTGGACATGGGTTCTTTACTGGCGGGCACTAAGTTTAGAGGTGAATTTGAAGAGCGTCTCAAGTCAATTGTTGAAGAAGTCCGTGCTGCGGGCAACATTATTCTGGTAATTGATGAGATCCACACCATCGTCGGTGCAGGTGCCATGGGTGGTGCGATGGATGCCGCTAATATGCTCAAGCCAGCCTTAGCCAGAGGAGAAATCCAATGCCTGGGCAGCACCACCCTTGATGAATATCGTCAGTACATTGAGCGAGATGCAGCGTTGGAGCGTCGTTTCCAGAAAGTGATGGTGGGAGAACCTTCCGTTGAAGATGCTATCTCAATTCTCCAGGGATTGCGCAAAACCTATGAAGACTTCCACAAGGTTAAGTATACCGATGATGCTATTGCTGCTGCGGTGACTTTATCCGAGAGATACATTAACGATCGCTTTTTGCCCGACAAGGCAATTGATCTAATTGATGAAGCGGGTTCCCGCACTCACTTAAACCACTGTTTACAGCAGGGACAAACGGAAACAGAGGTAGACGTGCCAACGATTAACCCTGAAGCCCTAACTCCCGTCGTTGACCAAGAGGCGATCGCCAAGATTGTTGCCGCCTGGACAGGAGTACCCGTTACTAAAATGTCCGAAACTGAATCGGAAGCCTTGATGTATCTGGAAGATAGCCTCCACGAACGGGTGATCGGTCAGGATGAAGCGGTTAAAGCTGTTTCCCGCGCCCTGAGACGTTCTCGCTCTGGATTAGGCGATCGCCAGCGACCGATTGCCAGCTTATTCTTCTCTGGTCCCACGGGAGTAGGTAAAACTGAATTGGCGAAAGCTCTAGCTACTCAAATGTTTGGTGCCGAAGATGCCATTGTCCGCGTTGACATGTCGGAATATATGGAATCCCACACCATCTCTAAGCTAATTGGTTCCCCTCCAGGGTTTGTCGGCTATGACGAAGGTGGGCAGTTAACTGAAGCTGTTCGTCGTCGCCCCTACACCATCGTCTTGTTCGATGAAATTGAAAAAGCCCATCCCGATGTCTTTAACTTGATGCTGCAACTGCTGGATGATGGTCGTCTCACGGATGCTCAGGGACGCACCGTCAACTTTAAGAATACCGTGATCATCATGACCTCTAATATAGGTTCTAAGGTCATCGAAAAAGGTGGCGGTGGTCTTGGTTTTGAATTTGCTGAAGATAGGGGAGAAGCCCAATACAATAGAATTAAAGACCTTGTAAACCAGGAGTTAAAAAATTATTTCCGTCCTGAGTTTATCAATCGTCTAGATGAGGTTATTGTCTTCCGTCAGTTAACCAAATCAGAAGTTAGACAAATTGCAGGAATCTTATTGAAGGAAATCTCCGCTAGGTTAGAAGAACAGAGGGAGATTAACCTTGGAGTTACTGCTGCTTTTGAAGATAAGGTCATCGAAGAAGGCTTTGATCCTGTATACGGCGCAAGACCATTACGTCGAGCCATTATGCGTTTCTTGGAGGATAGCTTGGCAGAGGCAATTCTTTCTGGTCAGATTAGCGATGGTGATAATGCTCTAGTTGATATTAGTGAAGCTGGCAAAACTATCATTACTGCTGTTCAAGAGCAGGTTTTAGTTGAAGCAACCCGCTAAATTTAATTTAGAGTAATTAATTTGTAGATTATTAAGGTGGGCTTACTGCTCACCTTTTTTGATCAATCTGAAAATAGATACAATTAAATAGAATACTTACATAAGATAGCTGAATGATTCCAACCGTTATAGAAAGTTCAGGTCGCGGCGATCGCGCCTTCGATATTTATTCTCGATTATTAAGGGAAAGAATAGTTTTCTTGGGGCAGCAGGTTACCGATGAAATCGCTAATCTAGTTGTGGCACAACTTCTATTTTTGGAAGCTGAAGACCCAGAAAAAGATATTTATCTCTACATCAACTCCCCTGGCGGCTCAGTTTCCGCAGGCATGGGCATGTTTGATACCATGAACCAAATTCGCCCTGATGTCTGCACTATCTGCATTGGACTTGCAGCCAGCATGGGGGCTTTTCTTCTCAGTGCAGGGCAGAAAGGAAAGCGCATGAGCCTGCCTAACTCCAGAATTATGATTCACCAGCCTCTAGGGGGAGCCCAAGGACAGGCGACTGATATTGAAATTCAGGCGAAAGAGATTCTCTATCTCAAGCAAAAACTTAATGGACACCTTGCGGATCATACTGGTCAACCACTATCCAAAATTGAAGAAGATACGGAAAGAGATTTCTTTATGTCTGCTGAGGAATCTAAGGAATATGGTCTGATTGATCAGGTTATTTCTCGCCGTCCTTCCGCCAGTAATCCACCCCAGCCTGTAGGTTAAACGGCTGGATAAATTTGAATAACTTATTGCTTATACAGTAAGTGATCTTAATGTCTTAGCAACCATAAATGTAAGGGTTTTTAATGATCCTTACTTTTTTTTACTATTAACTAACTGGATTACTTCTAAAACACAAAGCCACCATTCAATTACGGATGCGATCGCAATATCAGCAAAACTTAAAAAGTTCCCGATTTACTCGCTTGTTTATTAGATTTTTATTTAAAGCAACTTGGATGAATTTTAGATTAAGTTTAGCTAAGAATATTCGTAGTTATAGATAGTTTGAGAACAAAAACTTAATCGCCACTTAACCAGGCGATCGCACTTCTGATCCACTCTTCTACGTTATTACTTTTAAGCAACAGATTATCTTGACTCAATGCCGTTAACACCTGCTCGATTTCCTCATTGGTGTAGCCCAAAGCAAGGAGAGTCATTTCCAGATCCTCCCTAATTTCAGGCTTGGGCGCAAAGACAGCTTCTGGTTGCTTAACCTCCATCCCCGATATTTCTCGCCACTGGGCTAGCTTAGTTTTTAACTCTAGGGCGATACGTTCAGCGGTTTTTTTGCCTACTCCAGGGGTTTTAGTTAAGGCGGGGATATTACTGGTGACAATTGCCCCAACTAGCTCAGAAATGCCTAAAGTATCAATCAAGGCAATGCCCAACTGCATACCAATGCCGCTGACTGCGGTTAGCTGGCGAAATAAATCTCGTTCCGCCGCAGAAGGAAACCCATAGAGAATTTGCTTATCTTCCTGAATTTGCAGATGGGTAAACACTTGAATTGTTTCTGGGGGAGCATCCTCTAGCTGACGGGCAAAGCGAGTAGAGATCTGCATCTCGTAGCCGATATCATTAACGTCCAAAATTAAAAACAGACGATTCTGGGTTGTTTTAGTAATTTCTACTTTGGTACCTTTGAGGTAGCTGATCATTAAAAATAACCCTGAGTTGAACAACTCGATTAATTATGGCAGAGGAACACCTGCTGCACCTTAAGTTCTACTGTTTTTTATCGAATTCTTTAGCTTTTTTTTGAATTTTTCTACTTTATTACGAATTGGAGAAAAGAAATACTTAGTATCCATTATTTCCATTTGCTACAGTCAACTGGTCTATCAGTAAAATCTGAGAATTCAATTTTAAGTTGTTCTATAAATTTTTTATTTGCTGCTTTATCTACGACAAGATCGCCTGATTCTCGATCTTGCTGAATTTTATATATAGCAAGCTGCCAATTACAAGATTGGCTTAGTTGACGAGAAGTGATGTTTTCTACCTGATGAAAATAAGTACCATTAAGGTTAGCACCAATAAGATTGGCTTGTTTAAAATCGACATTAATGAGTCTAGTATTAGTCAGGTTAGCACCATCAAGTTCGGCATCTGTAAGATTGACACCAATTAAATCAACACCACTAAAATTGGCATTATGAATAGATACGCCACTGAGATTGGTATTAGTGAGATTGGCATTAGCAAAATTAGCATTATTAATATTGGCACTATTAATACTAAGTCTACGTCTACTAAGATTAGTATTAGTTAGATTGGCACTGGTAAAGTTAGCATTTGTAAGATATGCATTCCTAAGATCGGCATTACTAAGACTGGCATTAGTAAAATTGGCACTACTAAGGGTTGCTGAATAAAGACTCGCACCAATAAGATTGGCTTGTTTAAGATCGGCATTACTAAGACTAGCATGATTGAGATCAGCTTTTTCTAGATTATAATTTTTTAAGCTTTTTTTTGCTTTTACTAACTTTTCCAAAGCCTGAATTCTACCATCGCAAAACTCTTCTCCAAAACAGCTTTTTACTAATTTTTTATCATTATTTAGATCGATTTCACTTTTAATAAACTTTATTCCTAGTAAAGTTATGCAGAAAAAGAAGATTATTTTTACAAGCTTCATATAAACTTTGAGTAATTTTGATTTGAGCGTTTTTTACGGCTTCTTCATAAGTATCTCCCTGAGTTCGAACCTACTTGCCAAATTCGGTTAGGGAAATAATCAAACATTGATCTTTATCTGATCATTAAATTACAATACTGTAGCGTTATTTCATTTTTGACTTTTCCTGAAATTTTCAAGAACATCTTTACATATCTTTTTCCTAAAAGCGCAACAGTTTATTTCGGTTTGTAACTGATATCCTTAATTATTCTTTGCAAAAGTTGATATGGTTTTTATTTTTTAATCTTTCTCTGTTTTTATCATTTCATCAAAAATTAAGCTAGCCCTTACTAAACCAGTATGCCTAATCATTTGCAATCAACCAAAAGTCTTTATCTGCAAAAACATGTCGATAATCCGATTGACTGGTGGTATTGGTGTGACGAGGCTCTAGCGATCGCCAAACAAGACAATAAGCCAATATTTCTCTCCATTGGCTATTCGAGCTGTCATTGGTGTACCGTCATGGAGGGCGAAGCCTTTTCCGATCAGGCGATCGCCGATTATCTCAACGCTAATTTTTTACCGATTAAGGTTGATCGGGAAGAACGACCAGATATTGACAGCATTTATATGCAGGCGCTACAAATGATGACTGGTCAGGGGGGTTGGCCTCTGAATATTTTTCTCAATCCCGAAGATTTACTGCCCTTCTATGGGGGAACCTACTTCTCTGTAGAGCCTAAATATGGTCGTCCTGGCTTTTTGGAGATTTTGCAGGCAATTCGCCGTTTTTACGACCAAGAACCTGAAAAACTGCTGCAATACAAGAGTGAAATTTTGAGCAATCTCCAACGAGGGGCTACTTTGGCGATAGACTCAGAAATTAATATTGATCGACAGCTGCTTACTCAGGGAATCAACAGTAATGCGGCGGCAATTCAGCCTAACGATCTGGGGAACCCTAGTTTTCCGATGATTCCCTACGCCACTATTACTTTACAGGGCAGCAGAATCGACCATGAGTATACCTATAATGTTCAGGGGTTATCCCAACAGCGGGGATTAGATTTAATTACAGGGGGTATCTATGACCATGTGGGGGGAGGATTTCACCGCTATACCGTAGACCATACTTGGACGGTGCCTCACTTTGAAAAAATGCTCTACGATAACGGTCAAGTGATGGAATATTTGGCTAATCTCTGGAGTAGCGGCGTGCAGCACCCCGCAATTAAACGGGCGATCGCCCTGACGGTGGAGTGGCTTCAGCGGGAAATGACCCATCCCCAGGGATACTTTTATGCAGCGCAGGATGCTGATAATTTTACTAGTCCGACAGCAGAGGAGCCTGAAGAGGGGGATTTTTATGTCTGGAGTTATGGGGAACTGGAGTCGGCGTTGAGCAACTCAGAACTAGAGGCAATGCAGCAGGAGTTTACTATTAGCAGTAAGGGTAACTTCGAGGACAAAAATGTCTTGCAGCGGCTATCTACGGCAGAATTATCGGACTTGCTGAAACAGGCATTAGGGAAATTATTTGCAGTGCGCTATGGAAAATCAGCAAAAGAGCTTAAGACATTTCCTCCAGCCAAGAACAATCAGACAGCTAAAACGACAGCATGGACAGGAAGAATTCCTCCCGTTACCGATACTAAAATGATCGCAGCCTGGAACAGCCTGATGATTTCAGGATTGGCTAGAGCTTATAGTGTGTTTCAAGAACCAGTCTATGGTGATTTAGCGATTAACGCCGCCCAGTTTATGCTGCAAAATCAATGGCTGGAAGGTAAATTTCAGCGTCTTAATTACGATGGCGCAGCAACCGTTGCGGCACAGTCGGAAGACTATGCCCTGCTAATTAAGGCTTTATTAGATCTTGATGCTGCTTATCCCCAAGATAATCAGTGGTTAGAACAGGCAGTTAAGCTCCAGCAAGAATTTGATCAGCAATTATGGAGTAAAGAACTGGGGGGCTACTACAATAACTCAGCTGACGCCAGCCAAGAGTTATTAGTGCGGGAACGCAGCTACATGGATAACGCCACCCCTGCGGCTAACGGAGTGGCGATCGCCAATTTGGTGCGCTTGTCTCTACTGACGGATAATTTAGAGTATCTTGAACGAGCAGAACAAGGACTCCATGCTTTTAGCTCAGTCATGGCAAAGTCTCCTACCGCCTGCCCTAGCTTATTTACGGCACTAGATTGGTTCCTACACGGCACCAGCGTTAAGACTGGGTTAGGAGAAATCCAGCAGTTAAGCTCCCGCTATTTACCAACTACCGTTTGGCGACTAGCAACCGAGTTACCATCAGACGCAGTGGCGATCGTATGTCAGGGTACCTCCTGTCTCGAACCTGCTACCAGTATGGAGCAATTGTTAGAGCAAATTGAACAGGTGAGTAATCTATACAGCTAGAATAAAATCCAGATGAAAACTAACTTGCCCATCAAGCCATGGTAACAACTCCTGCCAAACCCATAAGCCTGGAAGAGTTTTTAGCATTGCCAGAAACTAAGCCCGCCAGTGAATATGTTGACGGGCAGGTAATTCAGAAACCAATGCCAAAAGGAAACCACAGTGCTATTCAGGGAGAGTTAATTATTGCGCTTAATAGTGTACTAAAACCCCCCCCAAATCGCTAAATCATTCCCTGAACTAAGATGTACTTTTGGTGGTCGTTCTACGGTTCCTGATGTGGCTATATTTACCTGGGACAGAATACCCCGTGATGATAATGGCGCGATCGCAGATTCGTTTCAAGATTCCCCAGACTGGACAATTGAAATTCTATCTCCCGAACAAAGCCAGACCAAAGTTACCAAGAATATTCTGCATTGTTTAGATAATGGTACTCAGTTAAGCTGGTTAATCGATCCTCAAGAACAGTCTGTATTAGTCTATTTTCCTCAACAACAGCCTGCTGTTTTGGAAGTAGCAACTGATATTTTACCTGTCCCCAGTTTTGCTCAAGCTTTTGAATTAACTTTAGGAAAATTATTTGGTTGGTTATTGGAGTGAGAAATTCTAGTCGTTTTCAGTATATTTTATAATTAGGGTTCCTAAGATATTGATCAATAACATGAGCGATCGCCTTGATTTTATCCGTGATGATTTAGCCCAGCTTACATCTTATACTCCCCATCCAGAGGGGGTTAGTGCTGCCATTGTTGATCAGCTAGATACTAACGAAAGCCCCCTAGACTTGCCCGCAGAAATCAAGTCTAAGTTAGCATGGGCTTATCAGCAGGAAATAGAGGCTAATCGCTACCCTGACGGGAGTCATGAGCCACTAAAACAGGCGATCGCCGAATACGTTAATGAATCTTTAGGCTCTACTGGTTTCTTAACTCCCAGCCATATTTCTGTCGGCAATGGTTCAGATGAACTAATACGCTCTTTATTAATTGCCACCTGTTTAGGGGGATCAGGTTCAATTTTGGTGGCAACTCCGACTTTTTCTATGTATGGCATCTTAGCCAGAACTTTGGGTATTCCAGTTGTTACTTTACCTAGACAGGATGATTTTGCCCTCGATCCAGAAATTGCCCAGGATGCGATCGAGCAAACGGACAATCCTCCTATTCGTGTGGTGTTCATGGTACATCCCAATTCCCCCACAGGAAACACTCTGAAAGAAGAAGAATTAAACTGGCTCAAAAGACTGCCAGAAAATATCCTGGTGGTAGTTGATGAGGCATACTTTGAGTTTAGTCTAGATTCCACCGTGAGAGAGTTATCCCAACGCCATAACTGGATTATCCTGCGCACCTTTTCCAAAGCCTTCAGACTAGCTGCCCATCGCGTCGGCTATGCGATCGCCAATCCTGATTTAATCCAGGTCTTAGAGAAAGTGCGACTACCCTACAACCTGCCCAGCTTTTCTCAGTTAGCGGCAAAGGTAGCACTCCAGCAGCGTCATCTACTTCTGCCACTAGTCATTAAAACCATTGAGGAAAGAGAGCGAGTTTATACTCAGCTAACCCAAGAATCGCGATTTAAAGTTTGGCAAAGTCAGGCTAATTTCCTCTATCTCAGATTAAATGATCTTGAGTCTCAAGAGCATGAATCAGCCCTCAAAGACATCATGAATCAGCTTAAGGCAAAGGGAACGTTTATTCGTCATACAGGAGGCGGTTTAAGGATTACCATTGGTACCCCTGAAGAGAACAATCGCACTTTAGAAAGATTGAATAATTTGGTGTGAGTTTAAGTTAGCTTGGTAGAGCGGTTATTAGTTAGTGGTTAGTGGTTAGTGGTTAAGTCATTACTGATCATCATAGTTAAAGTTAGCCGTAGATAAGCTTATAGCTTGAGGCTTAGAGCTTATGGCTATCTCAACCGATTAATGTTCTTATCCTAAACGGATGTTAATCACTTTGATGATCAATTGCCCAGCGAATTTGACGTAAAATACCCCTTAACAAGGCTACCTCTTCCGTTTGCAGGTTGGCTTTATTGTATAGACGACGAAACTTCTCCATTTTGACAGTTGCGGTATGGGGTAAAAGATAGCCAATCTCCAGCAGCATCGCTTCTAAGTCTTGATAATAACCTTCTAAGATTTCTAGGGGCGCACTGGGGGAAATAGGAGCGATCGCTTGTGCGGAAATCTCTGGTAACTGGCGATCGCTAGCTAAATAAGACTGATAAAGCTCATAAACACATACTGCCACTGCCTGAGCAAGATTTAACGAAGGATACTCAGGATTAGAATCTATGTAAATAAACCGCTGGGCATACTTTAATTCATCATTACTCAAGCCCCGATCCTCTGCCCCAAACAATAACGCCGACTCCACATCAGGGGTTAAAAGCTGCGGCAATACTAGCTTCGGTGACTCTAGCTGAATCGGTACGCTGCGATTCCTTGCCGTAGTGGCGATCGCCTTTTGGCAGCCAGTTAAAGCCGCAGTTAGACTATCTACTATTTGCGCCTGCTGCAACACATCTATCCCATGTACCGCCATCTGTCGGGCTTGATCACAATTGCGATCGCACTTAGGATTAACCAGTACTAGTCTAGTTAAACCCATATTTTTCATAATGCGGGCAATAGAACCCAGATTTAACGCTCCCGCAGGCTCTACTAGGACAATTCTGATGTTTGCTAACAGATTTTGATTCATATGGTATCTTAAAAAAGCTGATTTAAAGTTTTATTGTGAGTAATTGTGTTATGCGAAAAGATAAAAGAATACAGTCGAGTTTATAGTCTTCTGCGGTGTTGGACTTGCAAATCTAAATTAAGTAAGGTCTAAAAAGCATAATCTTATGCAACTTCATTAAATTTAATTTTGAAAGTTGCAATTGTGTAAATAGTTTGTAAACCAATAAATAGATTACTTTCTTAAATAAAACCCCTTTTGATATTATCGCTGCTCCACTAAAATGTTCATATCGTATACTGTATACTATATATGGGAATTCATGCATTGATTTCCATAAGATCCATCCAGCGTAATGAGTTACAACTCAAACTATGATTTCTATTCAAAGAAGTCAGTCTCTAAGGCAACAAGTGTATGAAGCCTTGAAGGGAATCATTCTCAAAGGAGATTTAGCTTCGGGAGAGCGAATTGTCGAAACCAAATTAGCCAAACAACTGGAGGTTAGTCGTACTCCTATTCGTGAAGCAATTGGTCAGTTAAAGAAAGAAAAATTAATCGTATCCAAAGCTAATGGTGGTTTTGTGGTAGCTACTCTCTCTGTTAAAGATGCTGCTCAACTCTACGATTGTCGTATAGCTTTGGAACAACTTTCTGTTGAAGGTGCTTGCAAAAAAATTGCTGATAAACAGCTAAAACAGTTAGAAAAATATGTGCTACTGGCAGAAAAACTAGTTAAATCGCAATCTGGTAGACCCGATATCTTAAAACTATTAGAAGTGGATTATCAATTTCACCATTTAATTGCTGAGAGTTCGGGAAACCAATGGTTACTGACCTTACTCGAACAAGTCTTTGACAAAATGGCATTGTTAAGGGTTCAGACTACCAAACACAATCCTCAAGTACTAGAAATTCGCCTCGAACACCGAGATATTTATGAAGCGATCGCCCTACGGGACTCAGATCTGGCACAAGCAACAATTAGGCTACATTTAATGTCCGCTAAAACCAGAGTGGTTAAAGAATTGGAAATCATTCACGATACAGATAAATAGACTATGACAACTGCATCAAGTACAAAAAGAGTTTTTATATGTGGTTCGGCTTTAAAAGGACAGCCAGATCATCAAAATCTTACCAACGCCAAGTTTATTAAAGATACTAAAACCAAACAAGAATATCGTCTTCATGCAGCAGAAAATGGTTGGCATCCTGCCATTTATGCCGTAGAGACAGGAGGAATTAGTATTCCTGGGGAAATCTATGAAATGACCGCCGAACAATACGAATATCTCTTGGCTAACGAACCACCCCATATGTATCCAGAGACTATTAATCTTGAAGGGGATGAGACAGCAACGGCGATGTTATATCCTCAAGAATTAGTCGAAAAATACAGTTGGGAAGATATTTCCGACTTAGGTGGTTGGGCAGCATATAAATCATTGAACATTAAACATTGAGCAATCGCTTGATGTCAGCACGGTAGTTTCAACGGTTTATGTGGGCGAAATTGATAATTCTGCAAATTTATCTGGGAATCATAGTTACAGAGGATTATTTTTTCAAAACAAGATTCTGGAGTATGGTTTTATGGATTTTAGCGATCGCATCAAAGCATTTGCAGCAGTAGTTCCTGAAAGGTTAAGTGGAATTAAGACGGAAGCCGCAACGCAACAATTTCTAGTCATGCCTTTTATTCAACAGATATTGGGCTATGATGCGTTTAATCCTAACGAAGTGATGCCAGAATACGATGCTAATGTAGGAGCTTCTACTAAATTTAAGTTAGACTATGCTATTTTTCAAAATGGTAAGCCTTCTATCTTAATTGAGTGTAAATGCTACGGTGATGACTTCGGTAATGATCGTGAATGGAGTCAGCTATTTTCTTATTTTGTTGCTACGGATGCTCGCATTGGAATACTGACTAATGGTGTAATCTATAAGTTCTACGCAGATCTAGAAAAATCTAACAAAATGGACAAAACTCCTTTTTTGGAGTTAGATTTACTCAACCTTAAAGAATCTACAATTAAAGAATTAGCAAAACTAACCAAATCTTCATTTAATATAGATGATGCTATTCATTCTGCCTCTGAATTAAAGTATGTAGCAGGGTAATCGCACGAAATATTAAACTTAAAATAAGCCAGAATTGGCAAGGAT
>JBCBIE010000009.1:0-120712 GCA_038524995.1 Cyanobacteria bacterium J06621_8
CAGCAAAACCAGCACTAATAAACATAAAGTTGCCCCAAATAATTTTAAATTTTTATTCATCTGTCTCTATTTGAAGTGGAGAGATGCCATCATATTTTGATATATTGATCGACAATAAGTTTAACAGTAAAACTATGATTTATATCACTGACATTTTAAAAACATTAACTATCTATAACTATTAAAACTTAATAAAGATAAACCAACCATAGTTATATTTAGTTAGTAGAGATTACTTATTTAATTTTATCTAGTTAAATTAATAGTTTTATCTAATAGTTTTGCGATGCAGATAATGTTATTTTTACCGCCATCTAGGTTGGCACTTAGTGGTAGTGGTACTGGTTGTTTGCCTTGGAATATCGCCCATTCGATATTGTAAAGAGTATCAGTTCCATCACCATTGTTAACTTCATGAGTAATAGTAATAGTACCGTTATCATCCTCTTCAATATCGTATTCTTCAAATGTGCCTGAAAATTCTGTGGTGTCTTCTCCTTCTCCTCCAGAAAATTTGTCTCCATTAAGAAGGTCGTTTCCTTTTCCTCCATTCAAATAATCGTTACCTTCACCACCCGTTAATGTATCGTTGCCATCATCACCGTATAAGTAGTCATTGCCCGCTCCTGTTAAGATTTGTGCATTTTTAATCTCGGTTGCTCTTGGTGCTTGCTTGTATATAAAAAGATCGTTTGTTGCAGGAGAATTTCGTCTTGTATCTATTACGTTAGTTATAAGGTTGGGAGATGGATAATTATTAAATGTTACGGTAGATATAAATGCAGCAATATCAAGCTCATTATTTCCAGCACCTACTATTTTATTTCTAGTGAATTGTGTTCCTCTTTCAATGCTACCTTCGGCATCTTCGCCAGATTCATGAAGAAGTGCTGCTCCATCATAGGATACTCGTATCGGATGACCCAATTCTTCATGGACTTTGTTGGCAATTACTTGAGTCGGTCCTAATGAAGCTTCTGAGGAACTGAAAACTGAAGGATTTCCTGGAATATTAGACAATTCTGTATCAGGTAATCCTGTGATAGCGTGAATCAATTCGTGTATAAATATAAGTTTGGGCTCGTAATTAACAAACTCACCAGTTTTAGATATATATCCAGTTTTTTCCTGCTCGGTTAATATGTTTAAATCAATAAATACAGTAGGATAGGCTCCCTGAGAAAGGGTAAACAAGGCTCCTTTATACCCCTTATTTGTAGGAACTATTGAAATAGGTATTTCAATTTGATTTAAAATTTCTCTAGCTTTGGATGAGAGATAAAGTTCATCTATATATCTTTTAACAATAGTTTTTTGATTATCAGTAAACTCTTGTGCTAGCTCTATATCGTCTCTTCCATTAAGAAATTCAGTTATTTCTTCTGGTATATCTTCAAGTCTAAGAAAGGTTAACTTAGCTTTTATTTGATCTTGACTTAAATTCATAATTTTTCCTCTATAAAATTAAAGTTGAGTTTTTGATATGGAATTAAGATTAATACATATATCCTTGGCATTCTTTAACTGCCTCTGCCCCTTCGGAAGCGTCAATCCACCATCGCATTCTAGGATCAAGCCTACTTTCTAAAATTCTTAATCCTTGAATAGCAAGTTTTGCATAAAGCTCGCTATAGTATTTTTGAGCCTGATCTTGACAATAAAAGAATAATTGGTTGTAAGTAGTAAAATCAAGTCCACCAATAGCTGTTCCTATAAGAGTTTTATTTGATGATTTAATCAAAGCTCTCATTGGTTCTCTTAGTTCTTTTGGAAGGCAATTAAGGCTTCTCAGATATTCATTAAATTTTTCTTTTTTAGATTGACTTAAAGGCAAAATAATTACAGAAGAAAATGCTGCTTTATAAGCTATTTCATATTTTTCAACTATTCTCGCAAAGCAACTTTCTCTAATTGAATGGATTGATAAAAAATTATCGATATTGGATTGATATTCAGGTTCAGAATAAAGATCAAGCATCAGACGAGCCGCAGTAGCATCAATTCTTACAGTTATTTTAGATTCTCCATCTATCGAGATAGTTCGAGTTAAATCTAACCAAGGAGAAGAGATAGTATCTGGATGAGGTTTATTTTGCCATATTCTAGGTGGCGAAGAATCATCTATAGTTAGACCATCATAGTAAAGCAGAACTCTAATTTGTGAAGGATCTATACCTTCATCAGTCAAAGCTTCTTTTATTGCCAAGACCGATTTAATATGGGTTTCTATTACCCGCTCTTCAGCATAAAGAACTTTTTCTATTTTTTTGCCAGTTGTTGCGTTTATTACTTCATAGTAATCTCTATTATTATTCAACTCTTCTTCAGTTAATTTCGTACGAGTTAAACCAAGTAATAATGGCATAACTATTAATATTAATAGCTTGATAATTTTGCTGTGCATAGCTAGATTATAAATTTGCTTTATTGCAAAAAGATTTGAAGTGAAGAGCAAATATTATGTTCGATAGATAACCAAATAAAACTTATTAAAAAGCATGGTTAAGATCACTGATATTTAAAAGTATCAACTATCTATATCTATAATATCTATTAAAGCTTAATAAAGATAAAGTAACCATAGTTATATTTAGTTAGTTGAGATCAACTATTTGATTTTATCTAGTTTAATTAATAGTTTTATCTAATAGTTTTGCGATGCAGATAATGTTATTTTTACCGCCCTCTAGGTTGGCGGCTAGTGGTGAGCTGTCCGTGTTGACTGCACCATTTTCAAATAAAGCCCATTCGATATTTTCTAAGGTGTCAGTTCCATCTACTCCATTGTTGAGATGAGTAAAAGTAATTGAACCATCTTCTTGTTCTTCGTAGTCATAGTTTTCGGTAGTGTATTCATCTGAGAAAACTGCAACATCAATATTTCCTTCTCCTCCATCCAAAGAATCGTTCCCTTCATCGCCTTGCAAGCGATCATTGCCCTTATCACCTTTTAGAACATCATTACCACTTCCCCCTTCTAAGCGATCATCTGCATCACCGCCTGAAACTGTATCGTTACCCTCGTTACCTAGAATGCGTTCTCTACGATACGAGCCTTCTATCTCATCGCCTCGATTAGAACCAACAATTGCATTTTCGGGCAAGGCATTTCCTGAATCAACTTCAAGCCGATTTTTCATTTGTTCGATAATACGACTATAGGCATCAGTATCGATTGACGCAGCGAAATTCTTGCGAAATAGAGGGATTCCTACTCGTGATAAACCAAGTTGCTGACGGCTTATAACACCTAGTACTCTTGGTTCATCCCCCTCCAGCGTTGTCCAAACACCGCTACCACTTTGCCCTCTTTCAATGTCAATACTATCAGAGAGTCTTAAGTTTCCATTATTTAGAACTTCATCTATTGTTCCTGTTGCACGAAACAATACTTGAGCAGTAGTACCTGGTGAATCATTAAGTTCAGAGAGCGAAAATAGTTTAAGAGGATTTCCATTTTCATCTCTTAAAATATATTCTGCGTTTTTACTTGTATCGATATCTCCATTCCATACAAGAGCAGGGTATCCTGCGGTTGTAACTTCATAATTCAAAGCATCTTTAGGATCTACAAAAGCTAATAAACCAATATGTTTTGAAGAATCTGAAAATGATTGACCGTCACTGAGAGTGATTAAACCAACATCATATCCATCTTCTGGTTCTCCGTTGTATCGGCTATCGAAACCTAAAGCTCCTCCATTACTCCTGTTAGCGTTAGCATCGCTTATCGGAAATTGTGTTGTAGTACGTATTGGTAAATCTGGAACATCTTCTGCAAGTGTTATTCTTGTTGCACTATCAAGTTCAATAACGTGAGCAGCAGTCAAAATATGATAAGGACTAATTAAAATACCGCTTCCTTGTCCACCTGATTGAAAGCCATCTATTGCGACAACAGAATCAAATGGATTTTGGTTGAAATTTGTGACTTCTGTTCTATTATCCTGTCCAATAATTGCCATGATTTTTACTTTTTATTACAAAAAGAACGATTGATTACATAATTGCGAGGCAAATTTTGCATTGATAGCAAAACGATTTTTCCTTTATGACTTAATAACAAATGGTTATTATGAATAATTCCTTTTCCTTCATATTTATAGTCAGGCATCCATTTCCAACGGATTTTAGATTTAATTTCTGCTCCGTTCTTATCAAGTTTTACTAACATATGTATTAAGTGAAATGTTGAAGTTGGCATGCTGGTTTCTCTATCTGTTGATATCAGAACATAAGAGTTAGCCGTATCATGCGAGCCACCAAAATTAACTATATCGACTAAAGACCATGTTCTATAGCTCTGCCTTAAGAACAGAGTATTTACAGCTTCAGCTCTACTTCCATATTCAGCTCCACTTCCATATGTATTGCCAACGACCATAAAATTATCTGCTATTGCTGCCGAAGCACCAGCTCTTAACAAGATACTTGTGGGATCTTTAACAGATGATATTTCTGTTATTTTTCCCGCCTTATCAATTAATAAAGCTCCACCTTTTTTACTTAAACCTCGCGAACCTACTAATAAAAAGTCATCATTTCCATCAATAACAAAACCAAAATCAGCAAATTTTTGTTCTGGACTAGGAGGTTCAATTATTGTCTCAACTTCCAACGTAGTTGGATTAACAATTAAAACTTTTTTACCTGGCTTTGTAGAAGGGTTAGTATAGGGTTGTTTTTCTGTTGTAGCTCCCAGAGCAATCTTATTATTAAATATCGTTAATGAATATCCTGTAAGCTTGAATGGATCTGGTAGAGCTATTTCCTGAAGAAAACTTCGCTTGTTTGTCTCTAGAAGCAGGGAGTAGACTGCTCCATGATATTCTTTAGCAAGTTTAGACTCCTCCGTCGCGGGTTCAGCACCTATAATTTCTGATTTTGGTTGGCTATAAGCACTAATAATCAATTGATTTTGATGAAAAATTAGAGAGTGACCAAAACCATACCCAACTCGGTCAATAATTGAGTTCTTTGGTGGATATATTTCTCTAGTTCTTGACCATTGTTTCTCAGTTTTGCTGTAGCTATAAATAGCAACACGATTTGCTTTAGGATCACCAACAGCAATATAACTATCGTTGATTGCCAATGCCTTGCCAAACTGAAAACTATCTTCAGGTTTTGATTCTAAGCAAGTTACTGAAGTAGCTGAATAAATTAAATACCATGAGATTTTACCGATAACTAATAGGAAGCCAATACATAAAAATACTCCGATTGTTTTAATAATTTTCATTTTTACTTAGATAAATCATCTAATACTTATTTAGTTGCTCTGTATCAGAGATAAACCATTAAATATTTAAAACAATCATTGAACTTGATATAAAATTATCTATATCTATTAAAGCTTAATGAAGATAAAGTAACCATCGTTATATTTAGCTAGTTGAGATCAACTATTTGATTTTATCAAGCTAAATTAGTAATTTTATTTAATATTTTATGATATGGATAATAAATTTATTTTTCTATCTTTGGCATTCTTCAATTGGCTTAATGAGATCAACAGATTCACTCCACCATTTAGGGGTAGGATTTAATTCACTTGCCAAAATTTGTAAACCTTGAACAGCAAGCTAAGAATAGAGATGGCTGTAATATTCCTCAGCATCATCTTGCCAATGTAAGTTAAGTTGTTCAAAAACATGATAGTAAAATGGAGAAACAATCATTCCTACACCAGAGTGATCTGATGATTTAAGCAAAGATAATAGTGGCTCTCTTAACTGCTTTGATGCACAATCATAATTTTTACGAAATTAGCATTATCATAAGGCAGTTCTACAAAAGGCAAATTTAATGAACCTGTATCAATAATATAGGTATTTCCTGTAATTAACTGCGGATCGAGTCCATAATTTGAGTTAGTTAATTATGGTGTAATTACCTGCCATCCATCAAGAGACATTTGATTTTGATAAACGCGATCAGCTGCTTGGACTAATAACTTAACTTCAGATTCAGATAGAGTTGGGCGATTTAAAATTATAGTAGTTTAAATTTAATAAATGTAGACAAAATGATAAAGCTACTAATTAAGCAATTAATGAGATATGCCGTTTTTAAGGGAAGCCATATCTGTAGAGTAGTATATTTTGATCAATGAAAAACATAATATTAATTCAGATGATAATCTAATTTGTTAGTCGATACAATGTATACATAAAAATATTTTTGGATTGCTACATGAATAATTTTCATGAAATAAACTTTGAACTACTAGAAACAACCTTGATCAAAAGTTTTATTATTTTTATAAGCTATTTGATCGGCTATTATATAATGACAATAGTTATAATTAAACCTCATCTACTTTGAAATCCGTAGTTTTTCTTCATCTGGTTCGAGGTGTTTTTTGACCCACAGGCGATCGCTAATATCAAGGGGATTGGTATTAATTTGACTTTGAAAATTAACTACTGCATCAATAAAATCTTGTTTGGAATCGTAGCAAGCATGATAAGTGACTTCTTCTCTCAACCATTGCCATAGATGTTCTACGGGCATAAAATCTGGACTGTAAGCAGGTAGTGGCTGAAGGTTAATATCCAAGGCTGATGCTGCCTCTCGAACAATTTTAGCGCGGTGATAAGGTGCGCCATCCCACACCACGGTCATCGCAGTTTCGGGAAATTCAACTCGTAGTTTTTTTAGAACATCTATCGTCTTGAATTTTTCGGCTTTTTTATAGGTCAAAATTCTGGTACTTCCTTGGTTATAGATATATACACCGTAAAAAGACACTTTCGCTCTGCGAGGAGAACTAGAACTCACCCAAAATCTTTCTCCTCTAATTGACCAATCATAACCTTCATCACCATCTAGATGAATATGTGCTTCATCAATATATAGTAGTAATTATCGTTGGTAAAGAGCATCATCTAATAAATCAGTAATTTTCTCGATAAATTATTCTATTTTCGCTTTAGAGGCTTTATTCAGTAACTTTTTGGCTTTCTTGCACGAAAAACCTCTCTTCTTGAGAGCTTTTCTTACCGTTTCACGACAACATTTCAGTTGCCATTTTCTCTCGAGCCATCGAACTAATTTTTTTAATGTCCAACGCGGTATTGGTTTGGTTTTTCTGGAGGATGCTGTGCAATCATCGCTTCTTTTCCCAGTATTTCTTGATTTTGACCCCACCGAGCACAATCTACTCTCAACATCTATGAACCTTAGTTTTTTCTTTTATTTCAGGATATTTCATCTTTATTTAAAACTCCAGTTTTCAATCTGGACTAGGTTTAACAGAGAAAAGGCTGAGGCAAACGCTAAAAAGCTTAGTAAATAGCTGGTCGAGTTGGCTTAAATTAAGCAATGGGTCAAATAAAAACCCCGCCATATTACGACGGGGTGCCCTAATTTTAAGCAACCAGGTGCTATGAATGATCCCAGTCTTTTCTGATGCTTTTCCGATGGTTTAGATATCGATCAACCGACATCGCAGCAATGCAGCCATCCCCCGCAGCTACTACGGCTTGCTTGTAAGGAGTATTGCGAATATCTCCAATTGCCCAGACTCCTGGAACGCTGGAAGACATTGCTTCATCAACTTTAACTCCACCATCGGGATTATATTCAACCTGATCTCCCACAAAGTCGGTAATGGGCTTAGAACCATTTTTATAGACAAAAACCCCTTCAACCCCTAGAGTAGTAGGTTCATTAAGATCTTTCTGCCTTACCTTAACCCCTGTAACTCCAGAATTATCCCCCTCAATTGAAGCTAAACGGGAACGACGCCAGTGTTTAACGTTGGACATGGTTAGCAAATCCTGGGCATGATAATCATCTTGACCAGGATCTCGGTAGGTAATCCAGTGAACCTTGGAAGCAAACTTCGTCAGAAACTTCGCTTCTTCTACTGCTTCGGGGTTTAAGCCAATCACCGCTACTTCGCGATCGCGATAAAACGCTCCATCGCAGGTTGCACAGTAACTAACTCCCCGACCTAAAAATTCCGACTCTCCTTCAAAAGACGAGCCATCGCGCCCTAGCGCACCAGTAGCTAAAACCAAAGCCTTGCCCACAAAATTACCCTCAGGGGTATAAACAGTCTTAGACTCTCCGTTGACATCAATACCATAAACCTGAGCCCGCTTGTAGACAGTACCGTATTCCACTGCCTGATCTCTCATCTTATCCAATAGTTCCTGACCGCTAACTTCACCGCATACCCCTGGGTAGTTAGCGATTCTGTGGGTAATTGCCAATGCTCCTACCGCAGGATTTTTATCTAAAATAACGGTTTTAAGATTGGCTCTTGAAGTGTAGAGCGCACAGGTACATCCCGCTGGACCTCCCCCGATTATTACGACATCAAACTCATGTGTTTCCAAAACGCCAATCTCCAGTTAAATAGTAAACTATAGATGCTTTCCTATTATCAGCATACATCTGCCTTGGGTCTAGTTACAACCATTCTAGATAAAAGTATGTACTTTTCCTGACGACTTTACATTAAATATGAATTAAATATCATATAAGTTATCAACCTGCTACCCACCAATTGATAGAGAGGTAGCAGGTTAATAAGAAGTTCGTTTAGTATTTCCTCCTTTGACCCAACCTTCCTGATTACTCCAGGGAAGCCTGACTCGCTGCCATTTGCCGTCTGCTGAATCTTCGAGAATAATAATGGTGGCATTGGCATCAATTCCTCCCACTCGACCAGCATTAATGGTAGGTTCAGCTCTTAAAGTCAATCCTTGGGGCCAAGTTACCACAGCTCGATAGGCATTTGGCGGTAGTTCGGGTACCGCGGCAGATGATTCGCTCGGTTCGGGGCTTGGTTCTGCTATGACTTCGGGAGTTTCTGTGACTTCATCTTCAGTGGTATTAGATTCCAAAGGTTCAATTTCTTCCTCTAATGCTGCGATTTCCTGCTCAGAAAGAGCATTTTGCTGAAGCTTAGGATATACAGGCTTGGTAGGCAGTGTGGACATTTTCTGATAGTAAACCCAGACTGCTGCCCCTGTTACTCCTGCTATCACACCAATGCCCAACATAAATCCCAAAATAAATTGAGCAGTGGCAGATATACGTTTAAGAACAATAGATTTATTCATCTCCTAATTTCTTTGACTCTGAATGCGATCGCTTAAGTCGGTGCTTTTTGAAGCCAAACGAGCTTTTCCTGCTGCTACCCACTGCTGAAGAAACTCGATTTGTTCCTGAGCAGTTTTGGCTAGGGGCACGATTTGACTTGCTGCTTCTAAAATATCATCAGTGGTAAAGTCCCGATTTTGGCTAAATCCAATGTGCATCGCCTCGATAATAGTTTGTTCAATCTCAGCTCCCGAAAAATCTGGTGTTTCATATGCTAACCGCTTCACGCTGTAATTGCCTAGATTGTGCGGGCGTAACTTGGCTAAATGAACCTGAAAAATCGCTTCCCGCTCACCTTGATTGGGTAATCCGACAAAAAATATTTCATCAAAGCGTCCTTTTCGTAACATCTCCGCAGGTAGTGCCCGAATATTATTAGCGGTAGCAACCACAAACACGGGGGTTTTCTTTTCCGCCAGCCAGGTAATAAAAGTACCAAAAACCCGACTGGTAGTGCCAGAATCTCCTTTGCCATCGAGTCCCGCAAAACCTTTATCGATTTCATCAATCCAGAGAATGCAGGGTGCTAGAGCCTCCGCTAGCTCAATGGTTTGGCGAGTTCTCGATTCCGACTCTCCCACCAAGCCCCCAAACAAGCGTCCCACATCTAGTCGCAGCAGGGGTAAATGCCAGTGATGGGCGATCGCCTTAGCAGTTAGAGATTTCCCTGTCCCTTGAATTCCTGCCAGCAGCAGCCCCCTGGGATGAGGTAGCCCATAGGCTCTTGCCTGCTCGCTAAAGGCTCCTCCACGGCGCAACAGCCAGCTTTTGAGGTTATCTAAGCCCCCAATATCAGAAATCTGTTCTGTAGCGGGGTAATAGTCTAGAATTTGAGTCTGCCGAATTGACTGTCGTTTTTCTTCGAGAATTAGCTCCACATCATCATTATCAAGCCTGCCATTACTGGCGATCGCCCGAGTTAAAACTCGCCTAATTCTTTCTAGGGAAAGTCCCTGAGCCGCTCTAACTAATTCATCTAGCAATTGCTGCTTACCCAAACTCGACGCGGTCCCCCCCAGCAAAACTTCAATTTCGGTTTTGATTTCGGGAGCGGTGGGTAAAGCAAATTCAACTACCGTCATTACTTCCGTCAATTCTTCGGGAAGCTGCACCTGAGGAGCAATAATCACAATATTTTTCGGCTGAGACTTCAAGCTACGAGCTAAATTGCGTAATTCCCGCGATACCGCAGTATCTTCTAGAAAACGCTGAAAATCTCGGAGAATAAACACTCCCCCCACGTTACTAGGTAGTTTACTGGTAATAAATTCTAATGCCTGTAGAGGGTTCCGTTTGCCAAATCCCGAAAAGTTAGGATTTTCCTGATAGCCATTAACAAAGTCCCAGATATATAGATTACGGTTGGGCATGGTTTCCGTAACCGTGGCGATCGCTTTTTCGGCGCGTTCTTCTTCTTTGGTGGGTAAATATATTAGAGGATAACAGGCTCGTAACAGGAGGGAGAATTCTTCGTTAAAATTCATTATTAAAGTCGTCTGATTGTTTGTGGGAAAAAAATTAGCTTATTGTTAATATACGCACATAGTATTGATAATATCAGCTAGATAGCCCACAAATACTTGTTAGCCGTCAACTCTCAGCCACCAAAAGAAACTGCTACTCGATAGCGCCACCCCATCAATGCCTGAAATAGACTATTTACGCATCAGTCTGATTGATAAATGTAATTTTCGTTGCCAATACTGTATGCCTGAGGGCATGAAGTTTGACTATCTCCACAATCGAGAGTTATTGACCAATCAGGAAATTATTACCCTGGTGCGGGATGTGTTTATGCCCCTAGGATTTACCAAATTTCGCCTTACGGGGGGGGAACCTCTATTACGTCGCGGTTTAGTTGACCTAGTAAAAGCTATTTCGCAGCTACCAGAAACCGCAGATCTGGCTTTAACTACCAATGCTTTCCTGCTGCAAGACCTAGCCCAACCTCTCTACGAGGCAGGGCTAAGGCGGATCAATATTAGCTTAGACTCCCTTAATCCCCAGACTTTTGATCGCATTATTGGTAACCGAGGTAAAAGCCGCTGGCAAAAAACCTGGAACGGTATTCTAGCTGCCCATCAGGTGGGATTTGACCCCCTCAAGCTCAATATAGTGGTAATTCCTGGCTTAAATGACGGTGAGGTCTTAGACTTAGCAGCACTAACCAGAGAACGAAATTGGCACGTACGCTTTATTGAGTTTATGCCCATTGGCAACCCTGAACTGTTTGGCGATAAAGCCTGGATCGATTCTGCGGAATTGCGCCATCAGATCCGACAACAATGGGGCTTAGTGGAATCAAATATTAAGGGTAATGGTCCTGCGGACGTTTTTCAAATTCCTGGGGCATTAGGTACCCTAGGTTTTATCTCCCAAATGTCAGAATGTTTTTGCGATCGCTGTAACCGCGTGCGACTCTCCGCAGATGGCTGGTTGCGCCCTTGTTTACTCAACGAAACAGGACAAATTGACCTTAAATCAGCCCTCCGCAACGGTGGAGATTTAATTGAGTTACGGCATCAGATTAAGCAATTACTGTTACTAAAGCCAGAGATTAACTTCAAAGAGCGAGAATCTGGCACTGAGGGTAGCTATAGCCGTACTATGTCGCAAATTGGTGGTTGATAATTGACGGTGGTTTTAAATGTTGAAGAATTTGGCGATCGCAGGTGGCAATTCCTTTCTTCTCTTTTAAGTAATTTTATTAACGGGATGATAGTAGCTTTTAGCAAAGTAAGCGGTGAATTTATGTTCAAGGTAGGTTCCAATAGCCTTTCCGTCTGCTACTCCGTAAAGCCTAGGTTCATCTTAAAAATTTAATTTCAACTGGAGATAGTCATTATCAGCCTCTTGAGCTTTCTGGCTTAAGCCCATTGAGGACTGTTCATCCCAGAATAGGGATTTACCTGGTTTTTGCTGATCCACCTTCAGCCAATGGGTGAATACCTGCTCACGATTATCATCTGGGTCTACCATTTGATAGACTCTGACTCGCTTCTTATTGCGACTTTCATAACGCAGATATTTCATTTTGCAGCCAATCTTCCCTAGCAAGCGACTGACGATAGTAATGGGACTGTGATTTTTCGCAATGCCAACATGGAGAATGGTCTTGATTTCTGGTCGATTATTACGGGCGATCGCCGCTAGAGATAGTAAGTCTTCATCGGTGTTGCGTAATTCTTGGTCAAAATTTTGTAATAGTGTCGGTATTCCTAAAATCTCTAGCGCCCCGACAATGGCACCTAGCTGAGAACTATTAAAATCGGGCAAAAATAGGCTGCCGTCTCCCTGCTCAATTAGCCTTCGGGCAACTTCCGTATCTCGATCCGCTAGATAAGGACGTCCCACGGTTAAAAAGTAATGGAGCCTAATTTTCTGATACCAGCCTTCATCATCAAGGGAAACTAGCGCAGGGGTAATCGGTAAATGATATCGTTCTTGCAGCTCATATTTCCTAAGCTGGCGGCGATCGCCCAATGATTTGATCACTCGTTTTTTGAGGGCGCGATATTGTGCTTCATCTAAACTAGGCGCACAGGCAATAGCCCCACATTCAGCTAAGTAGTTTTGGGTGCTGATTTCGGCGATCGCCGAAACGAGGGAGTTGGCTCCCTGGGGTTGAGGATTCTCTAGCGTCTGTTGGTACTGGCTAGCATCAGTAATCTGATGTCCTTCTGCTTTTAATCCCGCCAAAATAGACTGACGATAGTTAATTGCCCCAGCGTTATACCGCACCGCCATTTTTGCCCAGCACAATAGGGATTCTGCCTGAAACCCCGTATCTAAGTCGTCGAGATAAGCAAAATCTGACTGCTGCAATAGACGAATGTTTAACTGAGTGAAACGCTGACTAGAGGTCAGCAAGGCAGGAATTGATGTCGAGCCATTTCCAATCTTGTTAAAGCTATACTTGGCACACCAGAGATGTCGAGGTACGCTTTGACGCAGACGGGATAGGGTTTGACGCACCGCATTTTCTGCCTGGACTCCCTGAGCGATCGCCCATACGGAGGTAAAGTGATGTTCTATCTCAATAGAAATTCCCGTTTCAATGGAAGGACTGGCTAAAACTACGTCGTACTGCTGGAGAATCTGCTCTAGCTGCACAATGCAGTTGTATGCAGGATGCTGATGATCGACGAGGGATTCGGAATCAATCCGCAGGATGCGCTTGTCGGGAAATTTTTGCTGGAGATAGGCTTCTAGGGTTTGAGTGCTCCACTTACTGGTTAGTTTTTGGGCTGAAAGACAAATGAAGGGTTTGCCACCCTGACTAATATGAGCCTCTAAATTTGCCACCAGCTTTTTGGGGGTTTTACCTGAATAGTCATAGATTTGCCAGGCTAAACCTTGATGATTCTGCCAGGTATTGTGGACGATGTAGGGTTTGAGTTCAATTCCCGCCAGAGAAATCAGGTAATCTAGGGCAATATCGCTCAAGTCAGCATCGGCGATATAGAGTTGACCTTGCTGACCCAGAACATTCTGCATCAGGGTTTTTAGGGACTTGAGGATTTCTACCCGCCGCTCTTTACAAGTACTGGAGTTTAAGGCATGCCATAGCACCTGCTCTACTTCATCAATAATTACTAGACTATTCTGCCAATCCTGGGGCTCAAACTGCGCTTGAGAAGAGCTATGGAGAGAATCAATGCAAAGACCATACCCCAAAGCTTTAGTACTAGAATTATTAACCTCCGTGACGTAATTTAAGCCAAATCTCTGACACAGTTCCTTAACTAGCTGTATCCGATGTCCAATAACTAATACCTTCTGCTGACGGGCGATCGCCGCTGCCACAATTTTAGTCAAGGACTCGGTTTTGCCCGTTCCTTTAGGGGATTTAATACCAATGAGTTTAGTTTCAGGAGGTATATTTAATTCAGGAAGATAGCGGCAGTTAAGCTGAAGTTCCGTGGGGTAAGTTAACTTAGTCCAGGATTTTGCTTTCCAAGTTTCTAGATCGAGGGCATCATTGAGGGACTGAATAAAACTATCCTGCCCCTGTTGGGTTATCAGATCATCTACCCCTTTGCCCAGAGAGCTATCCCAACTAACTACGTTAACCTCACAGGCAGCTTTGCGTAACAGATAGCCAGTTTTCTTAATTGCAGCATTAACGGCTTGAATAGTAGTTGGCTTAGTATCTTGATCAAAAACCAGATAGACTTTACGTCCTGAAGTTGCTAACTTAGCTAATTGGGGAATCAAATGGGAACGACCAACCCTTGACCCATACTGATCTTTAGGCGTGCGATAACCATTATTAATTCCAGGCAGTGCGACTGTAGCGTAACCAGCAGATAACAATGCCCCTGCTTTTTTGGCTCCCTCAGTAATGCAAAGAGGCACTTGCGGATGGTTGATTAACCACTGCCAAAATCCTAGATCCGCGCTTTCTTGGTCGATCTCTTCTGATAGCAAGGATACCCCAGCAGCCTCGGCAATTTTATGCCAGAGATCAAGAGGAACTTTGAGGGCAAACAATCCCGTCGCAGTTTTGGGGGGATGCTCGTATTTAATAACTTTATTGTCTAGGTTGCGCGGTTGATCTGGTTTAAAACACCCCCAGATATCTTCTTCTCCGCTCATCAAGTCTATACCCGAACACCACCAACCTCCAGCATCAGTATGAGCATAACGCTGAAGAAATCCTTCACTAATTCTGCCGTCATTTCTCCTGGGTATAGAATTAGAGTATAGTAGGTACTCTTTGGGAGAAGTGCCATGGAGAGAAACTACATTTAGATATGTAAGCTCTTCGTCCACGCCACTTGCCTTCCATTCCCCTAAATGATTCATGTCAACTTACTATCCTTGTCCGTTAGGAATTAGTATCATAACACCATATCTAGCGCATTGATACTAAATAAATTAAAAATAACTCTACATATAGCGCTTAGTTTATTATTACTTTATATTAACAAGTGGCAGCTTTGGGTGGTCAATAAAGCTAGGGATGAGTAAAAATCTGGAGGAGGCGATCGCTTCCCTAGATCCCCTTAAATAACGATCGCTGTTGCTGGCAGAACTATCGGGGCATAGTCCTCTTTTCCAGGGAGTAATGTGAATTCCAACCTAAGCTCGTGAAACCTTATCAACAAATTTTGATCAAAGACTGTGGTGAGCCTTTAATCCCGATTCCTCTGGATAAATTTTTGGTTGAACTGCCTCATCCCTACGTCAAGCTAGGTGCCGAATATGGAGAGCAATCACCCTATTATTTACGTCAGGGTGTAGTCAAAGCGTTACTAGAGGCGCAATTCCTCATTAAAAAACGTCATCCCCACTGGAAAATTAAGATCTACGATGCCTATCGTCCTGTGGGTGTTCAGCAATTTATGGTGAACTATACTTTCAATTCTTTGGTTCAGAACCTAGAGATACAGGAAGAGCAACTGAACCCCCAGCAACGTCAGGATTTATGGAACAAGGTTTATCGGCTCTGGGCAATTCCTAGCCTAGATTATGCCACACCTCCGCCTCACAGTACAGGTGCCGCAGTTGACGTTACTCTTATTGACGAACAAGGGGAAACCATAGATATGGGAGGAGAAATTGATGAGCTTTCTGATCGTTCTCATCCCGATTACTATTTGAGCGATCGCGATGGCGAAAGTCAGCAGTATCATTTTAATCGGCAACTGCTATGTCGAGCTATGACTAATGCGGGGTTTCAACGACATCCTGAAGAATGGTGGCATTTTTCTCTGGGAGATCAAATGTGGGCTTGGCTGATTAATCAAGCTAACCCCAATGCTTCTATAAACGCCCACTACGGCAGATTGTAATGCCATCAAGAAAGGGACTTACACTAAATCCGATTACCAAAATACACTTACTAAGTGCAAACCTGAAGAATCCCTTCACCCTTGAGATTCATTACCAAAAACCATCTGTCTCCCTACTCTATAGGTTTAAAGTGAACGAATCGCACCATACTACTATCGATAACTGCTAGTTTATTGGCGATCGCCTGATGGGATTTACCTGAATTCAATCATCTTCACAGTTCCGTTTTTAAATTTAGTGCATCTTTCCAGTATCGTGTAATTTTCATCACGCCGATGTCCGCCAACACGTAACAGGCAAAAGCTCCCACTGGGGGATTCGTCGCCTGAAGCCAAGATTGTCCAAAGGGGTGGGATGTCCAAGCCCAGCAGCCCCAATAGGTTCCAGTTAGCTCAACATAGAGGACTAGTAACCCCATGATAAAGTAGAGCGTTTGATAGCCTTTACGGCTGAGTACCCATAGAAAGACGAAGCCAAAAATGATGCTGAGAGAATCATGTAGGAGTAAAATTGCGCCACTAAAAAGGAGGGAGAAAAGTATGATTAAGAATGGCTTTAGCTGTGCTTCGCGATCGCGAATTAGAGAAAGTTCAGCTACCAGAAGCCCCATGGTGAATAACACCCCATGACCAAACGGTACATAAAGCGGCACCATCTCCAGGCGATAGGTGTATAAGCCAAACAAGAGACTAAAGATGCCTTCCCCTACAGCAGAAAAGGGCACAAAAACTAGAGCCATGAGCCGCTGTTCGGGACGAATGCCAAACAGCAATAGTAAAAAGTAGCCAATGGTTAAGATATTGGCAAAGGGCTGTCCGTCAAAACCATAGGAGACTAATAGCTGCCGAGAATCTATGGTAAGTACCATAGCTGTCAGGGGAAAAAAGCTAATTAAAATAAAACGCCTGAGCCAATTTGATGACTCAAACGTCAGGATTTGATGGGTTAAGTTGATAAATTTAGGAGTTAATGGTTTGATTGTATCGAGTAGATTCATAAACAGAAAACGGGGTCGTTAATCTGTTCTCTAGTCTACGCCGAAAATAATTTATAAAAACCAGCCATAGGAGTGTAAACCTTTCCCAAGTAAGTTGACTCCCAAGTAGCAGATCCAGACCACGACAAAACCAACTGCGGCGAGGATAGCTGGTTTTCTGCCCTGCCAGCCGCGAGTAATCCTAGCGTGAAGATATGCCGCAAATACTAACCAGGTAATAAACGCCCAGGTTTCTTTCGGGTCCCAACTCCAGTAGGAACCCCAGGCTTCGTTAGCCCAAACCCCACCAGCAATAATTCCAATAGTTAGCAGGGGAAATCCTAAGCCAATCACGCGATAGCTAATGTTATCTAGGGTATCTGCTAGGCTGAGACGTTCAGGAGAGAGAGAAATGGTTTGAGGCGGATCTAAGACGGCAACGTTACCACTAGAAGAGTAAGCTCTAACCTGGCTTTTCAGCTTTTTACGCTGGAGGCGATCGCGAAAGCTGCCAGTTCCATAGGAACTTCCTTTTAAAGCTACCTGCTGTCCTCGGGTAATAATTAAAAATGCTACGGCGATCGCACTTCCCACCATTAATGTCGAGTAGCTGAGCATCATCACGCTGACGTGCATCATCAGCCAGTTAGATTTTAGGGCGGGAACTAGAGGCGCAGACTGCTGCATTTCTAAGGGTAAACTGAGCGCCGCGAAAGCCGTAATCCCCATTGCCACAGGACTAGTAACCGCTCCCACCAGCCGACTCCGACTCATTCTCTCTGCTATAAAGTGAATCATGGTCACTCCCCAGGCAAGGAAAAACAGAGACTCATAAAGATTACTGAGGGGAAAGTAGCCAGCCTCAATCCACCGAGAAGCAAGTAGCGTTGCCATACAAAAATTGGCGATCGCCATACCTGTGGTTCCCAAGGAGGCGAGGTAAGGAAACTGAGGAAAGGCTGTTCCCACCCAATAAATTAGCATCGTAATTAGCAACACCCCAAAGGCTGTATTGTCTAGGATGCTCTCAAGTGCAATTAAATCCATGATCTCTTTTCTGAAAATTCTTCACGCAAAGACTAAATATTATGGTCTAGATATTATTACCTATTTTAAGCTTACATATTTTAAAGGTAATTTAGTATTGTAAGTAACAAAAATATTTTTTCGACATCCAGTACACGATATCTGAACCATTACCTGATCTCTCCTAGAGATCAATTGACACATGAACAGGATTCGTAATAGACCAAAGTTACATCGACCTTCAGGTCTTTTCCTGAAAGGGTTTAACTCTCATATTATTAGTCACCATATCTCAAAGACTAAGTTGACCTCTGGCTAATCAAAGCGTATTAAGTTCTTTGTGGGAATATCTCTAGTTTTTTGCCAAAATCCAGCATTATTATGATTATTTGCTTTCGCTACATCTCGCTGGTCTAAGAATCGCTAAAATATGCTTTACATTTTAATCAGAATTGCAGTCGGGAAATAATCAGACTATGAGTCCCAAGAACTCAGAAAAAATCGAATATAGTTCATTAGACCTCTTGCACGAATACGAATCTTAGCGGTTTCAGCAATTATCTGAAATTCTCTAAATAGCTTGTCAAAAATAGATTTGACTTATTCATTAAATTATTTATGCAAGAGGTCTATTTCTTTCATTCCAGACAATAGGCTGTTTTTTATATATTCTTTTTTTTATATTCTGCTGTCTGAGATGCCCCAAAACAATTTACTATTAAATCTTTCAACGATTCACTATTGATTTAGGATAAAGTTTCGCTCAAATAAGTAGGTAGGCAGAAAAATTTATAGGACTAAGTATTACAACTTTATTCCCAGTACCTAGTCTCCAACGGTGCTCGTTCTCTTGTCCCCATTCGAGTACATTGTCCCCTTGTGGGGTAAATGGTACGCAGGGTCGTTTATGCCCAAATAGGTGCACTGCAATCACTAATCCCTAATTCAAGCATTTTATATTTCATTACACCCACCTACTTAGCTTGATTATCTTATTTTCCTTCTTTTTTATTTCATAGGTTTATCTTGGGTTATGTCAAGTTTAAGCTTTATTTAAGTACTGTTTATAAGTAGGTAGGCAAAAAAACTATATGACTAATATTTATTTGGTTAAAGGAAAAATTTTTATGCCTCATAAATATGACAATTGCTTCACATGACTTTTAAAAATCAGACAAATAGTTAAAAATAAAAAAAGAGAGGTTATCAATGGTTATTAAATTATGTCCAAATAAGGTATTTATAGTAAATATTTTTCTAATATTATTTTTATTGTGTCTCAATATTTTGGTAATAGTATTAGGCTCAAATTTAGAATCTGCTCCCGGAGTATTTTTGTTTAATTTTAATTCTGAAAAAAATATCCCGACACTTTATTCTTCTGCTGCACTTATTATTTCTAGCATCCTGCTTCTGTTTATAGCATGTAGTCAATACCAAAAGAAAGCTTCTTATATTCCTTGGTTTGTGCTTTCTGGAACTTTTTTATTCTTGTCAATCGATGAACTGTTCGCCGTTCATGAGAAGCTCATAAAGCCCATGAAAGAAATTTTTCAAGCTTCTGGATTCTTTTACTATGCCTGGGTAATTCCTTACGGCATAGCTTTAGTTATTTTTACTATTTTATATTCCAAATTTTTGTTTAGATTACCCAAGAATATAATGCTCCTATTTTTAGTTTCTGGTGCTACGTTCGTTTTGGGGGCAATTGGATTCGAGCTTCTTGGCGGTAGGCAGGCTCAAGTATTCGGTGAAGATACTATTCTTTATTCGGTTTATTACACCTGTGAAGAGTTTCTAGAAATGCTTGGTATCGCAACATTTATTTATGCTTTACTTACATATGTGGCAAATCAAGCCGAAGCTGTCACTATAGTTGTAACTAAAGATAAGCTTAAATAAATATTATCTTTATACCAGAAAAGCATATAAATTAATTATCTCCAGTATTTTGCTTATTTTCATAAGCAGAACTATTTCAACAGGCGATCGCCTAACAAATTGCCCCTTGAGCAACAGACTGATTTGTGATTCGAGATAGATTGAAGTTAGATTAGGAAGTCACCCTTTACGAATCTATCCCAGATATGAAAAGGCTTTATCGCTCCTTATTCAGTTCAGTGGCAATTGTTGCAGGCTTGTGGCTGATCTTTGAATTTGCCTCACGGCTGTTTGCGGAAATACTCTGGTTTAGAGAAGTTGATTATTCTTCGGTATTTCTAATTCGCAGCCTCAGTCAGTCTGGTTTATGGTTGTTAATTACGCTGATTTCAGGGCTGTTTATCGGCGGGAATCTGTGGTTAGCTCATCGTTGGCAATGGCGGTGGCAAACCAGGGAAGAAAGGGATGGGGATGGTGTGGCTGTGGTGCCACTTTTGGCTGGTGATAAGACTTCGCCAAGTAAGCCAGTTGCTGGTAGGCTAGCCCAGAAACAATTGTTAGCAAAAAAAACTCTAAGTAAGCAAAATTATACTTCTAGCTTGCAGTTACCTTTGCTGTTAATAACGGCGATCGCCCTTGCCGTAGGCATTATCTGTATTTTATTAATTTATGCTGCGGAGGCGTTGTCTGTCTGGGAAACTAGCTATCAGCTACCGCAAATTGCCGCCACTTTCAGACCACCCCTGGATTTATTTAACTGGTCTAACTTAACGGGTTTTCTAGCAAGCTATCTGCGACAGTTGAGCGCGGTGGTAATTCTGGTGGGGTTACTGCTGTGGAAGCCGCAAACCAGCCTGCGGGCGATCGCTATTTTAATCAGTCTAGCTTTTGGCTTTATTGCCGCAGGTAACTGGACAATTATTCTCAGTTTTTTTTATCCCACTAGCTTTAATTTGGTCGATCCGCAGTTTCAGAAAAATATTGGTTTCTATATTTTCCGTTTACCCCTGTGGCAGTTACTGGAGTTTTGGCTAATTGGTCTATGTAGCTGTACTTTACTAAGCTGTATTTTATTTTACCTACTGTCGGGCAACAGCCTATCGGAGGGTAAATTTCCAGGCTTTACTAAGGCTCAAATGCGTCATCTTTCCTGGTTGGGGGCGACGTCAATGGTAGCTTTAGCCATTAGACATTGGCTGAATCGATTTGATTTGCTTTATAGCGATCGCGGCGTAGTTTACGGTGCCAGCTATACTAACGTAAAGGTGCAGCTACCCTTTGAAATTGGCTTAACTGTGGTTGCCCTTGCTAGTGCCCTGTGGCTGTTCTATCAAGGTATTAAAGGATATCGCCAGCGCAGGCTCAGAATTATCTTGCTGGGGTTGCCGATCATCGTCTATTTAGCCCTCTGGTTTGCTAGTGCGATCGCTGGTGATACGGTACAGCGTTTGGTAGTTCAGCCCAATGAACTAGTTAAAGAAACTCCCTATATTGAACGCAGTATCCAGATGACGCGACAGGCGTTTAACCTGGACAATATTGACGTACAAACCTTTAACCCCCAAGGACAGTTAACGGGGGCAAATATTGCCGATAACGACTCTACCATTAGCAATATTCGGCTTTGGGATACCCGCCCCATTCTACAAACCAATCGTCAGCTACAGCAGATTCGCCCCTACTACCAGTTTCACGATGCGGATATTGACCGCTATCGACTGCGGCAAATTGATACTAACATTGCCAATAAACAGCAGGTGATTATTGCTGCCAGAGAACTAGACTACGCCCAGGTGGAAAACATTGCCAAAACCTGGGTTAATGAACACCTAATCTATACCCATGGTTACGGCTTTACCCTCTCTCCCGTTAACCGCGTGGAGGAAGGAGGCTTACCTTTCTACTACATCAAAGATATCGGTACAGGCGATCGCACCGCAGGCTCGTTAACCATCTCCGATGAAGTGATTCGCCAGAGTATACCCATTGGTAAACCGCGAATTTATTTTGGCGAGTTAACCAATCCCTACATCATGACTTCTACCAAGGTACGGGAACTTGATTTTCCCAGTGGGGAAGAGAATGTTTATACGGTTTATGACGGCACAGGGGGCATAAAAATTGGCAGCTATTTCCGCCGCCTGCTGTTTGCCCAATACCTCAAAGACTGGCAGATGTTGTTTGCCCAAAGCTTTACCCCTAAAACAAAATTACTTTTCCGACGCAACATCAAGCAGCGAGTGCAGGAAATCGCTCCCTTCCTCAGCTACGACCAAGACCCCTATTTAGTTGCCGCCAGAACCAATAATCAACCCAATAACCCCAATAGACTTTACTGGATCATTGATGCCTACACTACCAGCGATCGCTATCCCTATTCCGATCCAGGCAAGAACCCCTTTAACTATCTTCGTAACTCCGTCAAAGTGGTGATTGATGCCTATAACGGTAAGGTGAATTTCTACATTGCTGATCCCTCAGATCCGATTATTCGTACCTGGAACAAGATCTTCCCCCAGCTATTTAAGCCCCTAACGTCCATGCCCCTCGATTTACGCCGCCACATCCGCTATCCCGAAGATCTTTTTAGTACCCAATCAGAAAGATTACTCACCTACCATATGGAAGATCCTCAGGTATTTTACAATCGCGAGGATCAATGGCAAATCCCCAAGGAGATCTATGGCAACAAATCCCAACCAGTAGCCCCCTACTACCTGATCATGAAACTGCCGACGGCGAAAGAAGAAGAATTTATCCTCCTCCACCCCTACACCCCCACCAGCCGCCCCAACCTGATTGCCTGGCTTGCCGCTAGATCCGACGGTGCAGAATATGGCAAGCTACTGCTGTATAAATTTCCTAAACAAAAGCTAATTTTTGGTCCTAACCAAATCGAAGCCCTAATTAACCAAGACCCTGTAATTTCTCAGCAAATCTCCCTCTGGAATCGCGAAGGTTCGCGGGCAATTCAGGGCAACCTTTTAATTATTCCCCTGGAACAGTCACTACTCTATGTGGAACCCCTTTATATTGAAGCTGAAGAAAATAGCCTCCCTGCATTAGCGAGGGTAATTGTGATTTATGAAAATCAAATCGTGATGGCAGAAACCTTAGATGAGGGGATTGAGGCAATTTTCCAAACCCCAAACAATGCTGAACCTATTATCCGTTCCGTTGAGGATGTAACGCCAGAAAATTAAGCTAATGTGAAGAACTTACGGCGTTTTGCATCTAATTGGTTCTACAAGCTCGGGAAACCCGAGCGTAGCCCAAGCTCAAACTAGCATTCAACAAAACACTAATTCTGCTGCTGCTGTAGGCACTGCTAACTTTATCCAGCAAGACGCTGTTCAAACCAACATTCAAGGACAACTTTTAGCTCCATTAATAGTCAATAACCGTATGCTAAAATCATGCCAAAGAGAAGAGCAATAACTAATGCTGGCTTTATCTAACTCTGCACAACTAAGCCCTGTTACTACTAACAATTTACTAGTAGTTTTTGGCGAATTCCTCAATATAGACGTTAGTGCTGGTGATGCTTCAGTTGATACCCTCAAAACCTATACCAAGCAGCTACATCAATTCCTCCAGTGGTGCGATCTCCGTGAGTTAAATCCTGTCACCTTGGTTAAGGAGGATATTAAAAAGTATCGTCATTGGATGATCAAGCAACAGCAGTATAAGCCAGCCACAATCGCCCTCAAATTAGCGGTGGTGCGTCGTTTTTATCAGGCTGCGGTAGAAAAGGGTTTAATTGCCATTAATCCTGCGGCGGGAGTAAAGCCACCTCGGGAAAAATTTGACCCCGCAGAAAAAATTACTTTCCTCGAACAGGCAGAAGTCACAGCCCTATTAGAGACAGTTCCGCGCAATGGCACCCTCAAATCTGCCAGAGATCGGGCAATGCTGGCAATCATGGCGTTGGAGGGAACTCGAACCGTAGAACTACACCGTGCCAATATTTCCAGCTTAGTGAAACAGGGTAATAATCTTGGGTTGAGAGTTGAAGGTAAAAGGAGTATCAGAGTTGTTCCCCTTACCCCAGATATTGCCAATCTGCTAGTTGACTATCTGCAACAGCGAGAATCTAATGGCGAACTTTTAAAGCCAGATCGACCGATGTTTACCGCCGCCAGCACCAATGCCAAAGGCAAGCGAATTTCCCGTCGCGGTATTAGAACCATTATTGACACCTATTTAACCCAGGCTAAACTAAAACATACTCCAGGTAGAACAATTTCTGCCCATAGCCTGCGCCATACTGCGGGAACCCTAGCCCTGAGGGCTGGTGCAGATTTACGCCAGGTTCAAGATTTGCTGGGACATAGCGACCCCAGAACCACCAGTATTTATACCCATGTGGGCGATCGCTGGGAGAATAATCCCGCTCTCAGGCTGAATATTGATATCCCTTCCCTCTAATTATTTTTATCATCAAATAGACATAAGAACCCCTCGGGGTGTTTTACCAACTCGCGCGTTCCTTAGCGGAGGAAACCTCCGCAGGTTCGCTCGTCAAAATATTAAAGTAAGCTATTCTACAATACACAGAATTGTCAGAATTGTTTGGGAATATATTTAAGATTATTTGCTCAAAAATATCCTCAACAGATACACATTATTCAATTAGACAATGCTCCGAGTCATACAGCTAAAAAGCTAAAGATACCTGAAAATATTGTGTTACTGTTTCAACCTCCTTATTGTCCTGAATTAAATCCATACCCTGCTGCAAAACCGAAAGGTCCTAACCAGTAAGCTAGTTTTTAAATTCTTTTACTAGCCTGCTGATTAGGATTAATTAGTCCAAAGTCATCAGCAGTCTGATAATCTTTACCAAGAAGGCTCAATTTTTCTTCTGGTATCCCATCTTTACGTAGAGTAGAATAAGCTTCTTCTGCCTGTTGTTTATTAGCTAAAATAGCAACCAAATAATTCATAATGAGTTTTTCATAACTACTTTGTCTTACTTTATAAATTAAGAGAATATATATTATCTGGCTAAAGATAGAATAGACGCCACAATAATAATTAAGGTGAGAAAAATTGACTATAAAATAATAATTAGCATCTCAGTTGTATTATTTTTAAAATTAGTTTTAAGATAATTATATTTATTAATTAAGACAAGTTGTAACCCTTAAATTTCGCCAATTTTCGCCAATCATTTGTTTTATTGTATGAAGCGTAATATTCCATTTGATAGATAAGCGATCGCTATAAAGATAGAGTAATTTTTAGACCTGTTTTTTTCAAATAGAGTTAGAAAATATTATTTATTGGAGCAAGTAAATGGGCATCATTGCTTGGATAGTTTTCGGTCTAATCGCAGGTGCGTTGGCAAAGCTGATTTATCCTGGTCATCAAGGTGGTGGAATTATCGCCACTATTATATTAGGTATACTGGGTGCTTTAGTTGGCGGATTTCTTGGTCAAACACTGTTAGGAAGTTCTGGGGCGGCGGCAGCTTCCTCAGGAGCATTAACTATTCCTGGAGTTATTTTCGCTGTTATTGGTGCGATGATTTTAATCTTTATTTGGGGTTTAATTACTCGCAGAAGTTCCTAGATAGTTTTATTGATTTATTTAGCAATGGTGTACGTCAGAATATTAGTAGACATTGCTAAATAAATTCAATTTTTATGCTCAGGAGTCATCCAAATAAAAAATTATAAGACATAGGGTTTTTGGTTGAATTTGCTAAAATTTGTTGTTTGGTAGCAGTTTTTCTTTGAGGGAAGGAATCACCAAACTCTTACTATCGCTCTAGCCAGTTAACTATGTCCTTAGCAGAGATAATATCCTTTAAATTATCGTCTGTTGTAATAAGTAGACGACGCGATCGCGTTGAACAATTAATAATTAGATTTTTCTTCTGTTTCAATAATAGTTAACTGTTTGGGCTGGCATCGTTTAAGAGACTGTTTGTAAATAAAAGATTAAGTAGTAAGTTTCTCATTTTGAGCTAGCCGTTTAGACATTAAGTGAACCATGGCAATATAGATTAGAGATTCGCTGGTTTCGGGATGCTTTTCATAATCTACTATTAAGCGCCTTTTTTGAATTAGCCAAGCAAAAGTTCTTTTGACAACCCACCTCCTTGCTAATAACTGGAATCCTTTTCCTTCTCTTTTCATTACTTCTACAGTGGCGGAAGATAAGCTTTCAACCCCCTTCTTAAATCTTGCTCCCTGATAGCCTTGGTCTACCCAAATCAGTTCTAGTCGGTCAAGATTTTCCTGTGATTCGACTAATAATGCTAGTCCGTTAATGCGCTCTGAGCTATTGGCTTCAGTTACTATAACCTCGAATAGTAGTCCCAATGTATCCACTAAAATATGGCGTTTTCTACCTTTGACTTTTTTGCCCCCATCAAAGCCATATACCTCCCCCTGCTTGCCCCGTCTTTACGCTGAGGAGACCTCAGTGCAGGCGGTGCGCTTTTTCCAGTCGTTTTTACTGACTGGCTATCAATTGCACCTGCGCTTGGTTTTTTTTCTCGCCCTTGACAACCTTCTTCGAGCAGATAGTAAATAGCATTTACTACTTCTCTCAGCTCTGTATTTCTCTTCCTCCCGCGTAATTTGCCTGGGGGCAATAATGGTTCAATTATCTTCCTTTCGCGAGCGCTTATGTCGGAAGGATAAATGTTATTGATGGCAACATAACCCGTTTAATAGAAGTCCCTGCTGATACAAAAACTGTTAGTCATGCTGCATGCTATGTAGACAATCTTGAAGAATGGAACATTGAATCTTCTGCATTAAAATCAACATTACCTTGACGATCTTCGCTGTCAGTCCTAATATAGCCAGTTTTAATCGAACTAGCACCACTGACCACCGAAACATCTCCACCCAGAGAAATAATATTTCTGACACTAACTCTGCTTAAGCCTGAGACATAAATTTCTCCCCCGCCGCTTCTGATATTGCCATTCGTAATTACTTGACCTAGTTCCGATTCTAAAGCCACATCTCCCAGACTGCGAATACCTAAAGTGGTGACATTGCGCTTTGCCGCAACATAAGTATTAAAATCACTTTTCTCATTACCTAATTATTGGCAAAATTACTTTAGTAATCTAATAATAGTAATGAATATACTGGGCTAATTTATATAACCGATGTGGAATAGATACTGGAATTATACTACCTGCATTAATTGCACTGATATTAATGCTATTGGTAGAGAAATAACTAATTTATTTGTGAGACAAGGAGCTACTTGCGCTAAGGATCTTCCCCCTTCATACATCAGTATTGAGAAATTTCGACAACAACATATTTCCGATCAAACAAGTTACGCTTGGATAGTTGCTCTATATTCTGGAAGAGAAGGCTGGGCAATTGTCAAAACCTATCCCAGTGAATTATTGTGTCATTATGTTACTGATGATTATGATTATTACTCACAACTATCGGCATTAACTATGGCATTAAAATGCGATGCTTTTCATTTGAGCGTACACGGTGGAGATGCTGGATTTTTGCTTGAAGCTAATGCTAAAGGGACTAATTGGGTGTCTGGTGGATTTGGTAGCAACTCTAACATCTATTTTTACAAACAGCCGATAAATACTTCAGGTAAAGTTAATAAGTTTTCGCTGCTAAATATGCCGTCAGACATTAAAGCTGCTATTTCAATCAATCAATCACCTGCTTTACAGCAAAGACTAGCCGAGATCAAAAAATCTATAGAAGAAAATCCCGAATTAGCATTGAACATAGATTTAGAATTTGAACTTCATAGCGGACATTATGAAAAAATAGATGAAGCTCTCCAATCTTGTATGGATAAAAGCGAAAATTGGCGAATCAATGATCTCGGCTATCGGATTTATACTTCTGCCAAAAAGATAGATTTATTCCAGATGCATTTGCTGTATTTTAAACCTCTCGTTGGATACAAAGTTTCTCATGAAGATTTATCGCCCAAACAAGAGCTTGAGCTTTATGACACACTTCCAGAATCTATATTTAACAAAGAAATTCTCTAATTTTTGCAGCACAATCATCAAATCTATCATCTAGCCAATCACCAAAGTGTGTTTCTAATTCAGTAGTAAAGTATCTATAATTTACCAAGGAATTTCTGGTTTTATTCCAAAATCTTTTCTTGAAGTTATTGGTAGCCAGATTGATTCTAAGTTTTGTTCCTTGATAAGTGTTTCAGAACAGAAAAATAAGAGTTTTACTTGTTCATTTCTTAGTTTTTCAGATTCTGCATAAGCCTGATATAAAAGATTATTATTATCCCAGAAATAATCAGATTTACAAATTAGCTTTTTTAAATCTCTATCAGTTCTTTCAAACCAGCTCATATGTAATTGCCCCCATTCAGATAAAGCATGTTGAGCTTGATGCGGCTGTTCATTAAACAGTGTCTCTAATTCTTGCTCTTTCTGTCGTTTTTCTGCTTCATTCATCTCATCGTTTATAACACCAGCAATATGAAATTCTTTAGGAACGTCAAGTAGGTGAAAATTCCTTTTTTTTGTGGTGTTTCTTACTGGTTGACTAAGAAAGACCATTTCATCAATATCATCATAGTCTACATAACCTGAAGCTAAAATATCACCATTGACGCTCGCTTCTAATAAAACTCCATTTCTACTTCCTTCAACGTGATTATGAAAAGCCTGAAAACCACTTCTAATAGAAAGTTCTGATAACATTACACGTCTAGAAGTTTTTAAAGTACAGCAAAACATTTTAGGGCTAGAAGTTTTCATAGTTATCCAGTTACTATCGTTATTTAGTAATCCAATAATCTTCAATGAATTAATCAACCATGGTTGTCTCAAAAATTCTTTAATTAATACCTCTGATTGCTCAACTAAAGGAGGTTGAGGAACTAAAACATATCCTTTCTCTTTAAGAATGTTAATTACCGTATTTTCAACTGTATTAATTTTATCGGTGTTAATACAAGTAGTGTCGTTTGAATAGCTTAACTTATCAAACATATATGATAAATTTCCATGCAGCATAGAAGTAATTCTCAAACATAAATTATTAATGCTTCTGAATCAATATATTTAAAGCCTAATTATTATTACATGATTTTTACTAAAAGCCTTTGGAACAAGATTTATGTATAGCCAGAGTTATAAGATATTTGTTAGTTGGCTAAGGGCATAACAAATTAACGTTTATTTTATCTGATTAAGATATAAATTATTGCCAATATTTTTTTTGTAAATTATTTTTTTTTAAATCCTTAGAATAATCAAGCCAATTAAAGTTTTTTATCGGAAACCAAATTTCTTCCGTAGTAGAATCGAGATTAAATCTACTTATCTGAAAAAATAAAACTTCAATTTTATTTTGGTTCAATTTTTCAGACTCTGTATATGATTTATAGAAGATATTATCTTCTTGCCAGAAAAATTTAGAATTACATATTAGATTACCTAAATCTCTATCAAAACGTTCTATCCATCCCATGTTAAGCTTTTTCCACTCAGCCACAGCCTTTTTTATTTCATCTTGATCTTTGCCTTGAAATATAGTTTCTAATTCCTCATTTTTTCTTATCTTTTCTTGTTCACTTAATTTCATTTCGACTCTTCCCGCCATTTGCAATGCCTCTGATACATCAAGCAGGTTAAAGTTTTGTTCACCTTTTGGTTCTAATACTGGCTCACCATAAAATTGCATGCTATCTAAATCATCACATTCATCTAGATAGCCAGTAGCTAAAGTTTTACCAACAGAATTAGCTTCAACTATAACTCCACTATGACTACTATGAACACTATGGTGAAAAACATTACAATTAGAAAGTATTGCTATATCTGATAGTCTGGAATAGTTGTTAGTCTTTGCTCTACGACATAATAAATCTTCAACAGAAGTCTTGATGGTAGTCCATCCCGAATTACTAGCAGATAAACCGATAACCCATAGATAAGGTTTGGTTTTGTAAGGTGAGGAGAATAGTTCTTTAATGAGATAATCAGCGTTTGAGGGTAGAGTTAGCTTAGAAATAAGAGAATAACCCTCTTTTTTGAATATTAAACTTAGATTATGCTTTATTAGCTCTAAATTGGTTGATTGAATGCAAGTAGTATTATTTCCATAACCAATTTTTGACAAATAATAATTGATGTTTCCCATAATCAAAATTTGAATTTAAACTTAATTGCTGATGAAATCGTTTATTATATCAACAACTAATTTTGGTAATCTTTGACAACTATTATAGACTGTGAGTTAATAAGCTGTTATTTATTTAAACTGCACATTTATTAATGATTAACTATACGGTGACTCAATATAACGTACTCTGATGAGCTGTTGGTGATCGATTGCAATTGTCTCCTCATCACCTGCATAAATGCTGTATTTAATACCATATTTACATGCTCCATACTGGAAATTGCCCCTTGGTGGGTTACAATTCAAGTCCCACTAATAAGGGCTACTCCTAACGCCCAAAATAAAAATGTTTAATGAATATCTAGGCAAATTTATACACCTTAATAGCACTGTTTGTATAAAATCGTATAACGTAGATTTAATTGAAAAAACTATTACAAATTCTTTGATAAATGAAGGCTTTATCCGTATTCCTCAACCGCCTTTTCCTTCTAATCCTGGACATATTGCTTGGATTTCTACAGATTTGAGTATTAGAATGAACCCATATATTTGGGTATTTGGCTTATATCCTAGTCCAATCAATCAAGAATGGACAATTATCAAAACTTCTGTACCAGAGTCATTTTATGCTACTAGAAAAGGGAATAGTTACCCCAGACTTTCAGATTGGGCTATGGAAATTGGCAGTGATGCTTTTCTCTACCATGTGAGAGAAGAGGAATATCACATCTTGCTAGAAGCAGCAGAATATGGAGAAATTGTAGTTTCTGGTTTTATTGATAATTTTATTGATAACAAAATAATGTTTTACAATGAGCCAGTAATCGAAAATTACCAAGGGAAATTTTTTTTACTGCTTGACGTACCAGAAGAATTTAAAATGGTAGCAGAAGAAATAACTGTAAATGGAAAACTAATACAGAAATGGAATATGACATATGTAGAACAAGTAGATCGAAACTTATTCCGTCTTTTGTGTGATTGCGAAGATTTTTGGTTTAGCCATAATTTACTTTGCGATAGCTACGTTAAATCAGAAGAATTTAATAACTTTGGGGTAAAGCTACTGTACTTTCAAGTAGGAGCTTTTGAGCTAAATACTGATTCAGGAGAGATTTGGAAGGCATTTGATTTTTCTGTTTGGAGACAATCTGCTGATTATACAAGAGTAAATTTACCCCTTTCATAAATTTATATTTTAGTAACTGTAAGGCGGATTTATGTGATGAAATATTACATCTAAAGATGGTAAGATTTTGGGAGTAAGTACATCTCCAGCCGCTCTTGCAGCTTCAAGTTTATCAAAAGAGACAAAATAATTTTCTTTACAGATTATAGCAACTAGAGCCTCTTTGTTAACTTGGATTGCTAATCTATCTAATCTTTCCATATCTGAAGGTATGTTTCTTCTGGCAGGTAATGGATTGCCGCTATAAATCCTATCCAAAAAATCATGTCCAGTTTTGACTTCAGCTAAAGAATAAGCTGGTTCTGGTCTTAGAACATCTGTTGCCAAACCACTATTTGGATAATAAACAGTAGGCGTAGTTGCACGAGAACCAGGTTGAGCTTTGCCATCATAAATCACATAAGAATATGATGAAGCCATAGGATTTGAACTAAGAGCAATTGGCAATGGTGGAATTAAAAGAAAATCTCCTGGTGAACCAGTTACATGAGTAGCGTATTCATTATGGCGCTGGGTGAAAGGATTTTCCTCATTGCCTAAATGAATTGGAAGTGGAAATCCTATACATCTTCTTCCTTGTTCGTCTTCTTCACTATATTCAACTAACTCATCAATTGTTCCCTGTTGTGCTATAAGATATTTTGGAGTGTTCCATACTTTTCTTACTGTGCTTTGTTGTTCGCTAGTTGAAGTATCAATAAGAGTTTGGACAAAATCATATTCCGCCTCGTCTGAATATGGCTTACCTGTAATAGGGTTCATCTCATCCTGATGCGCGGGAGCAGTCCCGCCAGCATCTAAAATAATCGCAAAAATTATTAGCGCACCTACTGCACCTCCTATTGCGGGAATTATGGGTACTGGTGGGGGTACAGGAGCACCGCTGATTATGATAGAAGTACTTGCTAAAGCCAGTGTTCCACTACGAGCGATATTGCCGATTACGAAATCATGATCATTAGGTCTGCTTCTGAGCTGTTGGTGAGCGATCGCAATTGTGCCCTCATCACCTGCATAAATACTGTAGTCAGTACCCTCAATATTCACTACCCCAGCAACCCTGATATTAGTTAGGGCGTTTAAATCAACATTGCCTTGACGATCTTCGCTATCAGTCCTGATATAGCCAGTTTTAATCGAACTAGCATCACTAATAACCGAAACATCTCCCCCTAGAGAAATAATATCTCTGACACTAACTCTGCTTAAGCGTGAGACAAAAATATCTCCCTCGCTGCTTCTGATATTGCCATTTGTAATTACTTGACCTAGTTCCGATTCTAAAGCCACATCTCCCAGACTGCGAATACCTAAAGTGGTGACATTGCGCTTTGCCGCAACGTAGGTATTAAAACCGCTGTTCAATGCTGTGTTTACTTTCACCGAACCTTCAGTACTGACTATAGAAATAGTGCCAAGGTCAGTTTCAATTCTTTGGTTAACGGTCAAATCCTGAGCTGAAGCTAAGCTGATGTCTTCTGTGCCTGAAATGACCCCGCTGTAGTTAACAACTCCTGTCGCGCTCATTAAAGCGACCCCTCCATCTTCAGAAGTAACTGCTCCTGCTGTCACATTATTGGCAGAAGCTAAAGAAACCTCTACGGAATTTAGTAGGATGTAAAATTAATCTTACGGTAACTTTATAATTATGATTATCCAATCAACTGAAAGTACATGTGGGGACGCTACTACAATTTTACAAGCTGTATCAAGTTGAGCAATTTAGATACTCTTGAAAAAGAAATAACAAGCTTAATTGAGGAACAATTTAGAGCCAGCAAACTTACTCCATTACCATCCTCTGCATTACTTACACAAAAATCCAAAGTAAAAAATTCATCTAATCAATCGAGCGGCTTTTGGGGCGTTGGACTGTTTGAGGGAAATGACGGATGGGCAATTGTCAAGACTCATCCTTGGGATCTTCTCTGTTATCCAATCAAAATTGAAAATCGTCATCTGCCTTTGTTGTCAGCTTTAGCGGTAAAACTTAAATGTAATGGTTTTCATCTAGATGTGTATGAAGATCTTTTTGGCATCTTGTTAGAAGCTAATTCAGCAGGTAAAGTTTATATCTCTGGTGTTTTCGATTCTAATAATCCTAATGAGAATTTCTACGACAACCCAATACATTCACCAGATCTTATAAAGCAGTTTTCTCTATTGAAGGTTAGCTCTTCATTACAGCTAGCGATGAAAGCTAATGAGAATCCCGAAATTGCTCAAAAAAAAGCTCAACATGCTCGGTTAGAATCTAAAAAAGACAGAGATATTGAATTGTTTTTAGAGCTGGAGGATGAAGCTATGCAAGGTTATACAGAACGCATCGACCGAGCCTTACAAAAAGAAATGATAGAGTCAAATTATTGGTATATTCACAGATTATTTGATCATGATAATTTAGAGTTTTTGACCAAAGAATCCACGAGCAAAAATATACGTCTTTTTTGTTTTCAATCTCCACTAAACTTTAAACTTCCTCAGGCATGTAAATTATCTAGGAATCAATGGTTGGAAATATATGGTATTGAACTTCCGTTGTCTAGCTAAGATTAACGTGGTTGGCAAATGAATAACGCTAATTGTGAAATTATAATTACTGGAGCTTTTTCTTTATATGCCTTTTCATCAACAGCATTGCTCACTTACCATTTTCAAATATTTACTGCACTTTTCACATGAGTAGACCCCAATATATTTATAGATCCGACTCAAAAAGGCTTAAAGCTTAGAGCTTATGGCTTAGGGCTACGAAACCGCTAATTTTTAACGTAGTCCATTCAACTGAAAATGGCTGTAATTCTAAATATCGTCTTGATGTTTTAAGGATTTACTTGTCCTCTTGCAGGTACTCTGAAAACATTGGCAGATTCGTTTATAACACTAGTTTGCGTGTAAGCAAATAGTTCTTGACCTGCTGCCCAGGCTTGCTGTCTGTTGAAGCTAACGAAATACAGTAGTCCGCACTCCCTAGCAACTGCAAGATGTCTTTTAATTTCTTCTTTCATACGATTATAAGCAGTTCGTTGATCTGAGTTTGGTGCAGTGTTGTCATAAGACAGATATGATGGGCGAGGAATACCAGGTTGTGGCTGTGGATCAATATATTTGTTTAACCATTGATATCCGAATTTAGTTTCTACTACGGCTATACCAGATGGATATAAGCCTGTTGCTAATAGTGGAGATACTTGAGAGTATCCTGCACCTGCCGATTTTACAATGCCATCATAGAAAGCAGGTATTCCTAAAACAGTAATAGCTAAAAAGTCATTAGCAGAACCACTTACGTGAGTGGCATAATCAGCAGCTAATTTGGGAACTATGCCTGGTCTATCATCACCCAAATGACCGTTATTCAACTCTAAAAAGAAACATCCTCGCTCATCAACCCTGCCATTGTTATAAACTTGATCTGCTTTTACGCGCTCCAAATAAGTTTGGTTATTAATGATACCTCTCAAACTTTTTTTCTGGTCTGTTGTTAAATCTTCATTTAGTTCTCGCTCTAATGGATAAGTATATGGCTTGCCTGTTACTGGATTAATATCTTCAACATGTTTTGGTCTAACTGGAGCACTACTTGGACTTGAAAAGCCTCCAATAATACCTAAAATAGCTCGGATCAATATCCCTATAGGATCAAAACCTTCATTATCCTTGAAAGCATACTGACCAGAGATTTCTGCTATGGTGCCACTCTGGGCTATACTTCCTATAAGGAAACTATTACTATTAGCCAATCTTCTTTGAAGCTGTTGATGGACAATACTGGTTGAGCCATCTTCACCTGTGTATATGCTGTAATCAATGCCTTCGACACTGACTGCATCAGCAACTTTGACGCTCGTAAACGCATCTAAATGTAGATTACCGTCTTTATCTTCACTATCAGTTTTAATGTATCCCGTTTTAATAGAGCTTGCATCACTTATTAGGGAAATATTTCCACCTTGTGAAGTGATGTTTCCCAGATTAACTCTGCTCAGACCAGAGATATAAACATCTCCTCCTCCGCTTCTGACATTACCATTTACAATAACCTGTCCTAATTCAGCTTCTAAAGCAATGTTGCCAGAACTGCGAATACCTAAAGTAGTAATATTGCGTTTTGCATAAATCTGTGAACCAAAACCACTACTTAAGGCGGTATTTACCTTCACGGAACCTTCTGTACTAGCTAATGATATTTTTCCTAGTTTGGTTCTAATCTTTTGAGTGATAGTTACGTTTGATGCTGATGCGAAGATTACATCTTCCATACTAGAAATTGCTCCATCGTTGGTAACAATTCCCACAGCACTTATTAGAGCTACACCACCGTCTTCAGAAACAATATTCTTTACCAATACATCATTTAATGAAGCAAGTGAAACATCACCATAAGCTGACACTGATCCATCAACGCTAACAGCACCTTGACTAGATTTTAAGATTACGGCATCTTGAGTCGATGTAATCTGATTGGTGGTGATATCTAGTGGAGCAATAGCAATGAAACATTAAAAAGGCATTTTATTCTCATCAGAAACATCTTGAGAAAAATCTACTTTAGGTTATGGAAAAAGTCTCTCAGAATTTGGCGATTTAAAATACATTATCTTAGCTCCCATAGACTTTAATTGCTCTAGCTCTTTATATACTTTGTCTGCCAAGTTATGATCAATAAACCAGTAGTCTCCATTTGGATCGAATAAATCCGCCAATGCCAGATCTATTCTTTCTGTATAGTCAGGATTGTTTATAATTAAATCAAAGTATTCAGGATCATCTTGATCCATCTCATTTATTCTTGCTTCCTCTTTTATGACTTCTGGTGACTCGTTAATTTTAATAGCTTTTTTGATTGATTCTGGTACATCAATCAAGGAAAAATTGGTAATTAAGTCTTGCAGCTCTAGTTCGGGTTCATCATAAAAATTGTCAAAGTATTCCTCAGCAGAACAGCCAGACAAAAAAGTTTTACCCATAGCGTCAGATTCAAAAAGGAATCCACAAATACCAGCTTGCACTTCCAAATAGAAGGCATTGCATTTTAGTTCTGCGCTCAAGCTAGAAAGACGAGATTTATCTGAATTTAAAGGGCGACCGCATAGCAATCCTGTGGGAAAGGTTTTGATCACAGTCCATCGACCAAGCTGGCTTGGAAACAGACATACAACCCAAAGATTAGATGATTTTTCTCCAATTGAGCTTGATAATGGTATTGATTGACGAATCAATTCTTTACGAACTAATGCAGGATTGTAAATTAATTTAGGAAGACTATAAATACGATGACATCCTTCTTCTTTTTCAAAAAGTTGCGAGATCGTTTCTTCAAGATTTTGAAATTTATTAAAGTCAATACAAGTAGTAGAATTCCAGTGTCTGAGATCTAGCATCTTTCATATGTTGGTTAAAATTTTCAACAAGACATCAAATGAAACCTCCAGGCATCAGAATTGCTTTCGAGGTCGCTGTTTAATTAGATATATTCTCTAAAATTAAAAGCTATTCAACTTTGTGAGACAAGCAATTGAGCTGACTAAAATCATTTGATTGATCCTATTCTAGTTTTAATATCCCTAGATCCTAATATCATATAAACCTGGCTGTGGTAAATGATGAACTGATACTTGACGATTTAACCCTGCGGGCTTGGGTCTGAAATTCTCAAATATTTCTTTTCCTCCCAGCGCAGCAATGCCACTTTCAAAACTGACAAAAAATCTTAGTCCACATAATTCGGCAACGCTGGATTCTCGATTAAGTTGTTTGATCAAGTTGTTAAACTTTCTTATTTCGTCGGGAGTTTTCCGTTCATTGTTATATTCTGGGTGATTGGTACGTATGAATTTAGTCAACCAGTCATGCTGAATTTTGACTTCTGCTACTGAACCAGGGTTTTCTATAAACTCTCCTCCTGTCCTTAAAGGATTAGTTACTGCACCATTAGGTTTTACTAGCCCATCATAAAAAGCATAATTAGCGGCTGAATTGCTAGCTACTACAAGATAATCTCCTATCGAACCTGTGACGTATGTGGCATATAATCCAGGATAAGGATATCTAGGAGTGTCACCAAGATGCTGGTTTAGCTCAGAGGTAAAACATCCTGTTCTATCGTCTACTTTTCCTTTACGATACTCTTCATCCTTAAATATTAATTCTCCCCTTCTGGTCTTCTTGTGTAAAAGTTCATTTAAACGCTTCTTCTGCGCTTCTGTTAATTGTTCATTTAGCTGCCTTTCTAAATCATCAACATAAGGTTTAGCTGTAACTGGATTTATATCAATAACATGGGTTGGTTCGGGAGTAGGAGAGCTTTCAAAAGCTTCTTTGATAGCTCTGAATATAAAGTCAATAAATGGGGCAATTGGGTTAGGTTGTGGATTAGGACTAGGGATAAAAGCATATTGACCACGTATATCGGCTTCCGTACCGCTTAAACTAATATCGCCAATTACGAAGTTTTTATCACCTATAATTTTTCCTCTTGTTTGCTGTTGAATGATAGTGATGATACTTTCTTCACCAGCATAAATACTATAATCATTGCCCTCAAGATTAATTCTATTTGTAACTTTTATAAATTTCAGTGCTTCTAAATAAAGATCTCCTCCTCCATTTTCGCTGTCAGCCCTTATATATCCTGTTTTTATGGAATTTTGATTGCTGATAATTGAAATGTCGCCACCTTTTGAAATAATATTTCCACTATTTACTCTTTTTAATCCAGAAATAGTAATATCACCGCCACCACTCTTGATATTACCCATGATGTTCACTCGACCTGAAATACTTTTTAAATCAACATTACCACTACTATTTATACCTAAAATGTCAATGTTACTATTCGCCACAACTTCAACATTGAAGCCACTGTTGAGTACTATTTGTGTTTTTACCGAACCCTTCTGGCTGATTAAAGATATTCTTCCTAAGTCCGTTTTTATTCTGCGATTAATTACTAAATCTTGTGCAGATGCAACTGTAACATCTTCCATACTGGAAATTAATCCGTCGTAAACTGTGCTTCCTGATGTACTAATTAAGGCAACCCCACCATTACTTGAAGATGCGTCCTTTATCGATACATTGTTTGGCGATGCTAAAGAAATGTCTCCATAAGCCATGATTGATCCATTGACAGTAATACCACCATTATTTGACTTGAGAATTACAAAATTTTGGGCGGATATAAGTTCTTTAGTATTAATATTTTGTGAAGCTAACGCTGTAATACCGAGATCTCCTTCAACTGTATTTTCTATAGAAATTCCGCCCATAGCACTAATCAAATTAATAGCACCGTTAGTACTTATTAGTTTTTTTGCACTGATATTATTGAGAGAAACAACATTAATCCCACCATCGCTAGTAGTCAAATCCCCTGCGGTAAAACTACCGTTGTTGGCAACCTCTAAACTCAAAGCCTCAACATTTTCCAGAGTGACATTACCACTAGAAGCAAAAATATCCTCACCAACTTTACCCAGTGAAATATTCGCCAAACCAGCAGCGGTTATATTAGCCATCGTAATCTCGTTGATTACCTCCAGGTGAAGTTCATTGCCAACGGTAAGATCGCCATCAGCAGTCAACTTACCAGCACCCTCTACCATCAGGTCAAATAAAGGACTCTCATCGCCAATTTCGCCAGCAAACTCAAGCTCTCCCGCCCCTGCTTTGATCGTTAAACTCTGCTCTCCAGCACTGTTGCTATTTAAAGTATCGCTGAAAGTAATATCTCCCCCTGCAATCGTTACCTCAGACTCAGAATCAACAGAATCGATACTTTCTGCGTCAGGATTGCCAACGGAATCATCAGTAATCGAAGAATCAATCACTAAATTACGATTGACAATGGTTTTACCGTTAGACTCAATGATGCCACCCTGAGTAGTAACAGATTCCCCCTCCAGATAAACCTCGGCACCTTCTAAAACAACCGTCTCGCCAAAAGTAGAAATATTGCCGACATTAATATTACGGTTAACTAGTTTGAAGGTCGGATTTAATAATAAACCGCGATCGCTACCTGCAAGAGTTCCTTGAGCAATAATCTGTCCGCGATCGTTGATGCCCTTAGCTTCCGTAACTGTGTAGCCTAAATCGGTAACTTCAGGTCTGAGCCAATCATTAATATTAGTTACAACACCATCCTGATAAACAAAAGGTTCTCCTGCTGCGGAAGTAACTACAGCTTGACCGAGATTATTAATATCTATACCATCTCGTTTTTCAGGATCTCCCGTGTATGAGATTCCTAGATCTTTCATAGTTCTATTCTCATAGATAAAGGCGCGAGAACCCGAAGCACCAGTAGAGACTCCCACAACTTGACCTACATCGTTGATAGCGTAAGCCGCACTGTAATCATCTCCAGGTAAAGTACCGAGATTAGTTATGGAATGATCATCGGGATCATCAGCGCGATTAAAGATAAAAGCGCGATTGGTTTCGCGGTTAATGCCTACAACCTGACCTAAATCATTAATCCCAAAAGCTCTAGAATCATCGCTCTTTAGAAACTCGTAGCCTATATTTACTGATGCAGCACCACCTGGAGACTGGAAATTAGCATCTTCAAAAGACCTTGGTTGAAGCTCTGGTGGAGCATTTTCTGGTAGAGTATTAAGCTGATAAGAGGCGACTTCAACAAAATTATTGATGTCTCTAGGATGAGCCAGAGGGTCGTACGTATAGACCACATCAGCACCAGACGAATTGGGAGAAGGTCTTCCTGCGCCGCCTTCACCATAAGTAAATTCTTCTACCGTACCATCACCAAAAACTAGAAAAGGGATATGAGGATCGTCACTAGTGGAGGACACTCCCTCACCAATCATCTGAACAAAATCGTTAATTCCAAAGGCTCGACTACTTTCGTATCCTGGTAGGTAGTTTAATCTTTGCCCATCGTAGAAAAAGAATGTTTCGCTTCCCGAAAATGTGTCATTACCCACAATTTGACCGTAGTAGTTGATATCGACCATTTCTCGATGGGTGTTAAAATCTACTAGCGTATAGCCATCAAAGACATTGCTGACGGAGTTTTCCGTATCAATACCCGCTCTGAGGGTCAACCCTGAATCTTCCTCTAAATTCTCATCATTTAGGGTTATATTTCCACCTTCAATACTCCCCGTAGTTTCAATGGACAAAGAGTCGCCAATATAGTCCTCAAATACCAGATCGCTTACGGCATCAATATCTACTTTGGTCGTTTCGTTGGTATCTGAAAAGAAAATATATTCTTTTTCATCATCTTTGTAGAGGGTGCCCTGTCCTGCACCAGTCATCGAGAAGGTTTCGATCACGTTTTCTCGACTATCTTTAACTTCAAGAGTAAGGTCATTACCCCCGTCATAATCACCAAATCCACCGACAAAATCTAAGCCATCAGACGCAACTCCTGAAATTTCAATAATATCTCCAGCAGAATTGTAGGATATAGACTCGGAGATATCGTTTTTAATCAGAGGTTGAGCAAAAGGTAAATTATTATCGATTATTTCTCCGTTCTCATCAAGAGTTATTTGATCTTCAAGTAGGAAAATATCTTGAGGTAAAGAAGCAATCAAAACATTGTCTGATGAGGGAATAATCAAGGGAAAGTCTTCTTGATTTAGGCTGGGTATTAAAGTAAAATCTGTTGAATTATTAAGGGTTAGCAGCAGAAAAAATAGGCTCTAAAATCATAAGTCTGGTAGAGATAGAGGCAGACGGCAAAATCATCACTCATGAAGTTAAAATTTTAGACAGGCTGGAAAACTGTAGTGAACATTATTGGTAGCATCACATCATAGATTTTTTCACAACATTTATTACTTAGAAAATACGAAATAATTTATTATGTTTTTAGCACTAAAAGTAACTAACTTATACCTATACGGTCAAAGCACAACTCCCTCTGATCTTTTTGACGCAAGTTTAATTAGACCAAATCCAACTTTGTCTAGACCTGTTTTAAATGTAAACGTTCGAGACTTTATGGAAAATGGAGGAGGACGCTAAGGTTATGTTTAGCAATTTTTGTGCTTGATTATTCAATTTATTTATCTCTTATTAAGAAATGGAATAGCTGCGACTATAATTGCAACCAAAAAGAAGGTTTTTTTCGCCATAAGGTCAACTACTAATATTAATATGCCATGAAAATCTTTGAAAACCCCTGTGATGTATGAAATATAACTTAATGGATGAACAAAATTGACTGCAAAATAATAAAAAAAGAAAGGTGTTATTATCATTAATAATATAGCTTTTAATATTCTTATATTTATCTTTTTGTCAATAGAAAAATAGAGAAGACAATAAAATAAAAGACTTACCAATGCCTTAAATAAATAAATCATATTATTAAATATCTTACATTTTGATCTTGTGTTATGAGTGAATATACGTAGTTTACTAAAAAATATTCACTTGATGACTATTATGTAATCAGAATTTTAATTGATTAATATCATCATTTTGTGAACTTCACATAGACACCAAATTTTCCTAATTTAAATAATTTTTTTGTAAAGTCAAGATAAAAAGCATAGACACTAAATCTAGCTAATGTTATTAATTGCTTAAGAGAAAAGTATTTTTAGTTAATGAATAAGAATAAAACATGAATTAAATCACTCTAATTTCAATAACCTTTAATTCACTGTCACAAAGACCTATCACACCAATTTTATAATTTCCTAAATCATTAGCAGACCAAAAAAAAGTAAACCGATTATTTTTATCTGGCTCATTAGGCGCATAAAAAAAGCCATGTTTAGATAAAAATAATTTTAATTCTTCATAGCTTGAACCAATAGGAATATGTTGATTTAAACATTCACTAAATTCTATTTTATTTCCCCTATTACAAACCATTTTTGGCTTTGAAGAGTTACTTGTATTTGATAGTAGCATTTGGAAGCCATAGGCTATAAAGACTAATAATGAAAGTATAAAATAAATAATTTTTTTCATTGTTAATTAATAAGAGGTTGTATTTTACAGTAATAATTATATTTTATCGTGCATTTGAAGAATTATAAGGTTTATCTATTGACTACTAATCTTTCTAAACTGTTTCAATAACTCTACTAAGATAATCAATATTTTTATTAACTTATATTACCAAGGTTACTTTTAATGTAAAAGGCACATGTCATGTTTTGTCTAAAGTCAAAACTTTATAATCAATTTGATAAATCTCATTAAGAAAATATATGGCTAGAATAACAACTGAAGGAACACCTGTAGCTTTACTAAGTGGTGGTTCTGGAATTCCTACAACTTTTCCGATTTCCCTTAGTGGACATTTGCTTTTAGTTTTTGAAGATAATGCTGGAAATGAATTTGTGATTCGTGGTGGACCGACTGGAGAAGCACCTAATTATGGTCCTTTAACTTTAGAAATAAATGAACCAATAGAATCTTCTATTGATATAAGAATAGCTAGAGATAAAAATGGCACACCAATCTTAGATGAAGATGGAAATGTCATACCTGTCACCCCTGAGTCGAGAGGTAGTACACTAGTTTCTTTTAGCGATGGACGTTTAGCTCAAGATGTCTGGCAGATTTTAAGACAGCATGCGGTAAATATTGACATAGAAAGACTACCCTATAGTCCAACTGGATTCAATAGTAATGGTACTGCTGCTAATCTTCTTGATTTAGTGGGCATTGACATCAATAATGTACTGCCAAACCCAACAGGATTTATGGCTCTCCCCTATGTAGGAAAAAATATTAGATTTGAGTTTGATTACACTATTACGGGAACAGAACGCAAAGATAAGATTATCGGAAGAGGAGGAATTCAAGAATTTTTAGGCAACGAAGGCGATGATACACTCTCTGGTGGACAAGGAGATGATTTTTTAGATGGTGGTGAAGATATCGATCTTGCTCTTTATGAAGGTTCATTCTCAGATTATGAAATGAGCTTCTTAGTTGATGGTTCGGTTGTTATTACTGATTCTGTCGATGGTCGTGACGGTTCAGATTTGCTGGCAGATATAGAATTTGCTCAATTTGCCGATAGAAGAGTCAAACTAGAGCCAGGATTAGATATTGCTTTCGTGATTGATACCACGGGAAGCATGAGCGGTGCTATTGGTGCGGTTAAATCCAGTGCCAAGCAAATCATTAACAGCATATTTGAGAGTGACTTAAATTCTCGTATAGCAGTAGTTGGATACAACGACCCTGGTACCAATACCTTTCTTTCCTTTACCAATCAACCAAAAATTGAAGACCGTAAAAGTGCAGCACAAAATGCAATTAACCGTGTTTCGGCTAATGATGGGGGTGATTTTCCTGAAGCTGTTAATGCAGGACTGATTCGCGCCCTAAATGGTGGTGCTGGTGAATGGCGTGCTGAAGCCAGTGCTAGAAGAATAATTTTGTTTGGCGATGCTCCGCCAAAAGATACAGAGCTTCGTGCTCAGGTACTCGCTCTTGCTGGCGGTGCTGATGTATCAGTTCCAAGTGCCCCTGCATTGGCTTTTGCAAGCAGTGAAGCTTTGGGTTTTGCTCCCCTGTCAATCACAGGAGATATTGAAACTAGCCTATTAAGTGACGGTATGGCTCTGACCAGCTTTGCTCTAGAAACTGCGGATGCCGAGGGGTCTAACGTGACAGTACCAGTGGAGATTTTCACCATCTCGATTAATGGAAACGCTGCTACCAGCACTGATTTTGAAAGTCTAGCTACTGCTACTGGCGGTCAGGCTTTTATCGCTAGTGCCTCAGATTTAGTTGAGCAGATAATTACTGCAATAGAAATTCCTACAGGACTTTATTTTACAACTGATGAAGATACATCTGTTGTTATACCGAGTGCCGAATTACTTAATAGTGATACTGGAGAAATCTTAAGTCTGGTTGAAATAAATAATTCTTATAGTGGAACAGCAGTCATTAATACTGATGGAAACCTAGAGTTTACTCCAGATACTAATTTTAATGGTAGAGCTAGCTTTTATTATACCGTCACTAATGGTACAGATACCAGCAATAGATTTGCTGATGTTATTGTCAATTCTGTCAATGATATTTTGATTCTTAATGATGATACAGCTACTACGGATGAAGATACGCCGATAACTATCCTGGCTAGTGATTTATTTGCCAACGATATCAATGATGATAGAGAAGACAGTCAAATTAGCGGCATAAGCAATTTAGCTGGTGGAACTGCGTTTATTGACAGCGATGGTCATATTAGATTTACTCCTGATCCTAACTTTAATGGATTAGCCAGCCTTAATTACACAGTTTTTGATCCCTTTGAAAGCGATACGGCATTATTAGAAATAATAGTTAATTCAATTAATGACTCTCCTCTTGCAAGCAATGATATTATCAGTGCGATTGATGAAGATACTTTAATAACAGTCTTAGCCACAGAACTACTAAGTAATGATCGTGATCCTGATGAAGACAGCTTAAGCATTATTGAAGCTAACTCCAGTGACGGTATAGCATTTGTTAATCCTGATGGCAATATAGAATTTACTCCCGCTGCTAATTTCAACGGTACTGCTAGCTTTAACTACACTGTTACTGATGGCGTAGATACCAGCATGGCAATTGTAGAGTTTGTGGTAAATCCCATTAACGATATTTTAATTGCCAATGATGATCTCGCTACTACCGATGAAGATACACCAGTAGTTATCCTAGCTAGTGATTTATTTACCAATGATATTAATGATGACGTTGAAAAGAGTTTAAATATTAGCCAAATCATTAACGTCGTTAATGGAACAGCCGTTCTTAATGCCGCTGGGAACGTAGAATTTACGCCCCAGGCTAACTTCAACGGGACAGCTAGTTTTGACTATCAAGTCACCGATGGGACAGACATTGAGACGGCAGCGGTAGAAATTCAGGTTAATCCTGTTAACGACGCTCCTTTTGCCAATACTGATACCGTTACTACCGATGAAGATTTAGCTATCACTATATCCTCAGCAGAAATACTCAGTAATGATAGTGATCTTGAAGGAGACAGCATCAGTTTTGTCTCGCTAGACAATGTAGCTAATGGCAGTGTCTTAATCAACGCTGATGGCAACATTGAATTTACTCCTGAGGAGAACTTTAACGGCATCACTACCTTCAACTATACCGTTACTGACGGTACGAGTGAGAGTGTGGGATTAGTAGAAATTGAAGTTAACCCTGTTAACGATGCTCCCGTGGTAACCGAACCACTGCCAGATATCTATGTTACTTTACCTGCTCCCGATAGTATTATTGAGCTGATGGATACCTTTGAAGATTTAGAACAAGGAGACTTTACAAGATATCGTGCATCAGCTAGCGCAATTTTGGATATTAATTTCGACTTTAGTGCAACGAGAAAGTTGATTGTGAGTTATCCCGATAACAGCAACACAATTTATGCCAGTGGTGGTCCTAGAGTTGAAGTTGGGGTGACTGACAATGAGGGGGAAACTGCCGACAGTAGCTTTATTGTCTTTTTTGCCGATTCTACTTCTGAAGCTGATTCTTTAGCTGGTGGAGACGGAAACGATTATTTATCAGGACTCCAGGGTCAAGACTCATTAGCTGGGGGCAATGGCGATGATACCCTCAAAGGAGATGAAGACGCAGACACTATTAATGGTGATGCTGGTGCAGATAGCCTCGAAGGTGGTTCTGGTAACGACATCCTATTTGGCGGTGTTGGCAGGGATACCCTGCTTGGTGGTGTGGATAACGACACCATAGAAGGTGGAGGGGATAGCGATACCTATATCTATAATTTGGGTGACGGTTCGGATGTCATTTCTGACTACGTTTCCTTAACGCAAATTAGCGATGGTGGTAGTAATGATACTCTCAAGTTCGGAGAGGGAATTACCCGCGATAATCTTAGCTGGAGAGCTTCGGGAGAAGATCTTGTCTTCAGCTTTGCCGATGCTCCAAATGATAGTTTAACTATCCGCAACTACACCGATAGTAATTATCTAATCGAAAATATTGAGGTAGAAGGTAGCTTACTGACGGCAGAAGAAATTAACAACGTATTTAGCAAGGAAACTGTAACTATTGGGGAATTTGGTCAGGTTGATAACTTCGACCACAATCGCCAAACTATTGAGTTAAGTAATGATTATGTCAATCCTGTAGTGTTTGCCTTACCCCTCTCCCGTAACGGCGGCGACCCTGCGGTAGTTCGGATTACCGATATTGAGAGTAATAGCTTTACCGCCTATGTACAGGAGGCTGAGTATCGAGATGGTTGGCATACGCGAGAAAGCTTTAGCTATCTGGTAGTGGAGGCTGGTAATTGGGAACTGGAAGACGGTACTTTACTGGAGGTAGGAACCCTCAACACTCATAAATTAACTACTGAAGGCTGGGAGAATCCTAGCTTTGATCTTGATTTTGAAGATACCCCCGTGATTTTATCTCAGGTACAGACTAATAACGGAACTCAGTTTGTGCGGACTCGGCAAAGGGGAGCTAGCGTTGATGGGTTTTTATTATCGATGGAGGAGGAAGAGGCGTTAAAGGCTTCTGGTCACCTCACCGAAACCGTAGGCTGGCTGGCAGTTGAATCAGGGCAAGGGGACTGGGGTGAATTGCAATATCAGGCGGGACATACGGATAATTTAGTTAATCATCGGGGATATTCTCTTAATTTTGACGTTAATTTTGAGTCAGAGCCGCTGTTGCTGGCATCTCTCGCCAGCGTTAATGGTGGTGATTCGGCTGGGTTACGCTACCGAAATCTAGACAGTACTCAAGTCAATATCATGATTGAGGAAGATAAAAGTTTAGATTCGGAAACGAATCACGTTAATGAAATAGTGGATTTCTTGGCGATTTCAGGCACTGGGGATTTGCTGGCTTCGGTTTATGAACCAGTAGAGCTTATCTGAACATTGTCTAATTCTTTCTAGATACACAAATAAGAGAAATTGATTGATGCTTGATTCTTACAGCAAGTTCTTAAAAGATGTTTGAAGAGTTTGCTTAAATTCAGCCAAAGAAAATTATGTTAAGAACCCAAAATAACAAAGTTGATTTTATTTATACCAACCTACTTAAATTATTTTTATGACGCTTAGATTTAAAATTTCCAACCTAATCTAGTCGGCTGCTGATAAATCTTCCTCAAGGTGTTGAGATCTCTTGGGGAAATAGAAGGGGGATCACTTACCTGGGAAAAATAGAGAGCATCAGTTTCTTGGGAGCTATGACCCCAGATTCCCAGGGCATGACCTAATTCATGGCGCACCGTAGCTAGTAGGGATACTCCTGTAAAGTTGGGGCTAACTTCAACGGTCATCCTGTGGGCAATTACCTGGGGCGACTCCATTAGGTAAAATTCATAGCGAGTTGTTGCGGCAACTGCCCGAGGAATGTCAAATAACCCCGTGTCAGGGTTTAATTTAATCTCTCTTTCTGGCTGCGATCGCACTATGATAATATCTGCCGTTTCTGACGCTGCGGTTTCTTCTAGGGGAAAATAAGTCTGCCATTCGGCGATCGCCTGTCTAACGGTTGTTGTCCATTGCTGAAACCGCTGATTGGCAGCAGATGTTTGTGTATTTACTGGCTGTTCAACAAAGACTTTAACGGGAAACTGCCACCAGACTAAATATCCTAGGGGGGTAGTTTCAATTTGCTCAAAATACTCCCCTTGTTTAGCTGACTCCTGCCAGGATGCCATAAAAGTAGGGAGGGGATGAGCTTGAAGTGATGGTAGATCTGGCTCAGAATTTGGCTGGGGGTGGGCTATGTTGCCTAAACATAGCCAGCTTAAGTAGGTAACTAATCCTACCCAGGCTACTTTTTGCCAGAGGTAGCGCCACTTTTGCATTGCTTAAGAACGAACCTTAGTAGATTAATAACAGTCAATAACGCTAATCGTTTAAGGTAAATCCAGATCTTTAAGTGGGGTTGCCAAATTTAGCCAAAACAGCCGTTACTGAAATAAAAGTAATTGCTAAAGCCCAGGTAATTCTATTGAGAGCGTTTTCCGCACTTTTGGTGCTGGTGAACATTTGGGACTGACCACCAATGCCTCCGATACCGTCACCTTTGGGGCTGTGTAACAAGACAAAGACAATAGTTAAGATGGCAGATACCGCCCAGATGATTTGTGCTACTAAAAGAGATGTGTCACTCATTACAGAATTTTAGGAATTTTTTAAACTTTAGATCTAAATACTATTGTACGCTTACGGCAGATCTGTATTCAACCTATCTTGAGATTTGAATGGGAGTACGATTTGGTCTGACTTCGTAGATCGCAGGCTCAATTAAAGAGCGCCCCGTCATTTCTGGCGGTTGAGGAATCTGCAATATTTCGAGAATTGTCGGTGCAATATCTGCCAAACAACCATCAGATCTTAAAGGAACATCATTGCCGTGTCCTGTAATCTTTCGGGCTTCACCTTCCACTAAAACCAAGGGGACAGGATTAGTAGTATGTGCTGTCCAAGGGTTGCCGTCCTCATCTCGCATATACTCAGCGTTGCCGTGATCGGCAGTAACTATTATGGTTCCTCCCACCTGACTAACGGCTTCTACCACCCTGCCTAAACAGCGATCAACGGTGGATACTGCTTCTATAGTCGCTGGCATACTTCCTGTATGCCCTACCATATCTGGGTTAGCATAATTTACCACAACTAGAGAGTATATCTGTTTCTGAATTGCTGCACAGACTCCATTGGTGACCTCTTCTGCGGACATCTGAGGGGCGCAATCGTAGGTAGCCACCATTGGGCTTTGAATTAGTTCACGATCTTCTCCTTCAAAGGGTAGCTCAAGACCGCCGTTAAAAAAATAGGTAACGTGGGGGTATTTTTCGGTTTCGGCAGTGCGGAATTGCTTTAAACCATGGTTAGCAATAACTTCCCCCAGAATATTAACCAAATTTTGGGGCTTAAAGGCTACCTCTACAGGCAAGCAAGGATCGTACTGAGTAAAGGTTACAAAGTGTAAATTTTCCAACTGCTGCCGCGGAAAACCATCAAAACTATCGGCAACCAAAGCGCAGGTGAGTTGTCTAGCTCTATCTGGTCGAAAGTTAAAGAAAATAACTGAATCTCCCGAATCCACTGTCCCTGTGGCGATTCTTGTTGGGATAACGAATTCATCCGTTACATCTTGACTATAAGAACTTTCCAGGACTTCAGCCGCTGGTCTGGGATCAATTGTGACCTCTTGAGTCATGATCTCATAAGCTAACTTGACCCGATCCCAACGGCGATCGCGATCCATGGCGTAGTAGCGACCGCTAATGGTGACGACGCGACCGATCCCCACTTTGTCAATTGCTGCCTGAATCTTATTTAATGCTTTAATCCCTTCTGTAGTGTAGGTATCTCTACCGTCGGTAATTGCATGAATGCAAACATCTTTAACGTTATTTGCCTTTGCCAGACTTAAAAGACCAATTAAATGCTTGAGATGAGAGTGAACTCCACCCTCAGAGCATAGTCCTATCAAGTGTAGCTTACCTTTGCTGGCGTTGACCTTGGTGCAGGCATCCACCAATACTTGATTAGTAAGTAATGAGCCATCGTCAACTGCATCAGAGATCCTAACTAATTCTTGGGGGACAATTCTGCCCGCTCCTATATTAAGATGCCCTACCTCGGAGTTTCCCATTTGCCCGTCAGGTAAGCCGACATCTTTGCCCGATGTTTTGATGAGCGTATGGGGGTAAACTGCCTGCAAGCTACTAAATACTGGAGTTTCCGCAGCGGCGATCGCATTAGCTCTGGTTGACTCACGATGACCCCAACCATCCAGAATAGCTAGCACCACAGGAGAAACAGGCGCTTGAACCATAATTGTTACCCTATAATAATCTCTGGCACATTGATAATAGCATCGCAGACTAAATACAGTTCATTTTGTATAGCTAGATGCAAATTTTCTTAACTGGTCATGACATTTGGTGATTAATGTTCAGTTTACTAATCACTAATCTACCCTACATCTTGACGAATTAAAACTCTCTAATTTTTTTTCTCTCTCGGCAATAACATTTTCTAGGTCTGGTCTGCCAGTTATCTTGAGACGATAATCTGCCCATATTCCATATAGCCAGTCGGCGATCGCTCCTAGAATTGGTATTTTAGTAATGGCGTAAATCCATCCCAGACCTAGGCTTTCATAGGCTTGTCTAAATACTTCTACATTTGTGATCACTGTACCGTCTGCCAGAATAGCGTGAATTCTGCCCATTGCTGTAGCGAAGTCAATCCCCGCGTTATCTTGGGGATCGTAATCTAGGCTAGCAATATCGACAAATTTAATGATTCCACGACCAGCATCTTTTCTAGTGAGAAAATTAACTTCCCTGACGCATAGAGGGCATTCTCCGTCATAAAGTAGCTTCAACTTCCAATTTAGGCTGCTTTCCTGAGAATTACTTGCTGATTGTGTTTTAATAGATGTCATAGTTTTATATCTGAAATTACTTTCCTCATCTACTCTCAGTTAACTATCTATGGGTTAAGGGTAATTAACGGTGCAGTGCGATTGAGTTGCGCCTGAAGATAAACTCGCTGTAGTCAGCGATGGTATCCGTCCCTACATAACCGAAAAAAGCCTCTAAGGCTAACCACACGCCTACCTTAAATACTAGCTTTTGCCATCTAATACCCATGAGTCGATGAGTTAATCTGTAAACTTTAATTTCATATTCGTTAATAAAGTTAACAATTAACGTAAAGAAATGCAACATAAAAATGAACAGCATCTCCGTCTGAGTATTTTTTTGGTGAATGCATCTGAAAACCAGGGAGAGAAAAGATTCATCCCATGAGCAACTACGGACATCTCAAGGGGCTGAATCGAATTCACCCCCTTGTCCTCAGCTATTTCAGGTTTAGTAAAGTGGAACTATTTATCAGGGGTTCAGCAATAATTTACGTTAGGAGATTCTATGACCAAATGTCTTTAAGCAAAGCAACGGAAAATTAATTTTTTCAATAGATTATGAGAGCAGACAGAGTAAATCCCCAATCCCTAGTCACTATCTCAAAATATTTATTCAGTACTTCTAACATCAATGATTAAGTAGATTCTAAATCAGAGGTTTCAGGAGTTTCATTTTCAGTAGTTTCAATATTCTCTGCTGCGACTGGGGAATCTGCTGCTTCCGTAGTGACAGCGGGGGCTTCTGGGGATGCTTCTGCTTCATCATTAACAGCAGGGACTTCTGGGGATGGTTCTACTGGATCATGTTTCAATTCTGCTTCGGGTTGAGCTTCAGAGGCAGGCTCAGGGGATTCATCAGGACTAGGATTCTGAGCTTTTTCCCATCTCACTTCGGCAGTTGACATAACCTGGTCTAGTTTTTCCAGATTTTCTCCAGGATAAGACTCTAAAGCTTTGATGGAGAGGGACATGCGATTTTGATGCTCATCGATTTGCTTGACTATAACTTTGATAGCTTGCCCTACCTCAAAAATAGTACTAAGAGATTCAACCCGCGCTTTACTAATTTCTTTGATATGCAGAAGCCCAGTGGCACCAGCCAGGTCGATAAAGACACCATAAGGCTTGATATTAACTATTTTTCCTGATCTTAAAGTACCTTCCTCAATGCTGTTCATTGCCACAGCGCGCATCGCATCCCGCTGAGATAAAACCAGCTTGCGATTTTCTTGATTAACTTCCAGAAAAGTTGCGGTCAAAAGCTGTCCCACCAGAGATTCAAGATTATCCCGTTGCTGAAGATGCGATCGCGGGATAAAAGCCCTTAAACCCAAAACATCCCCCATAACGCCTCCTTTATTAACTCCCGTGACGCGCATTTGAGTAGATTTTCCTGTTTCCGCCATTTCTTTAATGTCAGTCCAAGCCTGGTCTAAAGCCAACTGACGAACTGAAAGAGTTACCTGACCATCAGCATCTTGTTCCCGAATAATGACAAACTCTCTAGTTTCTCCTACAGGTAAAGTTGCTTCCAGATTGTTAACAAAACCCAACGCCGCTTCATTGGTTGGTACAAACCCAGGAGATTTACCCCCAATATCCACATATGCCCCATCAGAGGTGATTTGGACTACCGTTCCCTGTATTTTTTGCCCTCTTTGAAACTCATAATCGTATTTATTCAGGGCATTCTCAAAGTCTTCCATTGAGAATGCTTGACTAGAGTTAGGAACAGAGGTTGAATCTGACATAGTGGTGATATTTGGTGAATATTAATGGGGAAGGGACTCAAATTTTGTCATTATTGCTGATCTTTATCTTGAATAATTAGAGTCTTCAAACTTGAGAGCAATAATTTAATTTAGAGAACCAAAATTAAGAAGCTGAATAGATTTTAAACTAATTACAGCTTTTGGCTAAACAAGTCTAGCACTTTTTCCCAAGCATCTTTTGCCGCCTGGGGATTATAGCTATCACGAAGATTGCACATAAATCCATGAGTAGCGTCGTAAAGAAATACCTGATGCTTAATCTGGCACTCTGCTAATTTAGCAGCAACTTGTTCTGTTTCTTCCAGGGGAATTAGGGGGTCTTCCCGACCAAAGAAAGCATAAATTGTTCCTGTGATATCCTGGGTGCGATTAATTGTTGGCTCATCTGATCCAGGACACCAGGTAGCAATTTGTGCTCCATAAAAAGAAGCCGTTGCCGCAACCTGCTTGAGGGTAGCTGCCAAATAGACCACATGTCCACCGAAACAAAAGCCGATGGTGCCAACCCCTGCTGGCTTAACTTGAGGCAGCGTATAGAGATAGTCTATGGTTGCCTGAATATCGCTGAGTAATTCTGTGGCTTGAGTTTGCACTTTATACTGTCGCCCCACCTTAAGATCTTCAGCACTATATCCCGCCTCAAATCCTGGTGCCTGGCGTTGATAAATTGCGGGGGCGATCGCCACATAGCCTGCTGCCGCCAATCTCGTCGTTACTTCTCGAATATGCTGGTTAACGCCAAAAATTTCCTGAATGACGATTACTCCAGGCAATTGTCCTTCTGGGTTGTCAGGTGCAGCTAAATAAGCATCGATCGCTAAATCCCCATTCTGCACCTGAACCCACTTACTTGATACTTCCATGAGTACTAATTACTGTGAATCATGACTGATAAATGTTAAATGCTAAATGTTCATTGTCACAGAACGCCCTTAGAACTGGGAATAGTTCCTACACGACGAGGGTCGATTTCCGTTGCCATCCGCATCGCCCGAGCAAAAGCTTTAAAAGTAGCCTCGATAATATGGTGAGAATTAATCCCGTCCAGTTGACGAATATGGAGAGTCATTTGAGAATGATTGACGACCCCTCCAAAAAACTCTCTAACAAGCTCAGTATCGTAGGTTCCTACTTTTTGCATCGGAATCTCCAGACCGTAGCTCATATGGGGTCTGCCCGAAAAATCTAGGGTTACCTGCACTAAGGCTTCATCCAAAGGAGCAAAAAAATGCCCAAAGCGAGTAATGCCCTTGCGATCGCCCAGGGCTTTAGCTAGTGCCATGCCTAAAGTAATGCCCACATCTTCATTAGTGTGATGATCGTCAATCTCCAGATCTCCTTTAGCTTTAACTACCAGATCGAATAAACCGTGGGAGGAAATCTGGTGCAGCATGTGATCTAAAAAAGGAATTCCCGTATCCGCATCACATTGACCAGTCCCGTCTATATTAAGTTCTATATGGACATCGGTTTCCCCTGTAGTTCGACTGACGGATGCTGTTCTGGGCTTGGGGAATCGATGACTGTCGAACGCGACAGCTTGGCGATCGCTAGTTTGCATAACTACTGATTAATAATAATTGGTGGCTGAATTGGCTAGATTCATTTATTCTAATTGTGAACCGCAGGTGTTTAAAAGAGAGAAATTAAGCGGGAATAGCTAACATCAACTACATTCCCATAATCTCGTAGCCAGAATCAACATAAATTACCTGTCCTGTAATTCCGCTGGACAGATCGCTACATAAAAACGCAGCAGTATTTCCCACCTCAGTTTGGGTTACGGTGCGCCGCAGGGGGGCAGTAGTTTCTACATGGCGTATCATATCGAGGATGCCCCCCACCGCCGAGGAGGCTAGGGTGCGGATCGGACCTGCGGAAATGGCGTTAACTCGAATATTATCGGGACCCAATTCTGACGCTAGATAGCGCATGCTCATCTCCAGGGCGGATTTAGCTACTCCCATCACGTTATAGTTGGGAATTACCTTAACGCCCCCTAAATAAGAGAGGGTGACAATACTTCCTCCTTCAGTCATTAATGGTTTAGCCCGACTAGCTAAACAGTTAAGGGAGTAACTGCTAATGTCCAACGCCTTAGCAAAGCCCGATCTAGAAGTAGCAGAAAAATCCCCCGTTAAATCTTCTTTGTCGGCAAATGCCAGACAGTGAACCAAAATATCTAGCCTGCCCCATTCTTGGGCAATAGTGGCAAACATCTGATCCAATAACTCGTCATTCTGGACATCGCAGGGCACAATGATACTGGGAGACAGAGGCTCAACTAACTCTTTAACCTTTTTGGCAAAACGTCCCCGTTCATCAGGCAGATAATTAACGCCGATGTTTGCTCCAGCCTGATGTAGCTGCTGGGCAATACCCCAAGCAATAGAACGATTGTTAGCTATTCCTGTAACAAAAGCATTTTTTCCAGTTAAATCCAACACAGTTTTTTTTATTTTTAATTGCAATTATCTATCCTACAACTGCCTGGGGAACTAAGCTTATTACCAATAAGTCTCTGAGTATTTTGGCTCATTTTATTAACCGCTAAAAGCAAGTATTATTACTTAGCAACATGGCAGATAGTTGAAAATAATACCGACGAAAAATTAATTAAGGTTTTAGTATATGAATATGTGACTACTATATAAAGATAATTAACTGATCAATCCCATTGTTTGCACATTTTAAGATCTAGGTTATATGGAACTCCCTTTGACACAGAATCAGCCCCTAGCCTCAGTATTTCGTAAACTTGGTCGTGGTTCTTTCCCGCCCATTGTAGAAGGTTTTGAACGAGGTAAAACTATTTTCTTTCCTGGCGATCCCGCAGAGCGAGTTTATTTTCTCCTCAAAGGTGCGGTTAAGCTATCTCGTGTTTACGAGGCTGGAGAAGAGATTACCGTAGCCCTCTTGCGGGAAAACACCGTATTTGGCGTACTGTCGTTGATTACTGGTCAAAAGAGCGATCGCTTTTACCATGCGGTGGCGTTTACCTCAGTAGAATTATTGTCGGCACCCATTGAACAGGTAGAAAAATCTCTCAAGGAAAATCCTGAGCTATCCATGCTGATGCTGCGGGGCTTATCTTCGCGGATTTTACAAACGGAAATGATGATTGAAACCCTGGCTCATCGGGATATGGGTTCTCGATTAGTCAGCTTTTTGCTAATTTTGTGTCGTGATTTTGGTTCTCCAACTACCGAAGGAATTAAGATTGATTTAAAATTATCTCATCAGGCGATCGCAGAAGCTATTGGCTCAACTAGGGTTACGGTGACGAGGCTGTTGGGGGATCTGCGGGACAGAAAATTGGTGTCGATTCACAAGAAAAAAATTACTGTCCATAATCCTGTAGCACTGAGTCAACAATTTGCCTAATCTAGTTAAGCTGAGAAATAATAGTGCTGGAGAGTCAATTTCCGTACTAATCTAATCCCACAACTTCTGATGACCAGTGGTTATATCCTGTTTGCCGCAATTTTTCTTCTAGGCGGCACTGTTGCAGTATTCGGCGATATCCTCGGCACGAAGATCGGTAAAGCTAGACTTAGACTATTTAATCTACGTCCCCGCCAGACAGCAATGCTGATTACCTGGATTACAGGGATGTTGATTTCAGCCATTACTTTAGGCATTTTATTTGGCACCAGCGGCTCTCTCCGCAGGGGTGTATTTCAGCTAGACGATATTTTAAAGCAAAGGCGGATTCTCAAAGGAGAATTAGCTCAGGCGAGGAAAGAACAGGAGCAGGTGCAGCAGCAGCTAGCTGAGGTCAGGCAGCAGCAAAGTCAGGCTGTAGTCAATCTCAATGCGATTAATCAAGACTTTGAAGAGTCAAAACAGCAGGTTCAGCAAATTACTGCTCAAGCAGAAAAATCTCGTCAGGAGCTAGATAGCCTCCTGGCGGAAAGAACAAAACTTCAACAGCAGCTAGCCGATCTCCAACAGCAGAGTCAAGAGTTACAGAACCAGCTTCAGCAGCGGGAACAGAAAATTCAAGAGCAGGATTTAGTTTTATCTCAGAAGCAAGCCAGGCTTAATCAGCTTGAGCAGCAGCAGCAGCTTTTACAAAGCCAGGTCCAGGAGCGAGACCGCTCTATTGCCCAACTGGATGAGGCGATCGCCACTGCGGAAGTAAGTTTACAGCTTAGGACGAAAAGGTTAGAGCAGCTAGAGTCGCAGCTTAGTTTTTTATCTCAAAGTGTTGCAGCTTTGGAACAGTCCTATCTGGAATTAAGAGAGAAAAAGATTGTCATCTTTCGGGGACAGGTTTTATCCTCCGCCGTGGTCAGAATCGTTGATCCCAAGGCGGTCAAATCGGCAATTGATAGTCTGCTACAACAGGCTAACATCAAAGCTGTGCGAAAAACTCAATTTAACGGAGCCAAGTTTGAACAGCGGGTAGTCAACATTACTACATCTCAGGTGAAACAGCTAGAGTCACAGATTAAGGATGGGCAGGACTACGTGATCCGCATTTTGTCTGCTGGTAATTATGTCCAGGGGGAAAAAGAAATTCGAGTTTTTGCCGATGTTGCTCTCAATCAGCAGATTTTTCAGTCAGGAGAAGAAATTGCTACAGTATCCATTGATTCTCAAAATATTAATCGGCGTGAGGTTCAAGAAAGATTGACCTGGCTGCTGGAGGTGTCTAAATTCCGCGCCCAGCGAGCTGGTGTCCTAGGGGAAATTGAAATTGGCGATCGCAAAGTGGAAAATTTGGTGGGCTTTATTAATCAGGTGACTCAGGCAAACGTTCCTGTTCGAGAAATTAAGGCTGTTGTCTCGGAGAATACCTATACTGCTGGTCCTTTAAAACTAGATTTTGTGGTGATCAAAAATGGCAAGATAGTATTTAGTACCTAACGCTTAATGTGAATTAGCGGTGAGACCCCCTTCGGGTTCAGCAGTTGCTTCAAGTCGGGGAACCCGCCCAACGCACTGCTTCACCGCGCCGCCGCTAGAGGGCAGACCCCGCGTCGCCGTTATCCGAAGGTGTATCCTTTAGGACAGGCGCAAGGGAATGCTGCCCTAGCAAGGGAATGCTCACCAAGACGCTTCGCTGGAAGGTAAATGGTTCGTAGCCCTACGGGTTCAACAGTTTGCTCAAGTCGGGGAACCCGCCCAACGCAACTGTCTCACCATTAGCCATTAGCCATTAGCTATTAGCTTTTTTGATAGTCTGTAGGACTCGATTTTCTGGTTGTTTAAACTCAAAATAATGAGATTCCTTTATTTCAAGGCAATTGTCTGAGTCGTTTTAATTCACATCAGACGTCCCTAACTCTTTGTTACGCGCTAATGTATCTGTTAAAACAGGGAAAGGGTTAAGGGTAAAAGGGAAAGGGTTTCTGGATCTTTTTTTTCTGCTTTGTTCACACTATTGGTTTCTCATTGATTTGCGTAACATCAGTACCTAAGATTAAATCTCAACCATAGGTTCGTAATTAACATTGGAAATTTTGACAATTTTGGGCTTTGATCCTGGACGTGATAAGTGTGGCTTGGCGATCTCCAACAGCTCACGGCAGACTCTCTATCATCAGGTGCTTGAATCCGAACAGGCGATCTCTATTTTAGAATCACTAGCCAGCCAGTATGCCGTAGATCTAATCGTGATGGGTGATGGCACTACCTCGGAATCCTGGCAACAGCAACTCGAGTCTCTGACCCTAGATATCCCTGTAATCACCGTTGATGAAAGCAATAGTACTCTAGAAGCTCGCGATCGCTATTGGTCAATGTATCCGCCCCAGGGCTTACGGCGTTTGCTGCCCCAAAGTCTCCTTGTGCCTCCTCGTCCTGTAGACGATATTGTCGCTATCTTACTGATTGAAAGATACCTCGATCATCACCGTAATTAATTAATATTACACAGTGAAGCTAAAGAATTAGTAAAATATATAAGTACATATACTGCTCTTAGCTATCCAAATAACTAGATCAGTGACAAGCAATCTTTTAAGGAAATTAGATAGTGACGTATTTTTGGCATTCTTGTGACCTCCCTAACTGTAATAATCCCCTCAGGCAATCTGGTGTCCAGCAATGGCGCTTAGGTGCGATATTAATTAGCATTTTGGGCTTTGCAGGAGTTGAATGGGTTACAGGATACTTTTGCCATAGTCTAGCCCTAAAGTCTGATGCCTGGCACATGGTTGGAGATGCAGGGGCAATTTTAATTGCTCTCAGCGCGACTGGCTTAATGCGGTTAGCCTTGGTACGTCGCCTACCCAAAAAGTTACAGTTAGATACTATCGCGGCTGTAATTAATGCGATCGCTCTAATCGTGATGGCTGGATTAATCCTCTGGGAAAGTATTGAACATTGGCAGCAGCCGCCTCAAGAAATTTTAAGTAAGCCAATGTTGATTACGGCAATGATTGGACTGGGGGTTAACCTAATCGGCGTGAGATTGCTCCATCAAGATAGTCAGAAAAATATCAACGTTCGGGGTGCTTTTCTGCATATGGTGGCGGATCTCCTCAGCTCAGTCGGGGTCATTATTAGCGCTGTGGCGATCGCCATATTTCATTGTTTTTGGCTCGACAATCTTATCAGTCTCTTGATTGCCCTGTTCATCGGTCAAAGCGCTTTTCCCTTGCTGCAACTGGCGTGGAAGCAGTGGCATCAGAAACCGCCTTCATTAGATTTAGTTTTACCCGAAATTGGTCGGACTTCTATCGCCGAAATAATCAATAAAAAGTAATTAGATATAGATTTATAGATACAGTTTTGCTACTAAACTTATATAACCTTAGAAACTTCTATCAAGATACACAAGGTCTTAAGCTTCGCTAGTTATAGGTTATAGGTTATAGGTTCAGACCAGAAAATGTTATGACACAGCTTAGTATTGCTGATAACTACATCTTGGTTCTGACGGTAAAAGTATAGTCGCCACCAGCCTCTAGCTGATGATCGCAACGTTCGAGAAAGCGTTCTAGAGGCTCTTGAATCAAAGCTCTACCCAAAGAAGGCTCAACAGATAATCTTCTCTGGCGAAAACGCCATCGAAATTGCCATTCATACTGAGCCGCTTGAACTTCTCCCTCAATTTTGCCCATTGAGATTGACTGCTGAGTAATACGGACGTGGGCAATAGTTTCTGGTAAGTAACTACGGTTCACAATCGTCTGTCAAAGATTTATTTGCTAGGTGGACATAATTGACTCAATAAACATGGTGCTACTTGAAGATGCCAAACTCTTATCCTTCGGAATCTAAGTCCACAATATCTTAAGTAAATATTTAAAAAGTCAAGGTTTTCGCAACATATTATTGCAATCTGTTACTATTGTTAATATAAGTTAACAGTGGCAATAATGCGAAACAGACTTTTACGGCGAATGAAGTAAAAAAGTAACTTTATAGTTTAACTGCCACACTCCGAGAGTCAGACTAGATGGTTATTTCCTAGTTTTACCATAGAGTTCCTTTCCCAACTGGTTACGATCGTTGCCGTTTTTAATATATCCCTGAATACCCACAAGCTGCGGACTAAATGTTTGACCTAAAACCATACCAATTAAAGACTAAAAAAATTGACTCTGCCCAACTACTAAAAAAGTATTACTTAGGAGAGCGCGATTTTTCTCAAGTTAATCTTGCCCAAGGATCATTGACAGATGTCAAATTAATTGGAGCTAAACTTTGGGGGGCTAATTTAGAGTCAACTAATCTTAGCCGCTCAATTTTACAAGGAACTAATCTCAGCGCTAGCAACCTAGAAAGAGCAATCCTGTGGAGAACCGATCTTAGAGAAGCAAGCTTGATTCAGGCTAATTGTCAGCAAGCGCTCTTAATCTGTACCAATTTAACTCAGGCAAATTTATGGCAATCGATCTTAAAAGACACAGAAATGCGCCTAGCCTCTCTGGTTAAAGCTAACCTGGTTGATGCCGACTTGTCAGGGGCAAACCTCAGTTACGCCAATTTAATTGGAGCCAATTTGACTGGAGCCAATCTTAAGGGCACTCTCCTTACAGGAGCCAGGCTGATGGAGACAGATTTAAGAGATACTAACCTAGATGAAGCCATCCTCTCAGGGGCAGACTTGAGCCAAGCAATCATAAGTTAAAACAGGTTGTCTATTAGCTAAAAACTAAAAACTAATAACTACGAAGTAATATCATTACAACGGAGTCATTCCATGATGAACGATCAATTACGCAGGATAGATCCTGAGACGGCGATTTGGTTCATCACCAAAGCTGTCTGACTGTAGACGATAGTGTTCAATTAGCTCATGCTGCATTTTGCGGACTTTTGCCGAGCGGGGTAATAACTCAACAGGTTGCCCTTTAGGAATGACGATTTGTTCCACTGCGAGTCGAGCTTCTTCAAGAGCTTCTATTTCATCATCATTACCAGCATTACTAAATAATCGTAAATCTGTTGGTTCAGGAATGTTAGGGTCATCAAGATTGAGAATTTGGCGAAATGTCCGAGTTACCTGGGGAATAGTGTTGGATTTAACGGTATAGATAGGAATATGCCGTTCCTTAGCGATGGAGCGTAATTTAGAATGATGCTTAATTTGCGATCGCAAAGCCACCACCGCATCAGCCTGATTGAGATTTTTGGTTAAGATTACTGGCAGTTCTAAAACCTCAATTACCTGGTCTAACTGAGACCGACCAATGCCGTAGGCATAGATATAAACAGGCCAATCCTCGCCATTGGGACCAGGGGTGCGTATCTTCTGGCTTCGGGGTTCCTTGGTCTGCCAGGAGCTTTCCAGCATGGTTTCAAAGTCAGCATCACCGCCCAGAGGTTGAGTCCTTATGGCAACAGGAGTCATTTTTCCAGAGGCGCGTAGCCCTTGAGGATATAAAGAGGTAACTCCGTTACCGTTTCTGGAGGGCAGTGGCTTAAAGGGAGATTTAGACTCCTCGTGAATAATAGTAACTTCCCCGCTATCGTCAACGGTTCTGACTTGAGCCGGAGGTTCAATCCCCCTCAACAAGGAATCAATTGTGGCAGATACATCATCGTGAACCACCCACTGCTGCCGCTCCTGCATTTCTACGGCGATCGCAAAAGTCGGTGGTGCTTTCCGCTCTAAGACGGTTTTTTGAGTTCGGCGGCGACGAGCCTCATCATCCCCCAGTGTGACACTTTGAATTCCTCCTACTAAATCAGATAGGGTAGGATTTTTAATCAGGTTTTCCACCGTGTTACCGTGGGCAGTGCCCACAAGCTGTACACCTCGTTCTGCTATGGTACGGGCGGCGAGGGCTTCTAATTCTGTTCCAATTTCATCGATCACAATCACTTCAGGCATGTGGTTTTCCACCGCCTCAATCATCACCTGATGCTGCAACTCAGGACGTGCTACCTGCATTCGACGGGCACGACCAATAGCGGGATGAGGGACATCACCATCCCCTGCTACCTCGTTAGAAGTATCAATAATTACTACCCGTTTTTGGAAGTCATCGGCTAAAACTCGGGCAATTTCCCGTAAAGCGGTGGTTTTACCGACCCCAGGGCGACCCAGGAGCAGAATAGACTGTCCTGTTTCTACTAAATCCCGAATCATCACAATGGTGCCAAAGATGGCGCGACCGATGCGGCAGGTTAAACCAATAATATCCCCAGTGCGATTGCGAATGGCGCTAATGCGGTGGAGGGTTCTTTCAATGCCCGCGCGGTTATCGCTGCTAAACAGACCGACTCGCTCAATGCAGTGCTGGATCTCTGCTTTGGTTACTGGCTCCTCACGAATGTAACAGACGCGATCTCTAAAGCGAGCCTCTGGTAGTCTGCCCAAATCTAGCACTACCTCAATTAAATTATCGCTGCCCTCCTCAAGCTGCTGGTCTAATTGAGAGCGAATTGATTCAGGAAAAATAGTAAGTAATTTATCTAGGTTATCGGTCACCTGCATCCGATGGGAGGCTATATCTGGCTGCATTCTCTGAAAATATTTGTTTAATAAAAATTGATAATTAAATTAGGTCTGCTTGAGCTGATTTACTAGCTGACTGGCAGTGGCAACTGCTTGGTTTAAAACTGCTTGATTTTGCTCTAGCTTTAAATTAACCTGATTCCCCTTTGGCTGATATAAAGAATTAGGTGGAATAGGCTGTGGTTGAGGTTCAGATAGCTTATTTAATATTGGCGATAGTAACTTACGAGCATAGCTGCCATATCCCACACCAGAAACCGTGTGAGCCATGGATAAATGTGGTTGACGAATTAAATTTAACTTTCTCAGTTTATGCACCGTATAATCGTTGGTACCTCCTGCTAATTGAACATACCCAGGTAGTTGCGCTTCTAATACCCTACGGGCAAAAGTGATCGTGGCGTGGGTAGTACCCTTGCCAATGTCGCCACTCATCGAACGCCCATCGGTTTGCCAGAGCAAGGCACAGGGTAAGGGGCTAATTAGAGTATAAAGCGATCGCAGATACTCGATGGCATCAGGGGCATTGTTACAGCTAATGGCTAGTAATTTCAGCCCTTCAACTGTAGGAAGCAACTCTTGCCACACTTTTTTAAAGTTATCATAGTGACCTACCTGAGTATGAATTTCCACGGCATCAATTGCCATCGATTCAATCCACCGTCTAACTTCACTGATGCTCGACTGACGCGATTCAGCCTCAATTAACCCATGAGGGCAAATTGGCAGACAGCGACCACAGCCGTAACAGAGAGCCTCAAGCACCCCACCAGCGCTGGGATTAATTGCCTCGGCAGGACAGAGCTCAACGCAGGGTTGAGGACAATCAGCAGGACATTGAGTCACCTCAAACTTAGCTTTACGAAAATGCGGATCTTCCCCATCGTTAATACTCACCATTAACCAGGGAGTCTTATGGGAGCTCCATCCTGGAGACAAACTCCTTGCCGTAGCGATACCGTCTTGTGCCGCAGCAATGACCGCAGGGTCAGCCGCCACATCAATACAGTCAGCTCCAGCCAAACTATATGCCAGTGCTAGATTGCGGACTACAGGGAGATGCTGATAGCTCGCTCCACAAATTAATTTAAACCAGCTACCGTTGCTCAGTGAATGTAAGGGATAAACTGCATCACTCTTACATGCTAATGGATTACCCATTATAAGTGTTAGTATTTTGCGGTGAACATGATGGTTTTGGTTAGCTGTCGTGATGATTGAGAATTAATTTTTAACCACTAACCCAGAGAAGCATTAGCCAGTGACGGCATTTAATAGAACATCAGCCAGGGTTAGACCCTGCATATCATCAATAGTAATCGTGTCCACGATGTCAAATTTGGCTCCAGCAGACTCTAGCTGGTCATCCAAAGCTTTTAAAAACTGAGTTGCTTTGCGATCATTCCCTACCTGAATGAGAGAGATGCCTAACTCTTGGTCGCGGTCAATTCGGCGTGAAGCTTCGATAATTACCCGCATTACCGCTTTGTAATCATCGGGCTCTCCATCGGTGATCACTACAATCGTTTCGCCGTTGACTTTAGCAATGCCCGAGTCTTTCCGCTCAAAATAATTACGCACGGCATCATCTAAAACGCTAGCAAGGTCTGTTCGTCCCATGGGCTCATTAGTAGCGTAGATAGTACTTACCTTACTGGCAGTAACATTATCGTAGCGACGAAAGCGACCAGAAAATAGATAAACCGTTATGCCATCAGGGTCGATTCTTTCGCACTCTTGAGCCAAAGCCAGAGTTGATTCTTGGGCTGATTCCCAGCGGGTTTGACCTCCAGGGCGATCATTGATGGACATACTGCCGCTTTTATCAATGATTAAGGTATAGTCCCGCTCTTCAACGATAGATTTTTGCGCCATGATGTCACAGGTCATTTCTAGTTATCTTCATTCAGCCTATTACAGGCTAGAAAATTTCTGTCAAAAATCAAAATTTTTCACAGATTTGACTCCTGCTTAAGTTAAGAGTAAATAATTTTACTGACTTTAATTCAACCAATGTAACCAGATATTGCGACCTCTGGAAGAATCTTTAACTATTAATCCTGATTACGGGAACCTTCGCCATAATCAAAAGTAACCAAGAAGTCTACTAAAGAATTTAATCGGAGTTTTAATGATGAATGATGAACTACACAAATATAGAATGATTTGTACTTTAAAGTTTGGTGATATTTACGGGCAAATTATCGTTTGGCTAATTGTGATCTTCATTAGCCTAGCTACTACCTTGGCTCTCTGGAGTAGTACACAGCAGATTTATGCTTTGGCTACGATGGCAATTATCCTGGTGCTTTCTCTGCCATTCCTTCTGTTCGCCTTTGTTACAACTTTGCTCAATCGAATTGAGTTTGTGCCCATGGAGGAAGAACTATTTAGCAAAGCGGTTAGAAGCTCTAATGGTCAAAAGACTAATGCTGATACGATTGTCGTAAATTAGTACAGCATCATTAAATTTTGGGAGCCCCTAACAAATTAATCAAACCAGCACTGAGCCATAATTCATACTAAATCCGATTACCAAAATACACTTAAATTAAATGCAAACCTGGAAAACCTCAAACTCCTCTAACCGTTACCCGTTAACCGTTACCCTTGCATAATCAATAAGTGTTCTATCTAAACAGGATTTAGTATCAGGCTCCCATACCAGAATATTGCTTTAATCCTTGATGCCACAGCCAGCGATTTAGTGCCATAAAAGCGATTGTCCAAGCTAGCATCATCAGTATACTAGCGCCAAAATCAACTCCTCTCCCCATTAAAATTGTGGCAGGGAAGTCCATCATGTAGGGAAATGGAGTCCAATTAATCATCTGTCTTAAGGTATCGGGAAATACTGCCAGGGGAGCAATCGATCCTGAAAGGAAAATATAAAATAAATACCAAAATTGCTGAATTGCACTAGCTCTCTCCGTCCAAAAAGCCAACATGGCAAAAGTGTACTGAATAGCAAACCGTAGGCAGAAAGCCAGAGCGATCGCAATTAAGCCTAATAAAAGCTGTGATAGGGTAGGTATCCAGGCAGCTTCAGGATAAAGCAGCCTAAATATCCCACAAAAAACTAATATTAAAGGAATACGAGTCATTTTTTCCGCTAAATGTCGAGTAATGTGGTGCCAAACGGGGTCAATGGGCTGTAACAATCGCAAGGAAAGTTTGCCATCCAGAATCTCCCGCTCAAATTCCCAGATGACCCAAATCGAGGTGAATTGGCGCACCATAAACACGCAAAAAAAGTAGCGAGCAAACTCTGGGGGGCTAAAATCAAAGTTGCCATTTTGAGCCGCTTGAGTCCATACTCCCATCAAGATAATGGGCAGCGAATTAGACAGCGCCCAGAGAAAAATCTCTGCTCGATATTCCAGCATATGGGCATAGTGTGCCAGCAGTAGGGTTCTAGCTTTTCTCAGGTTTAACATTTCGCGATCGCAATTTACGCTCAACTAGGTGTTGTTATTAGTCTAGGGTATCTTGATTAAGGGACAGCATATTAGTACCTTACAGTCAGAAATTTTTCGTGGGGCTGGGGAAAATAAAACCTATGAGGCTATTATCGCATCAAAATATCAAGTCAAAATATGCCAGAATTAGAGAGAATCTGAAGCAATAAATTATTATTCAAGATTGCAATTTTTGCTCCAAAACCTCTGGGTCTAATTGACTGAATATTCTGCCAAAGGTATCGTGTGATGGTATTCCATTTGGCAGTTCCAGGAATATTTTCAGCCATTTTTATATTGTAGAGAGTAGAAAAATTCATCAGACTTTAAATCTAAATCAGTAGATTTGATTCGGAGTCGAAACGGGATGAGGGGTTCCAGCATAAGATAGGTGAGCCACTCTTTGCCAATATGCGAATTTGACTCTAATAAGCGCAATCAGAAACAACGACAGAAAATTGAGTCTTGCGCCGTGCCAAGGGAGAGCAGTTTTCAATGTATCTCGAAGTAGATTAACCTGGTTCATAGGGTTTCAAAGATGGTGTGGTAACTTTCTATGAAACCCTGGCTTGGTCAACCTTCGCAACCTCTTTGCTAATTTTTTGTCCCGTACAGAGACCCAAAATATTGAAATCGAACCAACATAATATACTTGAACATAAACATCCTGCTGCAATACTAATAATAACCAATCAGAAAATATAAATATTATTAAGAACATGACTTATACATTTACAGCTAACAACTTTTTGTTAACCAATTCAGAATCCTCTGATTTAATCAGCATGCCCTCTCACTTTACTAATATTGAAGCTGGTTTCTTAGAAAAATCAATTCAGCAGTTTTATAACTCTTGCTCTTCAACTACATCAGAACAAGATAGTTTAAGTGAGAAAAAAATTGTAGTTGATTTTGGCTCAACTACTTTTATGGATAATGGTGGCTTAATGGGTTTGTGTAAAATCTTAAGGTTTGCCAAGGCGAACAAAATCGCCCTTAGCTTTATGCGCTTTTCACCTCAGGTTAAAATGATTTTATCCCTAGCAGGAATAGAAGAATTTTTTCCGCTCGAAGATAACAAATAATACGTACTAAAAAACTAATAAGTTGATTTGATGAATTTTCAATATAATTAGTTTAATTATGACTTGGATTTTTCTTCAGAGTATTAAACAGACATTCAAATACTTACAGCAAAAATATGGTGAGGGAGAGCCAACTGAATTTGGTTACCCTCACCATTTTAATAACTCAGTTTCAAATACATTTAAATCAAAGGTAGATCGCACTAATTACTACACTCACATATAAGTCATACAAGAAAATTTTAAATCTCCAACAAATACGCAAACAAGAAGAAAAACAGTAGCTTGTAATACTAAATACAAACAATATTAAAGTTTGTAAATAAGATTTATTCAAGCAATGACTACACCGAATACTACAATTCAAGATTACAGCAACGGAATTTTTACAGTTCACTACGACCAGGTAACCATCGATTATCTTTATGACGGTGGCTGGTATAAGGGAGAACTAGCAATTTTCAATCTAGAAGGGATGGAAAATCTAGAGGTTGGTTCTACGGAATTTATTCAGGAAGCTGCTAGGCGGGCTCTCAGTAATTCTGCATCAGGTTATGTCGTAGTTCAAGATCAAACAGACCGCGCTCGGTTTAGCGATACTGAAAATGAATTAGATTGGGAAGGTCAGTATAACGGCGGTCTTTATCAAGGTGGACAAGACTTTGCGATGACCAAGGGCGATCGCTTTGCAATGATGCTGGTTACTAACGGTACGGTATCCAACTTAGCCGCTGATCCTGATAGTGAGGAGGTTCTATTTTCTTTTGCTGCTTCCAAAATGCCTGAAGGGGAAACTATCGGTCAAATTGCCGATTTAACGGGTAAGGGCAACACTTTTGCCTGGGAAGATGTTGATGTCAACAATTTTGAGAAAGTAGACCGCGACTATAACGATTTTGTCGTTCAAGTTGGAGGAGCTACGGCACCCGCAGCAGCAATTGAAGACTCCATTTATTCTAATCGTGACTGGCTTAATACAGAAGCAGGACAGGAACTGCTAACCTATGCCAATCGTCCCCAGTTTGAGACGGGTACTTTTACCGTTAATTCTACTGGGAGGGTTGAATTTGATTATCTCTATGATGGTGGCTGGTATCAAGGAGAGCTTGCTGTCTTTAGCCTCAAGGGGATGGAGGTTTTTGAACCAGGTTCTAAGGAATTTTTGGCGGAAGCGACTAATCGAGCCTTGAGCAACAGTAACTTAGGTCGGATTCTTATTAGCGATACCACTGAAGGGGCACGTTTTAGCGATGATGTTGAATGGGAGGAAGATTACAATATCGACCTCGAAAGTTATCAGGGAGTCCAATCCATTGAAATGGAGCCTGGGGATGAACTGGCTTTCATGTTAGTTCAGCACACTGACTTCCTGGAAATCTATCGTAATCTTGATGTTACTGAGCAATGGGGTAAAAAAGTTCTCTTTTCTACCGATGCTGGTCAGATTGCAGCCCTAGATAAGCAAGGAACCATCGCCTTTGAAGATGTGATCATCAGTTCTGGTCACTCTGACTATGACTACAATGACTTTGTGTTCCAAGCGCGGGGCTTAGAAAGCAACAATACGGAAAGTTTTGATGAATTGATCAATCCTCTCCGCGATTGGCGCAATACGGAAACAGGTCAGGAATTGCTGGATTATGCTGATCGCACGGTTTTCACCGAAGGTGTGTTTGAAGTAGGGGAGACGGGAGAGGTAACTTTTGACTATCTTTATGACGGAGGTTGGTTCCAGGGGGAATTAGCTGTCTTTAGCCTCAACGGAATGGATCTTTATGAGCCTGGTTCAGATGCTTTTATTGCCGAAGCGACTCGTCGCGCCTTGACTAACTCTGAAGAGGGTTATGTTTTAGCCAAAGATAGAGAGGAAGGAGCCAAGTTTTCAGCGAACGTAGATTGGGAAGCAGACTTCAATATCGATGCCGATCAATATCAGGGAGTTACCAGCTTTACCATGACTCCTGGGGATGAATTTGCCGTCATGCTGGTGCAGCACACCAGCGTTTGGGAAATCACCGACCCCTCAAAAACTAGAATGTGGGGTAAAGCTCCGATATTTTCTGTCCCTGAAGCCAATCCTGAATATGCTGATGAAGCAATGTTTGTAGACGTAGACAATAGAGGAACCTTTGCTTTTGAGGATGTTTTGACTGATGCTGACCGCGACTATAATGACTTTGTGTTCCAAATCAAAGGGGCAAATGGTCTTGTACCCTCAATAGATGATTATATTAATAGCGATCGCGACTGGCGCAATACGGAAACTGGAGCAGAATTACTGGAATACTCTAATAGAGCGCTTTTTAATGATGGTGTTTTTCAAGTGGGGGAGTCTGGAAAAGTCACAATCGACTATCTCTACGACGGTGGCTATTTCTCAGCGGGGGAAGTCGGTATCTTTAGTTTAAGAGGTCTAGATGTCTATGAATCAGGTTCAGAAGCCTTCATCGCTGAAGTCCTGGATCGAGTTACTAGTAACACTACTGAAGGTTACATCGTAACCAAAGATGGATCGTTTGGAGCAAAGTATAGTGATAATCTCCCCTGGGAAGAGGACTTTAACGTTGATAGTCAAAACTATAGCGGTGTCCAGACTTTCCTCATGAATCCTGGCGAGAGTTTCGGGGTGATGCTCCTACCTGATGGCAGCTTTGAAGAAGCTAAAACTGCTCCAGATTGGGCGGTTCATAAAGACCCACTATTCTCGATGTCTGCGGCAAATCTCGATCAGCATGAGCAAATGACGGGGATTGTCAGAAGTAATGAGGGAACAATTATTGGCTTTGAGGATGTTCGTGTGGACTTAAGTTCTAATCGTGACTACAACGACGTTGTTATAGCGATTGGCGGCGTTACAGGTATTGGCATCACCCCTGAGATTGATGATGTCATGGCTACTAATCGTAACTGGTTAGAAACTGCTGTGGGAGAGGCTATTTTAGATTATTCTTGGTCTACAGATTAGTGTTCTGATCCAAAACTAGCGTTATGTTCAATGTTCATTGACACTTTAGGTTGAGGAGGAATGGGGGATTCAGGCTTGATTTGCAGCAAGATCCAGTTAATTAACCCTGAGGCGAGAGGAAGGGTAAAACAAATCACTAAAGCGATCGCCACCCAGCGGAAAATTACTGGTCTTTTATGACCCTGGGTTGGATAACCACAGCTGAGGCAGATTTCCGTTGAGTCGGCGTTGAGGGTGCCGCAAACTTTGCAGGGTACTAGAGACATTTGCTAAGAACTTAGAGCTTTGGTAATAATTTCAGGAGTCACGCGATCGCTAATAATAACTTTACCAATGGTAGTAGGCAAGATAAAGCGCACCTTTCCTGCTTTGACTTTTTTATCATTCTTCATGGCTTCTAAAATAGCATCGATGCTAACTTCAGGGGGAATATCCGTCGGTAAGCCAGTTTTGGCAATTAAATCATCTTGGCGTTGCGCTTCCTCTTTTGTCCATAAGTCCATCTCTACGGCAATTTTACCCGCCGCCACCATGCCAATTGCCACCGCTTCACCGTGAACAAACTGCTTGTAGTTGGTTAAACTTTCCACGGCATGACCCACGGTATGACCATAGTTGAGAATTGCCCTTAATCCTGATTCTTTCTCATCCTGGGCGACTACTTCGGCTTTTGCCTGACAAGAGCGAGTAATGATCATTTCTAAAAGTAGATCACCAACACTCTCCAAGCTATCGAGGGCTCCATGATGCTCCAGCTTGGTAAACAATTCTTGATCCCAGATAATGCCGTATTTAATAACTTCTGCCATCCCCGCCCGAAATTCTCTAGGTGCTAAAGTCACTAAGACCTTGGGGTCAACTGCCACCAACTTAGGCTGATAAAATGCCCCAATTAGATTTTTACCATGGGGATGATTAACTCCCGTCTTGCCACCGATGGAGGCATCAACAATCGCCAGTACGGTAGTTGGCACCTGCACAAAATTTACTCCCCGAAGCCAGGTAGCAGCAGCAAAACCCGTCATGTCCCCGACTACGCCACCCCCCAAAGCCACAAAGGTAGAAGAGCGCTCTAAGCGATGAGCCAAAGCCATATCGTATACTTGTTGAATCGATTCGATCTTTTTAAATTCTTCTCCCGCAGGAATTAAATGAGTGTAGGTAATAAAGCCAGCATCTGTTAGGGATTGTAGACAAGCCTCTCCGTAATAACCAAAGATTTCTGGATTAGAAACCACCAAAACTTTACCAGAAAGATTCAACTGCTGCATTTTGCTACCTAAATCATCCAGGCTACCAGGGGCGATGGTGATCTGATAGGAATTTTGAGGTAAATCGACAGTTATATTAGGCATCTCAATACTGGCTCATAGATTAGTAAAATTTTATCAAACTATTTATCTAATCTGAAATACAGATATATGTATATAGATAAAGTCTTTTTATTAAATAAAATATTATTTATCTAATCAGTGAGCTAATTAATCTTTTCAGTTTAGACACCTGAAGATTTAATGATTCGTATTTCTACTGTAGAAGAACCAACTGTACTATAGTGAAAACTAATTTTTCCTCTAACGCTTTATCCAGAAGCATAAGCAATCATTAATATATATCTCCTTCCTCTTGAACATTTAAAAGTCCAATAATATATTTTGCCTGTTCTACAATTTTATCAACTGGTCTACGTGAAGCTATCTCTTTAAACTCAATTGCAGATTTTTCTCCCTCCTAAAAAAATTTTCCTTTAATGAATTGAATTTGCTGTATCATCGAGTTTAATATCTACTTTTTTCAAAAACAATATAATCAAATTAAATAGAAAAATATATTTTATTTTCCAAGAGGATAGAGCACCAATAACAAGCAGCCTGTCCGTGACTGCGGAATATGCTTGGAACCTTGGGGATAGTGAATAAAGGTTTCCGCAGGGTAATCTCTCTCTCCATCATTAAAAGTTCCCCGCACAACAAAAATTTCCTCAAAACTGGTTTGGTTTAGGTCAAAACCCTCCCATTGACCCCCAGGCTCAATTTCAACCACCATAACCTGACAACCCATTCGACCCTGCCACAGTTGATGAGCATAAATGCCGCTAAATATTTCGGTTTTGGGCTTTTCCTGCCAAGCAACTGCCGTAATGTCTGCCATAAATTTAATTTTTTAAGCTTTCTCTCAGATTTATGTCTACCAGCCAGCATAAAATCGAGTTAAGTATTTGTAAATATAGTAATACTGCTAATCAAATTCAGTTTCCCTGATAAAGGAACTGGATTCCCTAGCCATGAGCTGAAAACTTTTTAGATCAAAGCCTGTGCAATGGAGTTTCGTCATTTAAAGACATTTCAGACTATTTTAGAAACTGGTAGTTTTTTGCGAGCAGCGGAAAAACTGCAGTATGCACAGTCAACTATCACCCTTCATATTCAGCAGCTAGAAACTGAGTTGGGGGTTAAAGTTTTTTTACGACAGGGCAAAAAGATAGAGCCTACCTCCGCAGGAAGAGCTCTAGAAAGTCATGCTAATGATTTGTTGCAGCGGGCAGAATTACTCCATCAGGAAATGCTAGAGCTAGTGGGAGGTAAGATTGGGCATCTACGCATTGGCTCAATTGAACCTGTGGCTAGTACGCAACTACCTCAATTACTGGTTAAGTTCTGTCTTCAATACCCTAAAGTGCGGTTGACCCTGGAAACTGGGGTTACTAATGTAATCAGCCAAGGTGTCGCTGATGGCAGGCTAGATTTAGCTCTGTGTTCTCCGCCAGACGCTAAGTTAGGCTTAAATTTTACCAAGCTATTTCATGACTCTATGGCTTTACTAATTCCCGAAGGACATCAGTTAAGCCGATCAGCCACAATTGAAGTGCGGGATCTTGCCCAGGAAAGATTAGTATTAATGGAAGCAAACTGTCCCTATAGACAGGTTTTTGAACAGGCAATTCTTATTCAGGGCGTTACTCCTTATACTGCTTTAGAAATTATGAGCTTTAAAGCTCTCAAGGCAATGGTAGCCGCAGGCTTAGGCATTGGTGTCATGCCCGTTGATTTACTCTCTCCCCTGCCACCCAAGACGGTAGTCAAAAGTATTAATAATTTACCTTTACAACTCCCCGTTGGTATAGCTCTATTGCCTGAAAAAACTATCCCTGGTTTGATCTTAGATTCCTTAATTGCAAAGTTACGCGAGGGCTTGAAAAGTCAATATGTTACTGATTTTGATGATTAGTAAGAAAATTTTAACTTGCTATCACTAGCCTTCATACAGAGATGTATAGTTATGGCATCCATAACAAGTATTTCTCAAAGTAAATGAATATACGCTCTTTTCTAGTCGCTTCTTTTAGTATAGTTTCTTGGGGAGCGATCGCTACTACTCCCAGTCTAGCCATCGAATATGCTGGACTGACGGACGATTTGAGTAATGCAACTGTTGGTGTTCTTGGTCGGCTGGGCTATGACTGCAAAACTGCCAGCGTAGGGGGCATTATTTGTACCAAGTGCAAGGTCGATGATAGCAAACAAAAGTGTCAGGCATTCATCTGTGATGCGGTGACCAAAAAATGCCGTAAAAGATCCGCTGAAGTTCCTCAAATACCAGGAATCAATGGTTCTGATGATCGGGATTCTGATGATCGCATTAACCTCCCTTCGTTATAATTTTTAAAGTTTAAAAATCGAGCTATTAAATCACAAAATAATGTCACAACCAAAAACTATCTGGGTCAATGAACAAATCGACCCAGGCGGTTTGATTTATGCCTGTATTGCTAGTCTGGATCAAGCCGCAGCTTATGACTGTCACCATAATTGGCAAAATAGCCTAACAGAACAGCAAAAACAAAGTGGCTGGATGGCAACTCTCCGCACCGTTGAGTCCTGGGATGATGTTCCTGTAAATGCTCTGAAATTAAGCTGCTAAATTCTAAAATTTTATTGCTGATTATTTCTGCAAATTCCTGCGGTAACTTAACCTCAGAAAATTTTACTCCACTATATAAATCGGCTAAAAAATCATCGGGTAGACAATTAGGAAAATTTTTCAACAAATAGTTGCACTTACCTGATGGAACTGGCTATACTATTAAAAGCGTAGTCGTTATGAGTTTGTTTTTAATAATTTAATTATGGTTGAGCACAATACAGAAAACCTAGTAATCATTGGTTCAGGACCAGCAGGCTATACCGCGGCAATCTATGCAGCTAGAGCCAACCTTAAACCGCTAATGTTTGAGGGATTGCAGGCAGGAGGAGTACCTGGAGGGCAGTTAATGACTACCACTGAAGTAGAGAATTTTCCTGGTTTTCCAGACGGCATTACTGGACCTCAGCTAATGGAAAGGATGAAGGCGCAAGCCATCAGATGGGGAACTGAGTGCTATACCGAAGATGTGATCAGGGTAGATTTTTCGCAAAGTCCTTTCACCATTACTTCCACCGATAGAGAAGTTAAAGCCAACAGCATTATCATTGCGACTGGTGCTACAGCAAAACGCCTCGGATTACCCAGCGAAAAGCAATATTGGTGTAACGGTATTTCTGCTTGCGCTATCTGTGACGGTGCTAGCCCTCTGTTCAGCGGTAAAGAGTTGATTGTGATTGGTGGCGGTGATTCTGCGGTTGAAGAAGCTGTGTACTTAACCAAATACGGTAGTAAGGTTCATCTTCTGGTACGTAGCGGACAATTACGTGCTAGTAAAGCGATGCAGAGTAGAGCCTTACAAAATCCGAAGATTGAGATTCACTGGCATACCGAAGCCGTTGATGTGTTCGGCGAAAATAACTTGATGACAGGACTCAAAGTTCGTAACAATCAAACTGGAGAAGAGTCAGAAATTGCCGCTAATGGCTTATTTTATGCCATTGGACATAAGCCCAACACTGATTTATTCGTCAACCAGCTACAGTTAGACGATGTGGGCTACATTGAGGTGACTCTAGGTACCGTTGCTACTTCCGTTGAGGGGGTTTATGCCGCAGGAGACGTTCAAGACCATGAGTATCGTCAGGCGGTTTCCGCAGCAGGTACAGGATGCATGGCAGCACTAGCTGCGGAAAGATGGCTCTGCGAACATGATTTGATTACTGAATACGAACCAACAGTTGAGACAACAGTATCAACGGAAGTACCTGCAACGCCAGTTACAGTTCAAGACCCCGTTGCTGCTTTTGATATTAATCGGACTAGCCATGTTGGCGGCTATGCCCTGAGAAAGCTATTTCATGAAAGCGATCGCCTATTGATGGTGAAATATGTGTCCCCCACCTGTGGTCCATGTAAGTCTCTCTCTCCAATTCTCGCTAAGGTTGTAGAGGAATACGCCGACAAGATACATTTCATCGAGATTGATATTGTTGCTGACCCTGAAATTGCTCAGATGGGTCAGGTTACAGGCACTCCCAGCGTGCAGTTTTTCCGTAACCAGGAATTACTTAAAGAGGTCAAGGGAGTTAAGCAAAAAAGCGAGTATCGGCAATTAATTGAAGGCTACTTACCAGCAAGTGTCTAATTAATTTATTCTTTCAGCATTATTCTCCGCTATCAGATTCCAGCGTTTCTTTCTCGGAAAAGCCCCAAATAAAGAATACAGCTACTACGGCAATAGTGAGCCATTCAGGGATTAGGTAATCTGGTAGCCCAACCTTGAGCAAAAGGCGTATGCCAACAAACCCGACTGTAATAAAACCCGCATCTTCCAGATGAGTATACTCTTTAAGCCAGCGAATAAATAGACCTGCTAAGAAACGCAAAATCACAACGCCCATTGTGCCACCAGCAATAATTAGCCAGGTTTCTTCCGTAATGGCGATCGCCGAAGTTACGCTGTCTAAGGAAAAAGCCAGATCGGTAATTGCAATGGTGGGAATCACCTGCCAGAGGGACTTGAAGCCAAGAGAGCGCTCTTCTTGTGGTTGATCCTCATCATTTGTAAAAAAATAGCTAAATACAAGCCACAGCAAATACAAAGCTCCCAACAGCTCAAACTGCCAGTACTGAATCACCCAGGTGGCAGCAAATATCAGAGCAATTCGCAGTACATAAGCCCCCACTAGTCCAATGTTAAGCGCTCGCCGTTGGGCTTGGGGCTCGGCTACACTTTTGGCGATCGCCGCTAGGGCGATCGCATTGTCGGCGGATAAAACTGCTTCTAATAGAACTAAAACCAGTAATATAAGATAAACCTCGACCCCAGCGTCGGTAAAGTAATCAACGATGTTTTGCAACATTAAAGGTATTTTTTCTCCAATCAGCGGAAAATCAAAAACTTGTGGACTTGTTCTGGGATCGTAAAAAGACAAAAATAAATAATAAATCTGCCGATTTTAAAATTCTCCCCTACTTTTGACCATTTTTCTAAAGTTTCTTTCTTAATTATGTTGCATATTGTTACAAAATGTTTCGCTTCGGGTCAACTATGACGCAAATTAGTGGTGGAGTGTCTTGTTTAGTCAAATTAAAATCCTAGGAGAAATTAACTATGCCTGTATCAGATTCTCAAATTTATGTTGCCCTTGTATTTGCTTTAGTTGCTGGATTAATGGCGGTGCGGTTGTCCATAGAGCTGTATAAGTAAACATTTTCCAGCTACTAACAAGCTGAATAAGCGCTGACTTTAGGCTGGCGACAGCTACTTATTGCTGTTAATCTAGGGGTCTTCCCTAGAGATGGAGAGCTGGTGGCAATTATGAATACTGGCAAAAAATCGTCGAGCCGAGTCAGTCGCAGTGCCCGCAGGCGGCATCAAAGTTACCGTGGGTTAACTGCGGAAATTAATCTCAAGCTCATTTTAAGCTGGGCAATTGCCATTGCTGCGATCGCCTCTTTATTTAGGCTCTTACCCTACCACTTGAGGCAACAGGCGAAGCTGAAGGAGTTAAGGATTCAAGTAGAGGCAACTGAGGCGAGGGTAAACGAACTGAGAGGGCAGCTAAACCACAACTTTGCTCCTGAACGGACTCAGGGCTTAATGGAGCAGTATAGCACCCTAATTGCGCCCAATCAAAGCCGTATTTATTGGCTACCAGAAGACGTTAATTCATCTGAGGTGTCAGATTAAATGCTGTTAGCTTTCATACTTCAGCTGGATGCTGAGTGACTGTGATTCAAGAAATTTCAGTTTCAAAATGAGAAATTTCTCGATAGATCGGTTTGAATATAGTCAGATATTCTTCTCCTTGTTTAATAAGACCAGACAATAATAATTCCTGTTGTTTCAAATTATAGTCAATGGCAATGGATCGATTTCTGCCTATAAAGCCGTCTCGTTATTCTCAGCAAATGATGTATCAGTAGATATAATTACCTCATTAATCTAACTACTTAACGGAAAATTTGCTAGAAATGATAAGTATTCTAGCAAATGATTAAAGTCTTTCCTTCACAGTCATTATCAATCATGGCTCACTATTCGTTGCTGGATTGTGAGTCAAACTTTTCAAGCTAGCCGCAGTAACTTCTGGCTTACCAGAAAGGGCAAACACCAGCACGCTCTTAATCTCCTGATCAGCGATAATCTCTGGTAGACGATGAAATTGCTGGTCTGTAATGGCAATACCATCATATTGTTTGATGTAGTCTAATTCTGCCTCGAAGTTTTTCTCGTTGTAATTCTGGATAAATACCCGATCTACATCCCAACTACCCCAGTCAGCGGCAAAATAGCGTTTTGCCCAATAGGGGTTATGGTGACAGATATCGAAACTAACCTTTGGGTTAGCCTGCTTCATCGATTTAATCATTGACTGGACAAACTTGGTTAAGCTGGCGGTGCGGTCTACTTTTCCTGGCAACTCCGCATGATAGCCTAAGTAATCATCCCACTGTACAGCATCAATTTCTGGGTATAGCTGGACAAATTCCGTAAGAATATCGCGAAAGAAATTCGCAACGTCGGGATTTTCTACGTCTAAAAGATAATGCTCTACTCCTACATAAGTACGATCTACTCCTGGAACAATCCACTTATCGGCGATCGCCCGATCAAATAGAGGACTATTCTCGTCAATCTTAATTCCCTTCTCAAAATAGGCATGTACCTCCATTCCTTGCTGGTGCGCCTCATCAATCAGCCAGTCTAACCAGCGATCTCGAAATTGATTGGGACAGCTTTTATATCCTAGGGTTTGCTGCATCACCTCGCTATGGTACATGGTACAGGCATTGCCCCATACTCCATGGATGATGGTGTTAATTCCCTGGGCTTTATAAAATCGCACGCGATCGCGAATCATGGTTTCGCTAGCATTATTGGTAATCTGATACCTACTTAGGTAAATACCGCGAATTTCTTTTTGCTCCCAATCAGTTTTTGGTAAAGGCTTTTGAGCCTTTATTGGCGGAGGGGGTGATGTTGGTTGTTCAGATCTTTTGGCGACGTTATCTTTATCCTCAGTCACCGCAGAAGTCTGAGACTCGGAGGGTACTTCGGGGGTAGATGTAATCGATCCAGGTGGTAAAGTCGGAGTGGGGGTAGGCGTTACTACAGGAGGCGGTGCAGTTTCAGATACAGGAATCTGAAGTTCTACCCCAGGAACTTTGGCTAAGAGGCTATTGATCTGATTGAGATTAATATCTGGCAACCCATTTTTCTTAAACCACCAAAATCCCCCACCCAAAATTAAGATAATGACGGAAATGGGAATATTAGCGCAACCACAACCCTTATTATTGCTTTTGTCGGACATTTAGCTCCTACCTGCAAGATCAATTTTATTAATGGATAGTTAAAGATACTATTCAGATGAATTAACAGATTGAGAAGCTACATAATTAGCAAAAGCTTGGGGATAAAGGATTAAAAAATAAATCCACCAAGCAACAATCCCTAAGGAAATAGCGATAGTTAACCAAAATAGCCGAACAACTAGCCAGCTACCAGCAATCAAGGAAATACCAGTAATAATTATTGACCATGGCTGACACCACTTTGGTTTATAGTCCCAAACATTTGTCGATTTAGCGGTTGATTCTAGCTTCATTTGGACGCGGTTATCTGTAGATTTTTAACTAAAAACTGAATGGCTCAACCACAGACTAACCTTAATGTAGTATCAGGAATCAATATTATTAGCTTATTTTAATCAACTTTTTTGGCGCAAGTCTTATAGCTTTTACTTTTCGGCAAAGCTACGCACTAATTCTGCCAACCTCTCAGCACTATCATTAATCGCCAAAGCCTTGGCTTTTTCTGCCATAGTCTGAAGCTGTTCAGGCGATCGCAACCAGCCTTCAACCTGCTCTTGTAAGATCTCGGCAGTTAACTGAGCCTGATCATAAACTACCGCAGCACCAGCATTAACCATTTCTTGGGCGTTATAAGTTTGGTGATCCTCTGCGGCATAGGGATAGGGGATTAATACCGCAGGAGTGCCTGTAAATGCCAGTTCCGTGATGGTTCCCGCCCCAGCGCGACTGATGGCTAAATTAGCTCGTTGTAACAATCCTGCCATGTTGTCAGAAAAAGGCAGGGAAATATACTGCGGATGCTGGAGACTTTGAGCATCAGGATCATTATTCCCCGTGAGGTGAACTACGTATGCCCCCAGATCAAACCAGGCTGGTGCTGCTGTCCTAACTAGACGATTAACTGCTACCGCCCCCTGGGAGCCACCGACGACTAAAATTACTACTGCATCATCAGGCAGATCTAAATGATGAGGTTGGGGCTGCTGAAACTGCGATCGCACTGGGGTACTGACATAAACTGTCTTGGTTTGGGGTAAATATTCCTTAGTGCCCGCAAAGCCCAGGGCAACAGCATCACACCAGCGACTCAAAAACTTGGTAACCTTACCTGGAATGTAGTTAGATTCATGGATAATTGCAGGTTTTTTTTGCAGTTGCGCCGCGAGGATCGCAGGAGCGGCAATATACCCCCCCGTGGTAAACACCGCATCAATTTCGTGTTCTTTGATTAATTTTCGAGTTTGCCAGATAGATTGACCAAAGTTAGCCAGAATTTTGAGGGTTTTGGGGCTAAACTTTTGCTGGAACCCTTCGATGGGAATCGTATTCAGAGGATAGGCATCAGGAACGAGGCTAGTTTCCAAACGATTGGCAGTACCTAACCATTCAATTTGATAATCTGGTAGCTCTTGAGCTAAGGCGATCGCGGGAAATAGATGTCCTCCAGTACCGCTGGCGGCAATGAGTAGGCGAGTTGATGGTGCCACAGATCTTTACTTAGATAGTTATTTACTTAGACACCTATGTGCTTAGATATCTACTTCCAATTTAACCTACTAAAAAAAGACGTTCCCCAAGAACGCCTTAATACAAACTCAAATCTAGATTAAGCTCCAGATTACTCAAGCTTCTTGAGATTTTCGATCCCTCCCAAGAATTGATCCGTCAGTAAATTCCAAACAGTACGGTTTTCATTAATTCTGACGTTGGCTTGAACCTCCATCCCAGGCTGAATAAACTTTTTGTCATTTTTGACCATCAGATAATCCTGATCCAAATTCACACGCACAGCATAGCGGAAGAAATCGAAGGGAGGCTCTGGTTCTAGGGCACTGGCGCTAATAAATTCAACGTCACCATCAATCCCGCCGTACTCACCAAAATCAAAGGCGCTAATTCGTACGTCTACCGACATCCCCTCTTCGACAAAACCAATATCCTTGGGAGAGATAAACACTTCAGCAATTAAGTCTTCTGTGGGCACAATTTGCAGTACAGGGCGTGCTGCTTGACCTGCTGGGGGGACATAACCAGGATATGCCCGCAGATCGAATACGTCTCCCGTAACGGGGGCAAGAATAGTTTGATACTTGAGAGTTTGTTCGGCGTTGCTAATCTGGCTGTTAATTTCCGCAATCCGCTTACTGTTTTCGACAATAGTCTTGTTGAGCTGACTATCTATTTCCGACAGACGCTTGCGATTAGCGGCTCTTTGATCGAACATGTCCTTATTAGAAAGAGTAGTCGTATTACTAAGCTGTTCCCTAGACTGGGCAATATCCAAATTAAGCCGCTGTTCTTCCTGCAAGAGGCGATTTATTTCCGCCTGAATTGATGTTACCTGCTGCTGCTGGCGATCGCGTTCCAGATTACCATCCTTAATGTCCTCAACCATCGAAAAATTGCGATCGTTAATTCTTTGTTTTTGTTGGTCTACCTGAATTTTAGCGATCCCCCCTTCTTCATACACGGGCATAATTGCCGCCAGGGTATCTTTTTCAATTTGAATACTTTCTTTTGCCTGCTCAATAGATTCCTGATTGCGCTGGACAATCTCTTCTAAGTTGCGCTTCGCGGTACCTAGCTGCGCTCGATTATCTTCTTGCTGAATTTGATTTTGAGCTAGCTGTTTTTCTAACTGCTGGACTTCTAGCCTAGCAGCGGAGGTTCTTTCCCGCAGATCTGCTTGAGATGCCGCAAGTCTTAACTGTTGTTCTTCACTCATTACTCCACCAGAGCCGTTCAACATCGCGTTAAACATCTCATTCTCGTCCTTTAGCTCGGCGCGGTTACGGGTAAGATAAGCCACTTCGCGGGGAATTTCCAAGGAGGCAACCGCCTCGTCGAAATTGCGGGAATCGATATCGTCCCCCATCAAGGCTCGATAGAATTTATTTTCCTGCTGTAGGGATTGGCGTACCTGCCCCAAAGACTCTGCCTGTGCCTTGGCGGTAGTAGAATCAAGCACCATTAACACATCGCCCTTCTCCACTCGCTGCCCTTCTTCCACCATCACTTTCTCCACCACACCATTAGTGGGCACCTGGATCTCCTGGAGTTTTCCTGTGGGCTGAATGGCTCCCTGGGCAGGAATTACCTGCTCAATTTTGGCAAATCTTGACCAAATTAAAGTAAATGCCGTGACCCCCATGATGCAGCCCATGGTTAATCGCGACCATTTGGGAGAAGGTCTTAAAATTACGCTTTGCTCAAATTTGCGGGTTTGAATCGAAGCAGGATTCCGCTTAACTAGGGCAGAGGCATCTTGTTCTGACTTGCTGCGGACTAATTCTCCTGGGGGATAAGATTTTTCGGCAACGGGCTCTGCTTCCTTAGTTAGGCTCAGTACGGAAGAAGTAGCTGGAAGCTTGGCGTCTGTTTCTGCCTGAGGAACCGACAAATTACGATAAATTCCTGGTCCAATTTGAGCATAACCACGGTGAACCGATCTAATAGCATCGGTCAACTCCTGAGCAGGAGTTCCTTTCAGCAAATAACCCATAGCGCCAGAGTTTAAGGAGCGAGCCACATACTCCTGAGTATCAAAGGTACTCAGGACTAAAACCTTAACCTCAGGATGTTTCTGACAAATAAGCTTCGTGGCTTCCATGCCATTCATGCCAGGCATTTCCATGTCCATCAGGACAACATTAGGATGTAGCGCCTCCACCTGACTGACGGCGTGCTCGCCATTCTCAGCAACGCCAACTATTTCAATATCATTTTCTGGTTTGATTAGCGCTTTTAGTCCCTCCCGAATCATTTTTTGATCGTCTACGAGCAGGACTTGGATTTTACTTTCAGGTTCGCTAAAGTTAGTCTTCTGTGCCTGACTATCGTTATTAACGAAATCGCCATTACCATTGCTAGATAAATTCATAATTTAGATATTTAGTAACTTCTGCATAATATTTGGTCAATTTGCTGGCTTTTTGAAGCAGCTTTGTATATTTAGTTCATTTTTCAGTAGATATAGATACATTCTGCTATAGAAAGATGAGAAGAACTTAAATACAAATGAGAGGAACTTAAATTATCGATATCAAGGATAACCGATACATCTAAGCTAATGTTTGGCTAGATTTAATCAGCACTAAGTTGAACCACAAGCTAAATTCTGAAGATGTCTCGACTATATAACTATAATTATTATTCCCACTATTCCCAGGGGATACTGCAAAAACTTTAATAAAATCAATTTGGCGTAGAGTTAGCTTTACCGTTTGGTAATAAGTTTAAAGCCTTGTCATTTATGATGATTGGGGATTGGGGATTAGGGATTGGGGAGGTGAGCAGTCAAGGAGAATTGCTTATTTATCATCTTTGAGAAAAATACTATAGCCTATGGCAGCTACAATACCAGCCAAGATTAGATAGGTCAGCCATATTCCCAGCAACAAACCAACTCTTAAAACAGCAATCCCGACAACAACAAAGCCAATAAATTTGGTAACTTTTACTATTTTATGTCTCATAGAGCGTAATCCGCCCCGCTCACGATGCTTTCTGGTTTGGGATAGAGGAGGTTCAGTAGGAGCAAGCTCGGCATCCGCTGCCTTATGTTCACGATAAATTTCAGTTTCTAGCTCTCTCAGCCTAAGTTCTCTTTCCCTAGCCTGGAGTTCGGCTTCTCTTTGTTCCCAATCTTTTTGGCGCTCTTCTGGTGTAGTCATAAATGTTTTTAAATACTAACAATTTTAAATATTATTTAATAAATGTATTCCTTACTAATTCAGCAATCTAATCATGATGGCTTTAGAAAATCATACAGTTATAAAATTCCCCCTACTACTATAAAAAATACAAAGTTTAATAATTAGTTTCCTAACTTAAATTGATTAGAATTTAAATAATAAATAAATTCCTGATTTTTACAGCTCATCTTCATTAGGCAACCATACAATACTAGATAAATTAGTAGGTCACGCACCAGAAAGCCCGCGGAGCTATGCTCGACTAGGGCAAATCTCATTGTTGAATTTATATTTGCCTGGTACCAAAATGAATGAACGTTGCATGATTCCCGTCATTAAAACCATTAATGATTATCAAGCCTATCGCATTAGTCCCAGCGATCGCAATCGCCTGGCGATCATCTTCGATCCCAGCCATGCTAATGATTCTTTCACTGTCTGTGTGGAGATTTTTGAGGCGGGTAGTGCGACTCCTGCTCACCGACATAATTTTGCGGTGGAAATGTTTTTTATCCTCAAGGGAGAAGGTACTGCGGTTTGCGATGGTAAAGAAATTTTGCTTCAAAGTGGGGATAGTGTGCTGATGCCGAAGACGGGAACCCACTATCTCAAAAATACAGGAAGCGATCGCCTGTATGCTTTGTGTATGATGGTTCCAAATGAAGATTTTTCTGAATTGATTCGCAGCGGTATCCCCGCAACTCTGGATAAACAGGATTTGGCGGTACTATCAAGGATTCATTGAATATTAAGCATTGAGCATTGATAAATTAATCAAACGGAAAATATACCCTTAACCTTTAACCCTTTCCCCTTTCCCAGCCACCAAAGATTAATGGAGAACCCGTCAAACTCACCTTTAGCTACTAACTATCGTCTGCGGTTAAGAGATGTGCTGCTAGGGGCTCAGATGCTATTTGTGGCTTTTGGGGCTTTGGTTCTAGTGCCCCTGCTATCAGGCTTAAATCCCAACGTAGCTCTATTTACTTCAGGAATGGGTACATTGTGTTTCCAGGGGCTCACGGGGGGCAAAGTTCCTGTCTATCTGGCGTCTTCCTTTGCTTTTATTGCCCCTATTACCCTCAGCGTTGAGAAATATGGTCTGTCCTCAACCCTCTCGGGACTGGCGGCGGCGGGAGTAGTTTATTTGCTTTTGAGCTTAATTGTCTTTTGGGGTGGTTCTCGGATAATTAACCGCGTTCTCCCAGCGGTGGTCACTGGTCCAGTAATTATGGTGATTGGCTTGGGTTTAGCCCCTATTGCGGTGAATATGGCAACAGAAGCAGGTGACAACTATAGTGCGCCATTGGCGATCGCCGTAGCCGCAGTGGCGCTATTTACCACTATGTTAACGGCAATTCTGGGGCGAGGATTTTTGCGTCTAATCCCGATTCTGCTGGGTATTGTCGCAGGATATCTGGTTTCCTTGCCGCTGGGGTTGGTAGATTTTTCCCCAGTTGTTCAGTCTCCCTGGTTAGCAGTCCCTCCTTTTACCTTCCCTAGCTTTAATTTACCAGCAATCCTATTTATTCTACCTGTGGCGATCGCTCCTGCCATTGAGCATATTGGAGACGTACTAGCCATTGGTTCGGTTACGGGAAACAACTACCTGAGAGATCCAGGAATCCATCGGACTTTACTGGGGGACGGGGTTGCTACTACCCTCGCTGCTTTTTTGGGTGGACCTCCCAACACTACCTATTCTGAGGTAACGGGTGCTGTAGCACTTACCAGAACCTTTAACCCTGGCATCATGACCTGGGCAGCGCTGGCAGCAATTTTACTCTCCTTTTTTGGTAAGCTGGGGGCGATTTTGCAGACTATTCCCGTGCCTGTTATGGGAGGGATTTTAGTGGTGCTCTTTGGCACTATAGTGGTCGTGGGCATGAATAGCACGTTACAGGCAGGAGAAGACCTCCTACAGCCCCGCAATATTGCTATTATCAGCGCGATCTTAATTCTGGGAGTGGGGGGAATGAGTATTAAAGCAGGAGCCTTTGCCCTAGAAGGAATTGGGCTATCAAGCATTATCGGAGTACTGTTAAATCTTTTGCTCCCCAGGAAAGTTAGGTCATGAGTAACCAGTACTGAAATTGATCAAACATTGATTACGAATTGCTAAAAACTACGAGCAAGTGATTCCCTACAAGCGCAAAGATTTAAACCACACGGAAAATAAAGGGATAGCGGAATGACTGATCTGGGGCTTGAAGACACTGTATAACTGCCCAGATTGACAGACCCCAGTGAATAATTAACCAGATTGGTGCCAAAATAAATCCTACCAAGCCGAAGGTCAAGAATGAAAGTATAGTAATAACGCCCCCCACTAACCAGACGTTCAGGTGAAAATTAATTGCCTCTTTGGCATTCTCCTTGATTACATCATCTTCCGAAACACTAAGAATGGCGACGGGAATCCCGACTGAAAGGACTAATATACTGAGAAAAATTGAGCCATGGGCTAGGGCAGAGAGCAGTTTTCTTTTATCTGAGCTAGATTCGGTTTGCATCTTCCCTCCTATTACATCAAGTAGGAAAATTTGGACAATATTATCCTATCCTTAGGAAGGCAGTTTTAAAAAGTAGAGGTTTCACTATCAAAACCCTGCTCAAAAGACTTTATTGGCGTTGAGCCGAGATACGTGTACGGATATAGTGGGGGGAGTGGATCGTCAACAGTGACTAGTTGAGTTTCTGGATTAAGGAGTAGGTTATCCATACTTATAAAAAATTTGTATTAAGTGATTGGGAAGAAAATATAATTTACATTACACTTAAATAATCAATACAGTACAATATAAGCTTTTGTTAGAGAAATGTTAATAACATTTAACTTTGATTAAAAAAAAATACATTAATCATCGTTTTTTATCAGTTAATTAATGCTTAATCTAAAACGCTTTGGGGCTCAATTTACATGAAAAAAGCATAATAATTGACTGATGACTTAGAATAATTTAGTTGTCAAAAATATTTTTCCTGTGAGCAAGCAAAAAACCTGGAGCGATCGCTTTGAATCTGCTCTTAATCCAGCGATCGCCATTTTCAATGCTAGTATTGGGTTTGATCTGGAGTTAATTGAACACGATTTAACTGGTTCGGTTGCCCATGCCCAGATGCTTGCTCAGACTAAGATTATTAGCGATGCGGAAGCGCAAAAGCTGATATCAGGTTTAGAAACCATTCGTCAGGAATACCAAAAGGGTAATTTTAATCCAGGGATTGATGCGGAGGATGTTCATTTTGCCGTGGAAAGAAGACTGATTGAGCTGGTGGGAGACGTGGGGAAGAAGCTTCATACTGCTCGTTCTCGTAACGATCAGGTGGGAACAGATATTCGTCTTTACCTCCGAGCCGAAATTCGAGGGATTCAGCAGCAGCTTAGACACTTCCAAACCGCTTTACTTAACCATGGTGAGCAGCATGTAGAGACTCTAATTCCAGGTTATACTCATCTCCAACGAGCCCAGCCTATCAGCTTGGCACATCATCTTTTAGCGTACTTTCAAATGTCCCAACGGGACTGGGAAAGATTGGAGGATGTTTATCGCAGGACTAACATTTCTCCCCTCGGCTGTGGGGCGCTGGCAGGAACTACTTTCCCCATTGATCGCCAATACACCGCTGAACTATTAGGATTTGATGCAGTTTATGCCAATAGCCTTGATGGAGTAAGCGATCGCGATTTTGCCATCGAGTTTCTCTGTAGTGCTAGCCTAATTATGGTGCATCTAAGTCGTCTCAGCGAAGAGCTTATTCTCTGGGCATCCCAAGAATTTGGTTTCATTACTCTCAAAGATACCTGTGCTACTGGGTCGAGTATTATGCCCCAAAAGAAAAATCCCGATATTCCCGAACTAGTGCGGGGAAAAACGGGCAGGGTGTTTGGGCATCTCCAGGCACTACTAGTGATCATGAAAGGCTTACCCTTAGCTTACAATAAAGATCTTCAGGAAGATAAGGAAGGTCTTTTTGATGGAGTTAAAACCGTCAAGTCTTGTCTGGAGGCGATGACAATTTTACTCCAAGAAGGAATCGAGTTTAAAACCACCAGACTAGCCGCAGCCGTAGCAGAAGACTTTGCCAACGCTACTGATGTTGCCGATTACTTAGCAGCAAAGGACGTTCCCTTTCGCGAGGCTTATAATTTGGTAGGGAAGGTGGTAAAAACCAGCATTGCTGCGGGCAAGCTGCTCAAAGATCTTACCCTTGAAGAATGGCAACAGTTGCATCCTGCATTTGCTGCCGATATCTATGAGGCGATCGCACCTAAACAGGTTGTTTCTGCTCGCAATAGCTATGGAGGGACTGGTTTTGAGCAGGTCAAACAGGCGATCGAGCAAGCTAAAGTGTTGTTGAATAGCTAAATTTTGACAAAGCCATCCAGAAATTCTATTCTTAATATTCTTATCAGTTAAATTAAACCCTCACATTGAAATTTAATTTTATGCGTCGTTCTTGGCGATTTATTTCGACTGTACTCGGTATAATTTTTCGTCACCCAGTCACAGGCACAACGATAATCCCAATTCTGCCTGATGGTCGGATTGTCCTAATTCAGCGCAGTGATTCAGGTAAGTGGGGTTTACCTGGCGGCATGATCGATTGGGGTGAAGATATTCCCCATGCGGCAAATCGAGAACTGGAAGAAGAAACTGGACTAAAAATTACTAAAATCAAGCGTTTACGGGGAGTTTATTCCGACCCTCAACGAGATCCAAGGATACATTCTATTTCTGTCTTGTTAGAAGTCGAAGCAGAAGGACAGCTAGCGGCAATAGATCAGCTGGAAGTACTACAGGTTAAAGCCTTTACTAGAGATGAACTTCCTTTAGGAGAACTGAGTCATGATCATGACCGCCAACTGCAAGATTTTCTTAACGATCAGGTTGTTATCGCTTGATTATTTAGTACGCTTGATGTGAATTTGTTTGGGTGAAAAGTTATCGGTTCGTCCCTAAAGGGATACCCCCATTCGAGGGCAAGCCGCTTCGCATATAGTCATTAGTTTTTAGTTTTTAGTTTTTAGTTTTTAGTTTTTAGTTAGGACGAATCAATTAGTTTACTAACTTTCCACATTCTTTGTTCCCGACTTCCCGCTCATAGTGAGGGCGTTAATAACTATTGAGCAATTGTTTGCGGGTCGATATTGATAAAAGGTAGGGTACTATCCCCGCTCATAACCGTCGGGAATTTACCATCCCACTTATTGATTGCTTCTTTTTGTAGCAGTGCAGGAGTTAGAGTCAGCTTTTGTAATCTTTGGGCTTCTGCCTGTCCCTTAGCTCGATTAATTTCTGCCTGGGCGGTTTTTTCTGCTTTTAAAGCTTCAAAATCAGCCTGTTTTGCCTGCTGTTCAGCAATTTGCTTGGCTTCAATAGCTTTGGCAAACTCAGGAGAAAAAGAAATATTAACCAAAGAAACATCATCCACGACGATGCCGTAACCATCTAATCTTTGCTTTAATTCCTCATCAATTTGCTGTTTAATTTCATTACGTTTAGTAATTATCTCTTCAGCATTTTTCTGGGCTGTCGCTGCTTTAACAATTTCTGCCACCGCTGGGGTAATAATCCTAAAGACGATTTCTGATTCATCTCCCAAACGCTGAAAGACTCTATTTACTTTCTGCGGATCGATGTGCCAATTTAGGGCGACTTGGGTCTTAATATCCTGTAAGTCTTTGGAAGATGCTTCGGCATCAATATCGTTTTTTTGCACCCTAACACTGAGAGACTTTACGGTATTTACTACAGGAATAATTGGATGTAAACCCTCGTCGAGAATTGTATCTTGGACTTTCCCAAAGCGCATAATTACCCCTCTTTCTCCTGCTTTAATAATGGTGAAGGGCTTAAAAACACCTAGCAACAAAAATACTAAGAAACCTAAACCAGCATAGACAATTAGTTTATAGGGAACATCTTGATTCTTCATCTATAGTTTATCCTCTATATTTAAGATAGTTTTACCTGAATTCAGGCGATCGTCTGACAAGTCGATTATCAGCCCATGATAGTAGACTCAACTAGATCTGAATAGTTATAAACATCATTTCCTAAGATTGTTGATCGAGCGATCGCTTTTAGTATTGCTGGTCTTTGTTTAGTTGCGGGGGGGGTCTTTAGGACGTCGCTAAAAGATCGCCCTCATGGGTCACGGGTTTTTATCTAATATTTCTTCTGCATCCTGCATGCAGTAGGCAAGATTCTCCCGAAAAGTCTTGGTATGAGGGTGATTTTCTCCTAAGACTGTTCCTACAATTGCCAGAGCTTGAAGATAAAGGGGTTCGGCAGCTTCATATCTTCCCTGAGTTCTGTAGAGTTCAGCCAAATTATTGAGACTGTTTGCCACATCGGGGTGTTGTTCTCCCAGCAGTTGTTTATTTAGCTCCAGTGCTTGAAGATAAAAAGGTTCAGCATCTTCATATCTTCCCTGAGCCGAGTAAATATTAGCCAGATTATTGAGACTGGTTGCCACATGAGGATGTTGTTCTCCCAGCAGTTATTTAAAAAGCTTTAGAGCTTGAAGAGACAGAGGTTCAGCAGCTTCATATTTTCCCTGAGCTCTATAGAGTCCTGCCAGATTATCGAGATTGATTGCTACATCGGGGTGTTGTTCTCCCAGCAGTTGTTTATTTAGCTCTAGTGCTTGAAGAAAAAGGGGGGCGGCAGCTTCATATCTTCCTTGAGCTTTGTAAAGTCCTGCCAGATCATTGAGAATGTTTGCTACATCGGGGTGTTGTTCTCCCCGTAGTTGTTTGTATAGTTCCAGAGCCTGAAGATGAAGAAGTTCGGCAGCCTCATATCTTCCCTGAGCATAGTAGAGTCTTGCCAGATTATTGCGACTGTTTTCCACCAAGGGGTGTTGTTCTCCCAGTAGTTGTTTATTTAGCTCTAGTGCTTGAAGAAAAAGGGGTTCTGCTTCTTCATATCTGCCCTGCTCTTGATAAAGTCCTGCCAGATTATTGAGACTGTTTGCCACCGAGGGGTGTTGTTCTCCCAGCAGTTGTTTATTTAGCTCTAGTGCTTGAAAATAAAGGGTTTTGGCATCTTCATGTCTTCCCTGAGAATAGTAGAGATAAGCCAGATTATTGAGACTGGTTGCCACATCGGGGTGTTGTTCCCCCAGTCGCTCTCGGCAGACTTTTAAACACTGTTCGTACCATACTAAAGCTTGATTATATAATCCCTGACCTTCATAAAATCGCCCTAGACCTACATATGACCAAATTAAGTCCTCATCATCGATGTAGGTTGTTAATTCTGTTGCTACAAAGGTCATATGGGGAATGATAATAGTAAATCCTCCTATTTCTTCTAGAGTTGGGGTATCAGAAATTGATCTTGCAATCTGGTTCATCACCCCACAGAATTTCTGCTTTAGTTCTGCGGCTTTTTCCCTCTCCTCTAGTTTGGCTCGGAAGTATTGGGCAATTAATGAGTGGAGTTGATAAGTCTGACTTTCTGGATCTGCCTTGAGCAGGTTCCTCTGAGTTAACTCTAGATTTCTCAACTCTTCTAATTCTTCAATTTCATCTTCCCGCTCGTCTTCATCTGATGACTCAATCCACTCTCCTTCTACCCATGACCATTTAAATGGTTCAGCGTTAAACAGACTCAGATAACAGCCTAATTCCTGGGCTTCTGGACTCAGCACATCCCAGGATAAATCAAATGCTGCTGCTACCCCTAATTGAGCAGTCATGTCTGCTTGTTTGGGGTCGAGTAACGCTTTGGCTTTTAGCTTTTTTCTCTCTAGTCGTTTGAGGGTTTTCTCGATGGTTAAGTTTTCATCTAGGGCAATGTACCGCCCCACTAACTCTAATCCCAAGGGTAAATAGCCCAACCATCGACATAATTTCTGGGCTAGTTCTGGTTCGGCTTCGATTCTGGATTTGCCAATGAAGGATTTTAGTAATTCTAGTGCTTTGCCTACTTTCAGAACGTCTAAATTAATGCGGGGGATATTTACCCCTGGACGCTCCCGACTGGTCATTAACACCTTAATCTTGCTATTTACAGGCGGTAAGTATGGCGCTATCTGCTCTCGAAAGAACTGACCAAAATTAGGCACATCATCCAAGATGATTAAGCTGGGTTCACTACGCCAGTTTTGCCAGCAATAATCTACTTTGGCTAAATCTGACTCTAGTTCTTTTGAGGGAAGGACATTCAGAGATGTGGCGGCAAATTCGATAATTTTGGTGACTAGGTTTTCTCCTCGAACAGAAAACCAGCATAAGCTTCCTGGGTAATCATCTTTGTAAGCTAGGGCATATTGTAGAGCTAGTTCGGTTTTGCCGATGCCTCCCATCCCTGCAATAGCAGATATGCTTGCCTGTTCGTTTTGCTGCAATAGCTGGTGTAATTCTTTTAGCTGATCTTCCCGTCCAATAAAGTTAGCTGCACCACTTCTGTTTAGATTACTCGGCTGATTTGGGCTTTTTGTTGATCCGAGTTTTTCTGAAGCTTGATAAATATTGGTAACATTTTTATCTCCAGCGACGTTATCACCATTGCCAGAATGGGATTGATTAATATTGCTGGCTTGCTCTGCTTGAGGAATTCTGTCTTCTGAATTGTTTTCCTTCACAGTTCTGTTAAGAATCAGATTACTAAGAGAGTATGATCCTCATAGTAGCGGATTAAATACTTTTAAAATCACTTAAAGAAGTAATTTACTACGTCTGATGTGAATTAAAACGACTAAGATAATTGCCTTGAAATATGGGACTCTCGTTATTTCAAGCACGCTTAATGTGAATTAAATTTGTTATTTACGATAAAGACTAGCAACAAAGAAGATCTCTTAAACAACTGTCACAGACCAAAGAATTAGCTTCACGCCGAAAATGGCGCATACGTCAGCCGTAAACAGTCAGGAGTAATCTTTGATTGAACTTTAGTTACGAAGGGGCTTCCTAAAGGATACTGCTTCGCATATGGGGAAGCCGTCACTTCCCCAACTGGGGGTCTGGGGGATAGTTCCCCCAGTCTTAATTTCTGCTTCTTAAAGATGGATTTCAAGATAGAACAGACATAATTTCAGCATTTTTAATTCACATCATGACTTTTAAAGTTTAAATCCCTAGACTAAAATCAAGCCTTGAAGACTATAAAAAAAGCTAATGGCTAACGGCTAATGGCTACGAGCTAATAACCTTTAAACGAAGCGTCTTGGTGAGCATTACATGCGGCGAACTATGCGCCTTTGTTTGCGCCTAACGGCGGCGCGGGGTCTCACCGCTATTTCACACCAGGCATTCGCTATAATCTGCTAAACTATGTAATCAAATTCTAGTTCTCTAGTACTATTACACCTCAGCTTATGGCTCTTAATGTAGTTAATTTAGTCGGTCGTGCTGGTGCCGCACCAGAAATTATTCATTTTCAATCAGGTACAGTTTTATGTAAGCTTCCTTTAGCCGTTGATCGTCGCAGCCGTAACAGCGATCAGCCCGACTGGTTCAACCTGGAAATTTGGGGGAGAACTGCGGAAATAGCAGGAGATTACGTCAAAAAGGGCAGCCTGATCGGGATTCAAGGCTCTTTAAAAATTGAGACTTGGGCAGATAAAAATACAGGAGAACAACGTTCCCGCCCTACCATTAAAGTCAATCGTCTAGACTTGTTAGGTTCCAAACGGGACAACAATCCCAATGCAGTGAGCGACTATCCTGGGGCGGTTAGTGGCTATCCAGAGTAGAAAAACTAAAAGCTCTAGGATGACCCATGAGCCGAGGGAGAGTTATGGGCTGATAGATATTATCTGGCTGGGCTGTCTCGTGGTGGCGGCGCTAGTCCTCTACACTTCTGGGCTGGGGGATTTGCCCCTGAGAGATTGGGATGAAGGAATTGTGGCGGGAGTAGCTCGTAATATTTGGCAGGCTGAGCCAGAAAGCTTTACCTGGCTGTTTCCTACCATTAATTACGGAGAGCCTTACTGGAATAAACCGCCATTAATTCATGGTCTGATTGCCTTAAGCTATAGGCTGTTTGGAGTCAGTGAATGGAGTACCAGGATTGTTCCTGCCAGTTTATCCGCCACTTCTGTAGTTCTGCTTTATTTAATAGCTAGGGAAATCTTTCCGAGAAGAGCAACGGCAATTATTTCGGCATCAGTATATTTAACCCTATTACCCATCGCCCGCCATGGCAGAGTGGCAATGTTAGACGGTGCTATTACCTGCTGGCTTTGTGGGGCGGTTTGGTGCTTATTACGGGGGCGTTATCGTAGTTCTTGGTATTTAGGGACAGGTATCGGCATTGGCTTAATCTGCTTAACCAAAGGACTAATGATGGGCGTGCTTCTGGGGGGAATTATCCTCAGCTTTATCTTCTGGGAACGTCCTCAAATCCTGAGAAATCAATATCTTTGGAGAGGCTTATTGCTGGGAATTTTACCTGCGATCGCCTGGTATGGATTGCAGTATGTAAAATACGGCACACAGTTCCTAGATATAAGTTTAGGCACTCAAACCTTTAACCGCATTTGGGAACCCGTTAGTAGTAGCTCTTTCCCTCCTTGGTACTACTTGTTAGAAATTGCTAAATACAGCTTGCCATGGCTCATATTCCTGCCTTCGGGAGTTAAATTAGCCCTTAGTAGTCGTTATACTACCTGGAGCAGATTAGTTTTACCCTGGGTGGGGATTTACTTGTTAGCAATATCCTTGATGGCAACGAAGCTACCCTGGTACGTGATTCCTATTTATCCAGGATTATCGCTGCTGGTAGGAGCTAGGCTAGGAAAAAGTTGGTACCGCCAGCAAGCCCCAAAACCTTGGGCAATTGCCCAGACTGTATTAGCAATCATCTGCTGGGGTGCAATTGCCTATGATGGTCTAGTTCAGGACATACTGGAAGCTGAATTATCGCCAATTTTGCTGGTGATGGCACTCAGCTTTACCATCGCCACGGTGCTGCTGTGGCTGAATATACGCTATTTCCTGCCTGTAATTATCGGGGGTTTTTATCTTGCTTTATTGCTGTTGTTTAACTCTAATCTTTGGCTTTGGGAATTAAACGAAGCCTTTGCCGTTAAGCCCGTCGCGGCAATGCTTCAAGCCGCCACTCCATCACGAGCAAAAGTATACTCTACCTACCCCTATCATCGCCCTTCCTTAGAATTTTATAGCGATCGCATTATTATTCCTGTGCAGGATGAGCAGATTACCCAATATTGGCGCGGAGACACTACAGTCTATCTATTGATCGAGCCAGAGACAATTCAGCGCTTAAACCTGATTCCCCATCAACAGCTAGGATCAGAGCCAGATCAGCAATGGCAGCTTATTACCCAGGCTAGACCAAATTAGCAGCCCCAATTAAGCAGAATTCTGCCAGGTTAGACTAAGTGATTGCACCAAACATGACATTTAATGTGTAATATGGACTTTACGAAAAATCACGTTAGTTTAGCGGGTGACTGTGGATTTAAATTATGCTTTAGTTCATGAATGGTTGACGCCCAAAGCCAAAGGGGGGTCAGAATTAGTCGTTAAAGAGATCTTGCAGCACATAGATGCGGATCTCTACTCCCTCATTGATTTTGAATCGGTTAATCCTGAAAGCTATCTTTTTCAGCGAAAAATCACTACTACTTTTCTGCAAAAATTTCCCCAGGCTCGCCAAGGAGTTCAAAAGTACTTACCTCTGCTACCCATTGCCGTTGAGCAGCTAGATCTCAATCAATATGACGTAATTTTGTCTTCTTCCCATGCCGTAGCCAAGGGAGTCTTAACCAACCCCCACCAGCTACATATCTGTTACTGTCACACTCCGATGCGCTACGCCTGGGATTTAACCTTCGACTATCTCCAGGGCGATCGCAAAGGGCAGGGAATCAGAGGAATTATTGCTAGGTACATACTCCATCGCCTCAGAGAATGGGACGTTATTTCTGCCAACCGCGTCGATTACTTTATTGCCAATTCTCATCACACTGCCAAGCGCATCTGGCGCTGCTATCGTCGCCACGCTAAGGTAATCTATCCCCCCGTTGATGTAGATAAATTTGGTTTTCAACCAGAAAAAGCTGATTTCTATCTGACAATTTCACGGTTAGTGAGTTATAAACAAATATGCTTAATTGTTAAAGCATTTAATCAATTGAGAAAACCCCTTGTAATCATTGGAGAAGGTTCACAACTAGCAGAAATTCGCCAGCTAGCAGAATCTCACGTTAAGGTTTTAGGTTGGCAACCCCATAATATAGTTAAACAATACATAACCAAAGCTAAAGCTTTTGTCTATGGTGCTTGCGAAGACTTTGGCATTGCCCTAGTTGAAGCCCAAGCCTGTGGAACACCAGTAATCGCTTATGGAAAAGGAGGTGCCTTAGAAACAGTCAAAGATATTCGGCAAGATACTCAAAACGGGACTGGTTTATTCTTTGAAGTTCAACAAACAGACGCTTTAATTCGAGCTGTACAAACTTTTGAACAGTTAAGCGCTAGAATAGATCCTCAAAATTGCCGATTACAGGCAATGAAATTTAATTCATCAATATTTAAACAATCATATTTACAATATATTGATGATTGTTACCGAAAATGGAATCGAAGATTGTAAATCCTTGATTTATCTTCAATCGAAAAATCACCAGTAGATAGGAGCTTTCTGGATTTATGATGAAACAGTGTGGTGTGATGTGTGAAGGAGTAAGATGACTGCTAACAGCCAGCTTATTTCCGTCAAAATTGTACAGAGACTAATTAATAAAGGCATTCGAGCTTTATTCAACCTTAAATGGTTGAAATTGCGACTCTCTGTTCTGAACGGAAATTTAGTTAAACGAACATTTGACATAGTTTTTGCGTTATTGGTTTTAATTGTATTTTCCCCGATATACTTACTTTTAATCGGTCTGGTTGCTTTAAATTCCCAAGGTCCAGTTTTTTACGTTCAACAAAGAGTTGGTCAAGATCATCAATTATTTAACTGTATCAAGTTCAGAACGATGATTGATAATGCCGATGAAGCTTTAGCCGCTATGATGCAGGACTCTGAACAAATCCGTCAGGAATTTGAACAGAGTTTTAAACTCAAGAAAGACCCTAGAATTACTAATCTGGGACGTTTCCTGCGATACACTAGCCTTGATGAATTTCCACAATTCTGGAACGTGCTAAAGGGGGAAATGAGTGTAGTGGGACCAAGACCTTTAGTTCCTGAAGAGCTACCAAAATATGGTCGAAAAATAGATACCGTCCTCAAAATTAAGCCAGGAATTACTGGTCTGTGGCAGGTGTCTGGTCGCAATGACATTCCCTATCCTAAAAGAGTTCAGATTGATGTCTATTATGCCATCAGTCATAACTGGCTACTTGATTTGTGGATTGTTTATAAGACTATTGGCGTAATTCTATTTCCTCGCAATAATGGAGCATATTAGACTAGCTCTATAGGCATGGAAATCCCTAATTTAATGAGGCTTTATCTGCCTATGTTTGAGAACAGGGAACAGGATCTAAATCAATTATGATTATTGAGGCTAAACAGATTTTTAAACATTACTTAATAGAAAAAACAAGAAAGCTGTTAAGTGATCAAAATTGTTTCTTCCTCACCTAAATTCTATAGTTGGTTTTTAATAGATATTAAAACTGGGTTAAGATACTAGTAATTTCTGTAATATTAGATACGTAAAGCCTTATATATTCTACCCGAAATCATCTGTAAAATTCATGGTAGAAGTTAGTTTTTGCGTACTATTTCGGAATAGATTTTATTATCAGTATACTATAGTGGGAAAATAACATCATACCCATTAGCAATAGTAGGTAAATAAATAAATGAATGAGCGAAAAATAGCTTTGATCACTGGCATCACAGGTCAGGATGGTTCTTATTTAAGTGAGTTTTTATTGGAGCAAGGATACGAAGTTCACGGTATTATTCGCCGAACTTCAACTTTTAATACAGATCGCATTGATCATATTTATATAGATTCTCATAGCCCAGACGCCAAATTATTTTTACATTATGGCGATTTAACCGATGGTACTACGCTGAGAAGAATTCTCGAAGAAGTTAAGCCCACGGAAATTTATAATTTGGGTGCTCAATCTCATGTTCGGGTCAGCTTTGATTCACCTGAATATACGGTTGATTCCGTGGGAATGGGAGCCTTACGTCTCTTGGAAGCAATTAGAGATTACCAACAACGTACTGGGATTGAGGTGCGATTTTATCAAGCAGGATCTTCAGAAATGTTTGGGAAAGTAATGGAAGTTCCTCAGAAAGAAACTACTCCTTTTTATCCCCGCAGTCCCTATTCTTGCGCCAAGGTTTATGCTCACTGGCAAACGATTAACTATCGCGAATCCTATAATCTCTTTGCCTGCAACGGCATTCTGTTTAACCATGAATCCCCTCGCCGTGGAGAAACTTTTGTTACCCGCAAAATTACGAGAGCTGTTGCCAGAATTGTTGAAGGAACCCAAAAGAAATTATATTTAGGGAATCTTGATGCGAAGAGGGATTGGGGCTATGCCAAAGACTACGTAAAAGCAATGTGGATGATGCTTCAGCAGGAGCAGCCAGACGATTATGTAATTGCTACAGGTGAAACCTATGAAATTAAGCAATTTTTGGATATTGCCTTTGGTCACGTTAACCTAAATTGGCATGATTATGTTGCTTTCGATCCGCGTTATCTTCGTCCTGCGGAAGTTGACCTCTTGATCGGAGATCCTACAAAAGCCAAGCAACAATTGGGATGGGAGCCCTCTGTTACCTTTGAAGAGTTAGTTAAATTGATGGTTAATGCTGATTTGATGAATCTTAATTTACCTACTCCTGATAATAGCCACAATGATGATAATTTGACCTTAAATCGGCGTAATTTTGCCACTATTGTTGATTGATTGTTGGTTAATTCAAGCTGGTGACTTTAGTTCTTACTATAGGTTTTGTACCTAAAATGTTTATATACTCGTTCGTTTTTATAATTGGTAATGCTAAGTTTACAAGACAAAAAGATTCTGGTTACAGGCGGGAATGGCTTTCTCGGTAGGCAGGTTGTAGAGCAACTTTGTCAGGCTGGTGCCAGCATTGATCGCATTAGTACTCCAAGATCTCGTGAATTAGACTTGTGTAAGTGGGAGAATTGTCAGCAGGCGGTTAAAGAGCAGGAAATCGTAATTCATTTGGCAGCCCATGTGGGGGGGATTGGCTTAAATCGTGAAAAGCCAGCAGAATTATTTTATGACAACTTGATGATGGGCACGCAGTTGATTCATGCGGCGTATCAGGAGGAAATAGAAAAGTTTGTTTGTGTTGGCACAATTTGCGCCTATCCCAAGTTTACCCCCGTACCGTTCAAAGAAGACGATTTGTGGAATGGTTATCCAGAAGAAACCAATGCTCCTTATGGAGTGGCAAAAAAGGCACTTCTAGTTCAGCTTGAAGCTTATCGTCAACAGTATGGTTTTAACGGCATCTACCTATTACCCGTAAATCTATATGGTCCTGAAGATAACTTTGACCCCAGAAGTTCTCACGTTATCCCCGCCCTAATTCGTAAAGTTCATGAAGCTCAACAGCGAGGGGACAAAGAATTATTAGCATGGGGTGATGGTAGTCCCACACGGGAATTTCTCTATTCAACTGATGCAGCGAGGGGTATTGTAATGGCGACGCAGAAGTATAATGAATCAGCTCCCGTGAACTTAGGTACCAATCACGAGGTTAAAATTAAAGATTTAGTAGAAACTATTTGTCAGCTAATGGACTTTCAGGGAGAAATCGTTTGGCAAACCGATCAGCCCAATGGTCAACCACGTCGCTGCTTAGACACCCAGAGAGCAAAGGAAAAGTTTGGCTTTGTGGCGCAAACTGAATTTAAGCAGGGTTTGAAAAATACTATCGAGTGGTATCGTCAACATGCCGATTTAGTTACGGCATAGTTTAAGATTCAAATTATTATTTATTTAAATTAATTAAGCAGAGGAATTAGAAAAATGTAAACTTCCTCTGTTTTTTTATGCTCCTATCCTAATTTATTATATTTTTTTACTATTTACTAATAACTAATCATCGAGCAATTTGATTATTTAGCAACTACAAAGTTAACTAACTTGTTAGGAACCACAATAACTTTCTTAACCTCTTTTCCCTCTAAATAACGTTGGGCGATCGCCGATTCGGAGGCATATTTTTCTAGTGCTGCTTTGTCAGAGGATGCGGGGACTTGGATTGTGCCGCGAGTCTTGCCCATAATTTGCACCACAAGGGTGATTTCATCCACAACTAGAGCGGAAGAGTCTACTTCTCGCCACTGCTGTTGATGGACGGATTCAGCGTTACCCAGATGGTGCCATAGTTCTTCGGTAATGTGAGGAGCAAAGGGCGCCATTAACAGGACTAGGGTTTCGATACCCTCACGGTATACTTTAGAGGTGAAGCATTTAGCATCTTTTAGGGCATTACTAAGCTTCATTAGTTCCGAGACGGCAGTGTTAAACTGGTAGTCTCCCGTTAAGTCTTCGGTAATTTCTTTAATGGCGGTATGGATGGCGCGGCGCAGGTCCTTTTCTTCCTTGGTAAGTTCTGCCGCAGATTCTGTTACCTGGGCAGGTTCATAGCTCGTTACTAAAGTCCAGACCCGATTTAAAAAGCGATATTGCCCTTCAACATCAGCATCATCCCACTCTAAATCCTTTTCTGGGGGGGCTTTAAACATGGCAAACATGCGGGCAGTATCAACCCCATATTGAGAGATTACGTCTTCGGGTGCCACGCCGTTGTATTTAGATTTAGACATCTTCTCAAAGAAAACATCGAGGGGATCTCCTGTTTCAGGATCAACGGGGTTATCGCGATCAACCTCTGATGGGGCAATATATTTATTGGTTTTGGGGTTTTTATAGGTTAAGCCCTGCACCATACCCTGAGTTAAGAGGCGTTTAAAGGGTTCATCAAAATTTAGCAAGCCGCGATCGCGTAATACTTTGGTAAAGAAGCGAGAATAGAGTAAGTGGAGGATAGCGTGCTCAATCCCGCCGACGTATTGATCCACGGGCATCCAGTCATTGACCTTATCGGGGCTAAAGGGAATCTCGGTATTATTCGCATCGCTGTAGCGGAGGAAATACCAGGAAGAATCAATAAAGGTGTCCATGGTATCGGTTTCCCGCTTGGCAGCTTCACCGCAGTTAGGACAGTCAACGTTGATCCAGTCTGCTAATTGAGCAAGGGGAGAGCCACCACGCCCAGAAAACTCCACATTTTCAGGTAGTTCCACAGGCAAATCTGCCTCGGGTACTGGTACTGTACCGCAGTTAGGACAGTGAATTACAGGAATGGGACATCCCCAGTATCTTTGGCGAGAGATCAACCAGTCTCGTAGGCGATACTGAACTCTGGCTTTACCATAATCCTGCTGTTCTGCATACTCAATGATTTTGGCTTTACCTTCTACCGATGGAGTGCCGTCAAACTGTCCTGAATTCACCATGGTTCCCGCCTCAGTATAGGCTTCCGTTAATGGAGTATCAGCATCCCCATCTGTGGGAACAATTACTGTGTGAATCGGTAAACCCTTCTCGGTGGCAAATTTAAAATCCCTAGTATCGTGGGCTGGTACCCCCATCACCGCCCCAGTACCATACTCATAGAGCACATAGTCAGCGATTAAAATAGGCACTTCTTCGCCGTTAAAAGGATTAATCGCCTTACCCCCAGTGAGAATCCCCCGCTTCGGCTTATCCTCGGCAGTTCGTTCAATTTCGCTTTCTCCCTTAATGGACTCAATAAAAGCCATTACCGCTTCTTGCTGTTCTGGGGTAGTAACTTCAGGAGTTAACGGATGCTCAGGTGCCAAGACCACATAAGTAACTCCATAGACAGTATCAGGGCGGGTGGTAAAGACCGCAATCTTATCCTCGCGTCCCACCACTGGAAATTCTAGATATGCTCCTACCGACTTACCAATCCAGTTAGCCTGCATAGTTTTTACCCTTTCAGGCCAACCATCAAGCTGATCCAAATCCTGGAGCAGATTTTCTGCATAGTCAGTAATCTTTAAAAACCATTGCTTAAGCAGCTTACGTTCCACCACTGCCCCCGAACGCCAGGAACGCCCTTCACTATCTACCTGTTCGTTAGCCAGCACCGTCTGATCGATGGGGTCCCAGTTAACCGCCGCCTCTTTTTGATATGCCAAACCCCCATACAAAAACTGGAGAAACAGCCACTGTGTCCATTTATAGTAGTCAGGAGAACAAGTTGCGACTTCCCTTTCCCAGTCTAGGGACAACCCCAACTGCTGAAGCTGCGATCGCATTTGAGCAATATTCTGTAACGTCCAGGTAGCAGGAGCAACCCCGCGATCAATCGCCGCATTTTCCGCTGGCAGACCAAAGGCATCCCAGCCCATGGGGTGCAGTACTCGATAGCCCTGCATCCGCTTAAGTCGGGCAATTACGTCGGTAATCACGTAGTTACGGACATGTCCCATGTGTAGATTACCCGAAGGATAGGGAAACATCGAGAGGGCGTAAAACTTCGGGCGATCGCTAGACTGGGGTGTCTTGTCTAGTCCTGATTCCTGCCACTGACGTTGCCATTTTTGCTCAATTTCTGCTGCGTTGTATCGTGACTCCACGACTGGGGTTACTCCTATAGATTTTTAATTTTTACAGTAAAATTTAATAACTCTTCAATGGTACATTTTTTAGTTAAATAAAGTTAATTTCTCTACTGACGATACAGTTATGAGGCGATTTAAGCCAGTTCTGTCCAGCAAAACTGCCAAAAAATTAGGAATCATCACAGGAGTCCTAGCATCAATTGGTGGCATCACGATTGCCCTGAACTGGACTTACCTCCGTCGTTTAGCGACCTACCCCAAGCAGCAGCCCATCACTACCGTTGACTGGTATCAACCCCTGGAAGCAGTGCCAGGAGACCCCGCCCCCCTAGCTAAAGCCAGCAGTCCTCTGGCGCAATCGGGCTTACCAGAAATTACGGAGTACGCTGAAGCGATCAACTCCTCAGCTTTATTAGTAATGCATCAGGGTAAGCTAGTTGGGGAAAGTTATTGGGGCGACTTTAACTCTAGCTCTACCTTTAACTCCATGTCCCTATCTAAAACTATCGTGGCATTACTAATTGGTATTGCGATCGCCGAAGGACACATAACTTCAGAACTAGACCCCGTAGCTAAATATCTGCCCTTCTGGTCAGGTGATGAACGTCAAGACATTACCATCCAAGACCTACTTTACATGCAGTCTGGTCTACGGAATCAGGATAATACAGCCAATCCCTTCTCAGATTTGGTGCGGATGTATGCAGGTACTCAAGTTAATCAAATTGCTCTAAATCTTCCTGTCGTCAGACCACCCCAGCAGGCTTATGACTACAACAATGTGAACACGCAAATTTTGAGTCAGGTACTAGAAGCGTCTACGGGGGAACGTTATGCTAGGTATCTTTCGACTCGCCTCTGGCAACCCCTCCAGGGCAGTAATGCCGACCTCTGGCTGGATCGCCCCCAGGGAGATCCTAAAGTCTTTTGCTGTCTCTTTGCGACTCCCCAAGACTGGGTTAAAGTAGGTCAGCTATTTCTCGACGGTGGACAAGTTGATGGGCAACAGGTTGTTCCTGCTGAATGGATAGCTAAAATGGTGCAGCCTTCTCCCTTAAATGATGACTATGGCTATCATATTTGGCTTAAACCCCAGATTAATAACTATAAGCCTAGAGCGTCTGACCTCCCTGGGAAAGGGGCTTTCATTAACCAGAGTACTTTTTTTCTCGATGGGGCATCACGGCAAAGAGTCTATATTATCCCTGAGCAAGAATTAGTTATTGTCCGCGTTGGCGAAGAGCCTCCCCAGTGGGATGATGCATTTATGCCCAATACTTTAGTTAAAAGTCTACAGGCTATTAAGTAGCTAATCCCTATGGAATCAAGACCAGAGCCAAATATCTCCCCCATGACCCCAGATGTCGCACTATCGGCGATCGCCAAAGCGGATGGCAATACCACCGTGATTCTGGATTTTGATGAAACTCTGCTGCTGCGTAACTCTACGGCAGAATATATCAATGCCCTGCGACCTCGCTTAGTGGGGTTTATCCTAATTTTCCTCTTAAAAATTATCCGACCCTGGAAATGGCTCCCTTATCCTTGGGGAGGGAAGCCCACCAGAGACTGGTTTCTAGTGATGATTCCCACCCTGCTACTACCCTGGACGCTATGGCTATGGCAACGTCAAGCTAAAGATATCGCCGCAGCCTACAGTAATTCTGAATTAGTCTCGGCTATCCAGAAAAACCCTACAGCATCAGTTATCGTAGCCAGCCTGGGGTTTAACTTTATTATTGAACCAATCCTAAAGCAAATGCCTCTAAAATGCGATCGCCTGGTGGGCTGTAGATTCTGGCGTGGCGCAGGCGATCGCCACCTGGGTAAGCTAGCGATGATGGAACAAATTTTATCCGCTGATCAGCTTCAGTCAACAATTTTGGTAACAGACTCCCATGATGATCTGCCTCTGCTGCAAGTAGTGGGACAGCCCTGCTTGGTTCTCTGGTCTTTGGCGCAATATATCGACCCTTTTACCGATTTTTGGCTCTATAGGTGGCTTAAACAAGGTAAGTAAATCAAGTCTTCAAGACTATAAAAAGCTAATGGCTAATGGTGAGTCAGTGCGGTCTTGCGAGACAGTCCGTCCTAAAGGATACCGCTTCGCATATTGCGCGGGTTCCCCGCGTTGAAGGAACTGAGGAAAGACCCCGCGCCGCCGTTAGGCGCAAGGGAATGCTTTCCGATGTCGAGGGCGGGGGTTTCCCCCATGAGCGTGGGGGACGCGGCGTCTCACGCCGCATGTCCAACCACGCTGTTGAGCAACTGACGAACCTGAAGGGCTAATGGCTATCTCAGCAGATTAATGCTCTTATCCAAAACTGGCGTTACATTAACCAAAATACAAACTATTTCTTTGAAATCTTCCGTATTAGTAGAGTAAGTATTAGAATTATGGAGATTCAGGTTAACGTTCTTTTAGACAATTTTGTCGATGGATCATAATCTCGCAGGAAAAACTATTCAGGGGCGTTATTACGTTGTTAAACAGCTAGGAAGAGGCGGAGTCGGAGTTACATTTTTGGCTCGCGATCGCCAATGCTTTGATAGCCCATGTGTGGTTAAGCAGCTCAAGCCCCGAACTCCCAACCCGCGAACCTTAGCGATCGCCAGGCGGTTATTCAATAAAGAAGCTGAGGTTATGAATCGTCTGGGTCACTGCGATCGCATTCCCCGTTTATTAGCCTATTTTGAGCACGAAAACGAATTTTTTCTCGTCCAGGAGCTAATCGAAGGGCATGACTTAAGTCAAGAAATTATTGCGGGACAGCCTTGGGAAGAATCTAAAACGATTGATTTTGTACAAGATGTTCTTGAAGTTCTCCTGGTGGTGCAGCAAAACAGCGTGATTCATCGCGATCTCAAGCCTTCAAACCTGATGCGTCGCTCTCAAGATGGCAACATTATCCTGATTGATTTTGGTTCCGTCAAGCAAGTCAGCACTCAAATTTTTGATCCCGCAGGGCAAGGGAAACCCACAGTTGCCGTTGGCACGAAGTTCTATATGCCCATGGAGCAAATGATGGGACATCCTGGATTTTATAGTGATATTTACGCTTTGGGGGCAATTGCGATCCAAGCTTTAACGGGAGTCGAGCCAAGAAAGTTCAAAGTTAATGACCAAGGTGAATTAATTTGGCGGGATTGCTTAAATAGCCAGATACACTACCAGCCCCGCTTTTTAGATATTCTCGATCAGATGATTTGCTATCGTTATCAAGAAAGATACGGTAATGCTCAGGCGGTTTTAGCTGACCTGCAACAGTTAGATGTAACTCAAAATAACACTAAGGATACGATTATTATCGCCCATCGCAGCAAGGCGAATGCATCAAACAATAAGGCTGAATCTAATCCTCATCGGGAGAATATTGTTAACCAAACTAATTCCAGAACAGCAGCAGAAAAGTCCCTCAATCATCAGCCAGTAATTGATGAAACAAATCTGTTAACTAAGTCCCCCCCTGAGAGAAAAGTTATTCCATCTCCCAAACAATCACGTTCCTGGTTACTGCCTTTAACTCTGGGTAGCTTGACTGCTTTAAGCATAGCCTGGGGTGGATGGTTGCTCTGGAAACAGCAGTCGAATGAGTCGGAAATCGAGCAGGTTTATGAAAATTCTGATCAAGGTTTTAGAATTAACTATCCGAATGCCTGGTTGTCGCAAAATCGAGATGATTTTTTCACTTCGGGGGTAGTTTTTTTATCTCCCCTGGAGAATAATTCTGATCAGTTTAAAGAGCAGGTTAGTGTCTTGGTGGAGAATGTGGCTGATAATACTTCTCTCGCTCAATATACCGAACAATCTTTAGTTGAAATTAAGCGACTTTCCGACCCTAATATTGATGTTGCAGTAACTGCTAACCTTGGTCGGGAATTAGGCAGACAAGTCACCTATAGCGGAGAGGCAAATGGCAGCGCAGTGCGGCGGATGCAAACTTGGTCGATAAAAGATAATCAAGCCTATATTGTTACTTATACTGCCCAGCCTGAAAGTTATGAGGCTTTCTTGCCTACGGTAGAGAAAATGATTGAGTCTTTTGTCATTGTTAGTAATTAAGATAATTGATGATATTGCCATCTCTATAGATGTTCTTGCTTCTGGATGGATTTACTGCGCTTTCCATATGAGTAGAATTCCCTTACGTCTTACGCTAGCGAAGGGTGGCTCGTCAATTGTCAACGTAGTCTATTTAACTGAAAACGGCTGTAAATCAGAAAAAATTCCGAACAAGCTGCATTAAAAACTCAACTGAATCGTATCTATAAAATGTAAGCAAAAAACGCACTGATTATTTTAACTAGGTACAAAACCATGAAAAAATCTACATTAGCTCTTCTAACTACTGTTATCGCGTCTTGATGCAGTCGCTACAACGGGGAGAACCCCCGCAACGCGCTGCATCGCTTCTCTCCTCTGGCTGCTTTCGCTCAAGATAGTCAACAGCTTGGTTCTACAAGCTCGGGAAACCCGAGCGTAGCCCAAGCTCAAACTAGCATTCAACAAAACACTAACTCCGCTGCGGCTGTGGGCACTGCTAACTTTATTCAACAAGATGCTGTTCAAACTAACATTCAAGACCAGCTAGATTTGGGTGGATACGGTTATACCACTCCTGAAACTCAAACTTCCGTTCAAATCAACGCTAATGAAGCGGCTGCGGTAGGTAACTTTAACGTAATTGACTAGGATGCAACTCAAACTAGCGTTCAAGATCAAGTTGATGTTAATCACTATCTTCCTTACGGCTACGGTTACTAATATTTCTTCGCTACTTGAATTTAAGTCTAATACTCAAGCCCTGGCTGACTGTAGCTGGGGCTTTATAAAGCTAAAACCAATCTTGATTATTGCTAGGGGAAGATTTTTTCGTTTTGAAACCAAAACTTTCAGCCTCATCGATCGCATCATTAGCGATATTTGCTTCAATCCCAGCATTGGGTTCACTCTGGTTTGCAGAGTTAGAAAAGCTGTTAATCAGTTCTTGACTGGCAGTGGCTAACTTAGCAGCTTGGTGGAGAGTCAGATCAAGGTCTTGTTTGGCACGATGGGAAATCTGCTGCGACAGTGGCAAGCCTGGGGAACTATTAGTTTTTGATGAGTCAAGACTAATCGAGTTATCTAACGACACCGCAGCAAGGCGCGGCTTGATTTGAAACTGTTCTACTTGGCTACAGGACTGATTGAGAAAAGGACTGTTGCTCAAGGCTTTGCCATTAATATTGAGACAGGTTGCTGTCGCCAGGGAACAGCGTGCTGAGAATTGCCATAGTAGACTATTTTGCTGGGGTAAACTCGACCACAGGTGGGTTTGTTCAGGAGACTTGAGGTAATGATTGAGGAATTTAATCTGCTGTTTATCTGGCAAAATTTCTGATTTTTTCCAAGAAAATCTCTGATAATCACTTAAGCTAGTTTTTATTTTGTCCTCCTCATAATTCTTGACTAGCCAAACTTGGGCAATTTCTTGATAGAGATCCCGAAAATCATCAAGACAGTTTTCTCCGTAGGGAGGGAAATTAGTCAGCTTTTTTTGCTGCTTGAGCTGAGTAACGTAACCAACAAACACGTATAGTGGTCTACCCTGATCGTCTTTAGTGATGCTCAAAAGATCTGACGACGCAGGCTTAATTAAGTCCCGCACCATACAGGTAACTCCCACCACACAATAAGCATCATTTTTAAATAACGACCAGCGGGGGGAACCTGCTAAATTACGAGCCTGCTGCGTTGTCGCCGTAATATAAGACAATGCCCACTGAGCATCCTGTGAGTCAAAGTTATCGGGTAGGGTAATGAAGCGGAAATCCAGATGGTAAGTCCTGCCATAAACAATTGCCGCCCATTCTTGTTCAGACATCTGCGGTGACCTCGTTACCATTAAAGAATAGGGAAACCTGGCTTAACTCCTGTGCCAGTAACTTCATGTTTTCTGTAACCGCAGCAATTTCCTTCTTGCTAGTTTCCAGCTTGGTGGTTTGCTCCTGGATTTCTGCTGCTCTTAACATCTGAATTAGAGAGTTCTTTTGTTTGAGGGTATCAATCGCCGTCACGTACTGATTTTGCTGCTGTTCTAACTCTAGGGCGTAAGCGTTTAACCGTGAGTAGACGGCAAAAACCACAGGTAGGTGAACGTTAACGGGGATAATACTGCCGCTTTCGGGATTTTTACCGAGTTCCTTACCCAAGCTGACAGGACAGATCATCACCGACCATCCTGAATTGGGTGTAAATAGTGCTTGGAACAGTTTTTTAACGTCGGCGATGATGTCTGACTTATCGCGGTGATGGCACAGATCATATTTAGTAATCACAATTGACACAGGAAAGGGCTTTTGGGGATTGGGGCGTTTATTTTTGCTGACATACTGCTGAATAAACTGGTTCATGCGATCGCTTTTGATTTCTCGCACTGTAGTGGGAGTAACCTCATTAATTAGATGTTCTCCAGAAATACAGAGAAGCAAGCATTCTGCTGTCTGTAAGTACTGCCCCAAATCAGTAACGTCTTGTTCCGTAGAGCGATCGCTCAGGGCTAAACCGCGATAGTCTAACCACTTAAACCGCATCAGGGGACGAAACCCATAGCTAAAGTCAAAGTCATAGTATTCCATCGCCGCCGCATTAGGAGTAGGCCAACGATCCTCTCCTTCCAGAGAGATTAGCTTTTCCCATCTTTGGATCAGTTCTAGGTCTAAATCCATATCTTGTGCCGCCAGGGTAAAGCCTTGAACACCAGTTTGCATCACCGCATACATTCCCAGGAGATAGCTAGTTTTCCCTGCCCCAGTAGTACCCAAGAGGGCGATCTTAATATCTTCGAGTTTCATCTGACTAAAACCATTGGCTTTGATTACCATTAGAAAAAGTAGGGCGATCGCGAACGGTGCTTTCTGCTTGACTAAACACGTCCCAGGCATCTCCCATGGGACTGCGAGATTCCCGCCAGGCTAATTTTAGCCGAGTCGGTGATTGATTAGGAGTAAGCTGAAGCAGTTCTAGCAATTCCCCCACTGACTGTAGCCGTTGAGCAACGTCCATCAACATTCCTCGGGCGATCGCCTCACTCACATAATCGCTGATTTCTGGGGCAATCTCCTTGACCGTTGGTAGTTCTACCCCCGCAGCTCGCTCGATCGCCGATACGGGTGCTTTGCCCGTTAATAGATGATAGAGGGTGGAACTCAGGGCATAAATATCAGTGAAAGCGCCATATTTGAGATTGCGCCCGTACTGTTCTAGGGGCGCATAACCAGGGGTCAGCAGGGTGGTGTATCTGGTGGTGGAGTTGCTGGCAAAGTCTCTGGCTGCACCAAAGTCAATCAGTACTACTCGACCATCGTCCGCCAACATGATATTTTCGGGCTTGATATCTCGATGTAGGTATTGTGCCTGGTGCAGCACTTCTAGGGCTGAACTAACTTGAGAAATCAGTTGCAGAGCTTGGGCTTCAGGTAATTTTCCTTGGCAAGTATCGAGCAGTTCGGCAAGGGTCTGCCCTTGGAGGTATTCCATCACCATATATGCCGTATTATTTTCCTCAAAATAATAAAAAACCTGCACAATGCCTGGATGATTAAACTGCCCTAGGGTTTGACCTTCCACCAAGAACTTTTGTTTGGCGTTACCGTAAGTGTCAGAATTCCAGCGCCCAGCAGAAACCACCGTAGCACCTTCTCTCCAGCAGCCTTCAGGAAAGAATTCTTTAACTGCCACGGCTCGATTCAGCTTGGTGTCCGTCCCCTGATAGGTGATACCAAAACCCCCCTGTCCTATAGGTCGCTCAATTCGATATTCGCCACTTGCTAGAAAGGAACCCGACCTTAATATTCCGTTTACCCTGGTAGATACCTCCATTAAATAACGCTCCATACTGATTTAATTGCTGAAGATTAAACTGTTTTCAAAGTAATGATCCTAAAGTCTAAATTCTGTTCTGACGACTGCTTTACTTTTGTTTATATTAAGCTTTTTTATAATAATACGCATCTAGTTAGTTTTTTGATTATCCTACAATGGATTTGAACACTTATTATGAGCTAACTTTAAGGATTTTCTGATTATTTTCTGCGAGCGACAATAAGGGTGAAAAATAAGTCTAGAGTGGAGTTGAGAAAGGCAGTCTCCAAAACATGAGAGACTGTTATCAATAAGCTTAATTGTTAAAAATGCAATGCTTAAACTTCATGAAGTATATAGTAAACATCTGAATAAACAGTTTAATTATCCTCAGTATTTAATCCTATCAATTCTGATTAACTTACTCCAAAATTTGGAAACAGTACAATTATGAAGAACTAGCGTGGAGATTTCCTTATCCGATTCAGTTGAGAAGTAGAATCAAAAGATCACAACGTTTTTTATCCTTATCTCATACGTGCTTGTTTCTTTTCCAAAGAAGAAAATAATCTGAGAACGTGAGTGAGACGAGAATTTTTCAAACAGAAAAAAGGCTGAGACTTATGCGAAAAGTAGTGTTTCAAGTCTCAGCTATGGAATTAAAATCTCGTCTCGATCTTACCGAAATTTTCTGCGATGTAGATGACTTTTATCGAAGTTTTGAACAATATACACTTATTAAATGCAAACCTGAAAAACCTGAAACCCCGTTACCCGTTACCCTTTACCAATGCCTATATCTTTATATTAAAAAAGCGATCACCTGATAGTAAGAAAACTGACAGACAACCGCTAAGCTAAATTTAAAATAATTAAAGTGATTAAAGTCTACTCAGGTTCTCCCCCCTGAATCTTCAGCATCAGGAAGCCTAGGCTCAATCCTCCCAAAATCATGACGATACAAACAATCGCACCGTTGAATAACATACTTTCTGCGCTCATATCTAATCTATTCTCCTGTTTATTAAAGTTATAACTACCAAAAACTGGTTAATCTAGCTGGTTCTCAATCATAATCAATAACAGGTATTCTAAATCACTAGCCCAGAACATTCTTAACTAATTAACAATATCTTACATGTCTATAATTCCTTCCCTAGCAATCACCATGGGCGATCCTGCGGGAATTGGTGCCGAAATTTTGCTGAAAGCGTTAGCCCAAAAATCCTATGAGGAAAGAGCGCAAATAACCGTAATCGGCAATCGGCAGCTATTGCAGCTTACCTATGAACATCTTCTTAAGCACACGGCATTAACTCCAGCAGATTTAGCTACTCCTCAAAGCCTATCTCTAGTGGAAGTGCCAATTGAAGGGGGGGTAACTTGGGGACAAGGAGATGCAGTGAGTGGAGGATTTAGCTTTTCCTGTTTAGAAAAGGCGATCGCTTTAACCCTGGAGGGCAAATTTCAGGGAATTGTTACTGCCCCTATTGCCAAATCTCTCTGGAAAGCCGCAGGACATGATTACCCTGGGCAGACAGAGGTACTTGCCCAAAGAGCAGGAATCGAGCGGTTTGGCATGATGTTTATCGCCAAGTCACCCCACACAGGCTGGAATTTACGTTGTTTACTAGCAACTACTCATATTCCTCTAGCCTCAGTCCCCCTTGCTCTAACCCCCGACATCATGACCCGCAAGCTAGACTTGCTAATTAACTCTCTTCAGCAAGATTTAGGGCTGAAACGACCAAGAATTGGCATTCCTGGGCTTAATCCCCACAGCGGAGAAGCAGGACAGCTTGGCACTGAAGAAAAGGACTGGATGTCGTCATGGCTGCAAGAGGCACAGGTCACTTATCCCCAGACCGAATTAGTAGGATTAATTCCCCCCGATACTATGTGGGTCAAACCAGGACAGGCTTGGTTTGGTAATTATGAGGTTTCTCCCCAGACTTGCGATGCTTATCTGGCTCTCTACCATGACCAGGGATTAATTCCCGTGAAATTGATGGCATTCGACCAGGCAATCAATACTACCATCGGACTTCCTTTTATTCGCACTTCTCCCGACCACGGTACAGCCTTTGATATTGCAGGTCAAGGTATCGCCAATCCCAGCAGCATGGTTGCAGCAATTGAATTAGCGATCAAAATTAGCCAGCAAAGAATGCTGAAGCCAGTAAAAGTTTAGATTGTTCCGTTGTCGGATATTTTTAATCAGCCAAGTCTGTTAGAACTTACTTTTTAGAAATTTTAGGCGCTGGTTTACCGACGTTGCTTCGGCGACGGTTATTTCCTGAGCTTCTGCCATTACGCCCAAAATCATCAGACTTGGGTGGCTCATCACTATAAATATCGAGAAATACCGAGTCTTGGTTAGCCATGGCTGCGGTTTGAATAGTAGTTCTAATAGCTTGAATATTTCGACCACCACGACCAAAAACCTTACCGCGATCGCTTTTATCAAAAGCAACCCGCAGCCAAATTTTGCGTTTGTTGGGGTTTGTTTCGAGGTTCACCCTAAGAGTTTGTGGATCTTCTAAAAAAGGCTCGATCAGAAAGCGTACTAGCTGCTCATAATCGGGATCAGTTACTGTCTGATCCCCAGACAATTCGGTCTTATTTGGCATTTACTTGTTCAAAAACTTGGGCTTTATTGAGAATAGTTCTGACAGTTTGGCTGGGCTGTGCCCCCTGCTGTAACCTTTTGACGATAGCGGGGACATTGAGTCGGGTTTCATCAGTTCTAGGATTATAAAAACCTAACTCCTCGATCGGACGACCATCTCTCCTAGTCTTACTCTCAATGGCTACGATACGGTAGCTGACCTCTCTTTTTTTGCCAAAGCGTTTCAAGCGTAATTTAATCATTGGTTACACAAATTTTGTCTTTTACGATTGTAGTCTATCTCTTATATTTTTCACCTAGAGTTAACTAGGACAATCTATTATCTTACAACGTGCCGAATCCCTTTTTCTTCTTCTTTTTCTTTTTCCGTCTTCCTTGCTCTGGATAGCCATCCATACCGGGCATCCCAGGCATTCCACCTCCCATACCAGGCATCCCCATCCCTGGCATTCCCATCCCTGGCATCCCGCGACCCATATTCTGCATCAGGGAACGCATTTTAGTAAAGTCCTTGACTAATTTAGATACATCTTTTTCCTGAAATCCCGAACCTTTAGCAACACGACGACGACGGCTAGGAGACTGCGCTAACAATTCAGGCTGGGTTTTTTCCTCGGCAGTCATAGAGTTAATCATCGATTCGGTGCGCTTAAGCTGAGTTTCTCCCTTTGCCAAATCGTCACCGCTGATTTTGCCCATGCCAGGAATTAACTTGAGCACTCCCCCCAGAGAACCCATATTTTTAATCAGGCGCATCTGTTTCACAAAATCATTAAAATCAAACTTCGCCTCCATGATTTTGGACTGCATCTTTTCTACGTCAGCCAAATCAAGTTCTTCCTGTGCCTTCTCCACCAGGGTTAAGATATCCCCCATGTTGAGAATTCTTGATGCCAGGCGATCGGGATAAAAGGGTTCTAGCGCCTCAACTTTTTCCCCCACCCCGACAAACTTAATCGGCTGTCCTGAAACCTGCCTCACGGAAAGGGCTGCACCACCACGGCTATCTCCATCCAGCTTGGTTAGAATTGCTCCCGTAATGCCGATTTGTTCGTGAAAAGTGTAGGTTAGGTTTGCCGCTTCCTGTCCTGTCATGGCATCCACCACCAGCAGGGTATCATCGGGCTTAATTGTCTCTTTGATGCGAGACAGTTCCCCCATCATGTCTTCATCTATTTGCAACCGTCCCGCAGTATCAACAATTACTGTATCAACCCCAAGTTCCTTCGCTTTAACGATTCCCTGGCGGGCAATTTCCACAGGATCGGCATCGGTTCCCATTTCAAAGACGGGAACATCAATTTGATTCCCTAAAGTCTTAAGCTGATCAATCGCCGCAGGGCGGTAAACATCAGTTCCCACCATCAAACAAGAACGCTCTTGCTTGCGTAGATACAGGGATAATTTAGCGGTGGCGGTTGTCTTCCCCGTTCCTTGAAGTCCCGCCATCAAAATAACGGTAGGGGCTGATTCTGCCTGGGCTAGGGGTACGTTGCTCTCCCCCATCACCTTAACCAATTCATCGTAGACAATCTTGATAAACTGTTGTCCAGGATCTACTCCCGAAATTACCCCTTCCCCCAAAGCCTTGGCTTCCACATCGGCGATAAAGGCTTTGACTACCTGGAGGTTAACATCCGCCGCTAGTAAAGCGCGTCGAACTTCCTTAAGAGTATCTTGGATATTACTTTTAGATATTTTGTCCTGACCGCGTATTTTCTTCCAAGCATCATCTAGGCGATCGGCTAAAGCATCAAACATAAGACCTTAACTAATTATTATTTTAGTATTTACTCTACAATTTTATAATTTTGCGGTCTGGTCAGGGTTATTAACAATTTCACAGCTCTTTTGAAGCGCTAGTATAGGAGTTTCGCCACTGTCTTAAGTAATATTGCTGAGAAAAATGCTGCTTGTGGCTAATGATTCAGTCAAATGACTGATGTCAGCTTGTGGACTTAGCTCTAACCTAATTAAAGATACTTCTCGAACATGTCCAAAGCCCGCATGGTGAGAATATATTGCAGGCTTTGGTTTTACTCTTTACCTATCGAGCTTGATCTAGAATCTAGTCAGGCAGCATAAATAGCAAAATTACTCGGCTGTAGTCATGGTTAATCAGTCAAGTAGTTTAAATTATTTAATTCTTCCCCAAGATAATTTTTTCAGATCTTGGGGAAGGGTTGGTGCAACCTAATTCTCTGAAGCATTGAATAGCTCTAAAATGCGTCGGCAGACTTTTTTCAATGTCTCCTGCGCTTTGATTTTAGGCTTAGACATGCCAGAAAACTCCCAATATTCAACGGTAGAAAATTGCCACTGTTCTTGGTAAGCTCCGTATCCCGCGAGGCAAATACCAATAGCACGCTCCCCATACTGAGAATCTCGATGTACTTTCACCTGCATCAAAATGCTGCGGCAAGAACAGGCATAATTAACGTCGGGAAAGTGAAATCCAATATCAATAGAGTTAGGATCATTCTGCTGGATGTTTTCTTCACTCTGAATCCAGGGCTTTAAATCCGCTAAACATTCGGGAAACTCAACTCGAAACAGGTGGACAACTGCTTCTATCTTGCCGATGGCTTCTAAGCTTTTGATTTGCTCAAAGGCATTCATCTAAACACTCTCCTCAAAGATTAACTAGAAGTGGCTTGAAAGTATTTGGCTCTTGAGACTTGTGACGAGCAAAATTTTGAGGTTTGACAATCTTCCAGGTTCTTTGCCAGCAGTCAGCAAACATCATTTCTGCTTTACTTAACTGACCTTGAGAGATACATTTCGTGGGGATATGATTGGACTTAATCATTAAATTAATTGAGTAAAAAGCTGCTAACGCACTGTCAGGTACACCAAGCGTTAGCAGCCCTATAGTTAACGTACACAGTTGGAGAATTCAGTTGCTATACCCATAACATTTGATCCGCTCAACATTTAAGTTGGTTACAGCTAGATCTGGAATTGTTTGCGTACCTCACACAATATAGATCCATCCAGCTAATTATTGCAAGTAATTATCAATAAGTGTATCATTTCTTCAACTAAGCTAAATCCTGTATAATAGCTCCATCCAAATCTAAAAACTTTATAAAACTCATGACAAGTAAGTACTCCTCAGAATTAAGGGAAACCGCTAAAACACTCATGGCAGAAGGCAAAGGAATTCTGGCTATGGATGAAAGTAATGGAACCTGTAATAAGCGTTTTGAAGCACTGGGCATTGCTCCCACAGAAGACAATCGTCGTGCTTATCGTGGTCTAATTCTGACTGCTCCTGGTCTTAACAACTACATCAGCGGAGCAATCTTATATGATGAGACTATTCGCCAATCCACAGATGATGGCACAACTTTTGTCAAAGTAATGCAGGATGCAGGCATGATTCCTGGCATTAAGGTAGACACAGGAGCCAAAGATTTATGTGGACGTGATCCTGAGAAAGTTACTGAAGGTTTAGATGGATTACGCGATCGCATCGCTGAATACTATGCCATGGGAGCGCGTTTTGCTAAGTGGCGTGCGGTTATTACGATTGGTGATGGTATTCCTTCCGAAGGATGTATTGAGGCTAATGCCCATGCTTTGGCGCGTTACGCAGCTTTGTGTCAAGAAGGTGGATTGGTTCCTATTGTTGAACCAGAAGTATTGATCAATGGTTCTCATACTATTGAGCGCTGCTATGAAGTTACTGAGAAAACTTTGAATGAAGTGTTCCGTCAGCTCTATGTTCAAGGAGTAGCTTTTGATCAAATGATTCTTAAGCCCAGCATGGTTATTTCAGGCGACGCCTGCTCCACCCAAGCAAGTGTGGAAGAAGTTGCAACTGAAACCGTTCGCTGTTTGATGAACACTGTTCCTCCCCAGGTAACTGGAATTGCTTTCCTATCTGGCGGACAGAGCAAAGAAAGATCTTCTGCTCATCTTAACTACATGAACGCTAACTTCAGATCTCAATTCCCCTGGCGTGTAACCTTCTCCTACGCTAGAGCAATTCAACAACCTGCTCTAGATTTATGGAGTGGCAAAGCGGACAAAGTAGCCGAAGCACAAAAGATTCTGGTTCAGCGAGCTAAGTTCAACAGTGCTGCTAGTGAAGGTAACTACAGCGAAGCTATGGAAAAAGAGCCATCTTTGGTTTAATTTTTAGGCAAGCGCTAACCTAACCCTCTATATTTTTTTTAAACTTAAAGCGGTAACGAACATCAACAATGTTAGTTGCTGCTTTTCTCTATGATTTTCTCTAGCCAACAAAGTACAAATTATTTATGTTAACGCGATTTCTCAGCTCAAATTTCACAGGTAATATTACATTTCAAAGTATCTGGCTCCTGATCAGAGTGATTGCGGGGGTACTAATGATCCATAACGGCTTTAATAAACTTGGCGATGTTCCAGGCTTTGCCGACAATGTGGTTACTGCTATTGGGTTGCCCTTCCCTGTATTTTTCACCTACTGCGCGGCATATACAGAAGTTGTCGGCGCGATTTTTCTGGCATTAGGACTTTTTACTCGTCTCAGTGCGATCGCTCTTTTTGGAACTATGTTAGTAGCGATCTATTTCCACATCAAGGTAGATGGCTTGCTTATTGCACCCCTAGAGACTGCTTCGCTTTACGCTGCGATTTACATCTTATTTACGGTTAACGGTGGTGGTTCATTCTCCCTCGATTCTTTGATCACTAAATTTTTAGGTGGTGAGGAAACTAACAAGGGTGTGCTTCAGTGATTGTTTGGGGTAGATAATTGTTCAATGGTCAATGTTTAATGGTCAATGTTCAATGTTCGGTTAGTTAAGATGGAATAGGTAATTTTGTCACAGAAAGAAAATTGTGCCTCAAGTAGATCAGAAGCACTGCTATGACGACCTAGCCGCAGCTATTCATGGTGTCTGCCAGCAGTGGTGTATGGAAAATGGCTATAGCGATCTTTTCTGCCGTAACGGTGAATGGTGGGCTTTTCCTCCCAATGCAGTAATGCCCGTCTGTCTTAAGGAGGCAATTCCCCCTGACGAGAAATATCGTCAGGAAGTTAAGATTGGTCGAGTTTCTATCACATTGTTGCCTGATGGTTCTTTTGCTAAGGAAGAAAGAAAAAGCAAATCGAGCCCTTTAACAATGAACAGTGAACAGTGAACAGTGAACAGTGAACAGTGAACAATAGTTATGATTACTGTTTACTGATTACTGAAAGCTGAATCCAGAGTAGGAGTGCGGCGAGGGTGGCTAAGATGCTGCCGCAAATGAAGGGAGCCTGATAGCCAATACTTTCCCAGAAGAATCCCGCGAGGAGGTTTGCTGGCAAAACTGCTATGCCAGTAGCTAGAGCGATCGCACCAAATGCGGTTCCCCTCAATTCAGCGGGTACTAGATCGCCAACGGCAGCGAGGATCTGTCCTTTACTCATGCCCTGGTAAAGTCCGTAACAGGCAAACAAAGCCCATATTTGCCAGGGTGATTGAGCATAGGCAAAACCTAGGTAGACTAGGGCATAAATTATAAAGCCGACTAAAATTAGACCATATCTACCTAAGCGATCAGAAAGTACTCCTGCGGGATAGGCGCTCAGAAAGTAGGTTAAATTCATCACCATAAAAGCCAGGGGAATTAAGGTATTGCTGATTCCTAGCTGCTGCGCCCTCAGCAGTAAAAAAGCATCACTGGAATTACCCAGATTAAAGATTAAGATTATTGCCAGTAAGAACCAATAGCCCCTCTCTAAGGTAATTAAGCTGTTCCATTGGACAGGATTCTGCGGCTTTTCTCCGTTAGCCTGCGGCTCTTTGATGCCAAAGATTAATAACAATACAGCAATTAATCCAGGAATAGTTGCCAGCCAAAACAACAGACGAAAATTTTGTCCCGAACCATACATTAAAACCACTGCCAGCAGTGGTCCAGCGATCGCACCAAGGGTATCCAGGGATTGACGTAAGCCATAAGCTGCCCCCTGTTGTTCCGACGGGGTAGCATCAGCAATTAAAGCGTTGCGAGGGGCAACTCGGATTCCCTTGCCCATGCGATCGCCAAAACGTCCCAGCAAAACCCAACCAGGACTATTTGCCAGGGCAAACAGGGGAATTACTAGTGCCGATAATCCATAGCCTGCGATCGCTAATTCTTTACGTCTTCCCCAGTAGTCACTTAACGCTCCTGAAAATACCTTGAGTAGGGAAGCGGTAGATTCTGCAATACCCTCGATTGTTCCCACCGTGATCAGGTTAACCCCCAATACCGATACGAGAAAGAGAGGCAGTAGAGATTGGATAATCTTGGAAGCCGTGTCGGTAAACAGACTGACAAAACCAAGAATCCAGACGTTACGGGGCAAATTTTGGGGGATTAGGGTTTGAGCGGGTTGAGACATGGAGCAGGCAAATGTATAGCAGTATAAGGCTATATTAGGGCATTATCTGATTCTGATGATTACTCCCTTAAGTGATTTCAAAAGTATTTAATCGGCTACTATAAGGATAATACTCCCTTAGTAATCTGATTCTCAAACAGAACTGTGAGTGAAGACAACAGCCAAGAGAATAAATCTCAGCCAGAGCGTGTTATTAACTTATATGGTGGTAATTACAATGAAAATCTGAGAGATTATCATCAAAACAGTTCCAAGAATGAACAAAAAAACAGCCTGAACTCACCTAGCAATCTTAACCGAAGCGGTGTCGATAATTTTGTCGGACGGGAAAAGCAGCTAGAGAAATTACACCAGCTATTGCAGGAAAATGAACAGGTAAGCATCTCAGCGGCAATAGCAGGGATGGGAGGCATCGGCAAAACGGAATTAGCCCTACAGTACGCCCGAACCTACCAAGATGAATACCCAGGAAGCCTCTGCTGGTTTTCTGTTCGAGGGGAAAACTTAGGCACGCAGATAATTGAATATGCTCGTACTTATCTGGAAATATCAGTTCCAGACGAACTGGAGGATTTAGCTAAGGTAGGATACTGCTGGCGTAAATGGAACAGCAAAGCATCTTTGATTGTCTTAGATGACATAGCTAATTACGAAGACTTTTATCAAGATTCTATTGAACCTTATTTACCTCCAGTAACCAGTCAAGTCAAAGTATTGATGACTAGTCGAGAGATACCATCAGGTATTAAACATCTCGATTTAGATGTGCTGACAGAAGATGCAGCAATTCAATTACTCAAGTCGTTAATCGGAAATACCAGAGTCGAAAATGAGTTAGAAGTAGCCCAGGAATTATGTCAATGGTTGGGCTATTTACCCTTGGGATTAGAATTAGTAGGACGCTACATCGCCCTAGATCAAACGCTATCCATTGAGAAAGCACTCAAGAGGCTGAGGAAAGACAAATTAGATGCCAAATCCTTGAAAGACCCCAAACAGAGGGGAATAACTGCGCAAAAAGGGGTAAAAGCGGCGTTAGATTTATCCTGGGATGTACTGAGTCCAGAAGCCCAGGAATTAGGCTGTTATCTGAGTCTGTTTAACTCAGAACCATTTTATTGGGTAATTGTAGAAGGGGCGTGGATAGAATCATCAGATGAAGAAGAGCGGGAAGATGAAATTGAAGAGTTAGACGAGCTGAGAAATCTGGAGTTAATCCAGAGAAACCTGATGAAAGTAGTTCCAGATACTCAGACATATCAACTACACTCACTAGTTGCCCAATACTTCCGAGCCAAGCTAGAAGAGAGGGCACAAGCCGCAGAACTAAAACAAAAATTCTGTGGGGTGATGAGCCAGATTGCAAGTCGGATTCCCCAAACCCCAACTCTAGAAGACATAAGAGCATTAACCATCGCCATTCCCCATCTGACCTCTGTAGCAACAGAATTAACGTCCTACATCGATGATGAGGACTTAATTTGGTCATTTAATAGCATAGGAAGATTTTATAATGGTCAGGGATTATATAATCAAGCTTTAGCATGGCATGAGCAATGTTTAAAAGTCTGTCGAGAACGACTGGGAGAACAACACCCTGATGTGGCAAGCAGTCTCAATAATCTGGCTCTACTCTACAAATCTCAGGGAAGATATGAGTCTGTCGAACCCCTTTATCTTCAAGCACTGGAGCTATATAAACAACTGCTGGGATCACAACACCCCGATGTGGCAAGCAGTCTCAATAATCTGGCTCTACTCTACTCGGCTCAGGGAAGATATGAAGAAGCAGAACCCCTTTATCTTCAAGCACTGGAGCAAAGAAAACAACTGCTGGGAGAACAACACCCCGATGTGGCAACCAGTCTCAATAATCTGGCAGCACTCTATAAGTCTCAGGGAAGATATGAAGAGGCAGACCCCCTAATGCTTCAAGCACTGGAGCTTTTTAAACAACTGCTGGGAGAACAACACCCCTTGGTGGCAACCAGTCTCAATAATCTGGCAGAACTCTACCATGCTCAGGGAAGATATGAAGATGCAGAACCCCTTTATCTTCAAGCACTGGAGCTAAGAAAACAACTGCTAGGAGAACAACATCCCGATGTGGCAAGTAGTCTCAATAATCTGGCTTTACTCTACTCGTCTCAGGGAAGATATGAAGATGCAGAACCCCTTTATCTTCAAGCACTGGAGCTAAG
>JBCBIE010000009.1:120812-127559 GCA_038524995.1 Cyanobacteria bacterium J06621_8
AAAACAACTGCTGGGAGAACAACACCCCGATCTTGCCACCAGTCTCAATAATCTGGCAGCACTCTACGATTCTCAGGAAAGATATGAGTCTGCCGACCCCCTTTATCAGAAGGCTCTAGCAATTCTAGAAGCAACATTAGGAGAAGATCATCCCAATACCAAGGCTTGTCGAGATAATTTGAACTACTGCATGCAGAAGGCAGAAGGCAGAGGGCAGAAGTCAGAAGGCGCAAAGACAATCAGGTTCAACCCATTGAGAAAATTGATGAACTTCTTCACGAGATAAAAATCCGTGACCAATGAAAACGATAATCGCTAGTTCGGCAAAACCTCATCAAGAACAGCCTGATACTAAATCCTGTTTAGATAGAACACTTATTGATTATGCAAGGGTAACGGTTAACGGGTAACGGGGTTTAAGGTTTTTCAGGTTTGCATTTAGTAAGTGTATTTTGGTAATCGGATTTAGTATGACAAATACAATAACTGGGTAAGGCAGTTTGAGAATGATCCAGAAACTAGACAAAGACTTCTCGCAACGCAAACTAAAGACAAGGCTCTTACAGCCGTTTTTAGTTGAATAGACTACGTTGATAATTGGCTAGCTCGTAGCTATTAGCCATTAGCCCTTCGGGTTCGTCAGTTGCTCATGGGGAAACCGCCGCCGCGAGAGTGGAATATGCGCCGTAAGATGATGCATTTCCTCTCGCAAAGACCGCACTGACTCACCATTAGCCATTAGACTTGTCGGGAAATAAAATTTTAAACGGCTGAAAAGCTTATGAGATATAACTTACAGCCATTGATACTTTAAGGACGCTGAATGCTTTGATAGATATAGGTTATAGCTACTTTTTTAGCTTAATTCCCAACAAGTCTATTAGCTTTTTTTGAGTCTAATCATTTGAAAAGTGCAGTAAGTCAATGAGAAAAATAGTTGCAGCGAATCTCAAGCCTCACATAGATGGGGAACAATTAACTAGTCAATTACTACTCATGGAAAATATGTTTAATGCTTCCTGGACTAGTAATGTAGAGGTTAAGAGCCTGACTAAATATCAAGTTCAACGAAAATTTGGTAAGCTGATCATCAACAAAACTTCTGGTTACGCTGCTAGATGGCTATATAGATTACTAATGAGGAACTGTCTTAACAATGAACAGTGAAGCAAAAAGCTACAAAGAAACCGTAAATCTGCCCCAAACTTCATTTAATATGCGGGCAAACGCTGTGCAGCGCGAACCAGAATTACAGCAATTTTGGGCGGAAAACCAAATTTACGAGCAACTGTCGCAAAATAATATTAAAGACTCATTTATTCTCCATGATGGTCCTCCCTACGCCAATGGCGCTCTACATATGGGTCATGCCCTAAATAAAGTGCTTAAGGACATCATCAATAAATACAAACTATTGCAGGGACACAAAACGGACTATATCCCTGGCTGGGACTGTCATGGCTTGCCCATCGAATTAAAGGTTCTGCAAAAAATTAAGTCTAAAGAAAGAAAAGAATTAACCCCCCTAAAGCTACGTCAGAAGGCGAAAGAATTTGCCCTCCAAGCCCAGCAGGAACAGTGTGACAGCTTTAAACGCTACGGAATCTGGGGTGATTGGTCAAATCCCTATCTAACCCTAACCCCCGAATACGAGGCGGCACAGATTGAGGTTTTTGGGCAGATGGTGCTGAAGGGACATATTTATCGGGGCTTAAAGCCCGTTCACTGGAGTCCTTCTTCCCGTACGGCATTGGCAGAGGCAGAATTGGAATATCCTGAAGGTCATACATCTCCTAGTATCTACGTTACTTTTCCTGTGTCAGAATTGGGGGAAGATGCTCAAGAATTAGAGTCATATCTGCCTCATCTTGGGGTAGCAATCTGGACTACTACTCCCTGGACTATCCCTGGAAATTTAGCGGTAGCCGTTAACGGGGATTTGCCCTATGCCGTGGTTGAAGTAGATTCCTCCGATGCTGCTGGTGAGAAATCCTATTTAATTGTGGCTCAGGATTTGGCGGAAAAACTGGGGGAAACCTTTGGTAAAGAGCTTGCGGTTAAAGCAATTTTCGAGGGTAAGGCATTAGAAAATACCGTCTATAAACATCCCCTGTATGGACGCCACAGTAAAGTCGTGATCGGTGGCGACTATATCACTACGGAATCTGGTACAGGGTTGGTACACACTGCCCCAGGGCATGGGCAGGAAGACTACATTACAGGGCAAAAATACGGTTTGCCCATTCTCTCCCCTGTGGATGACGCAGGTAGGTTTACCGAGGAAGCGGGAGAATTTGCGGGGTTGCAGGTGGTAGCAAAAGGGAACGAAAAGGTTAGTCAGGGAAACCAGGCGGTTATTGATGCCCTAGAATCAGCAGGGGCATTGCTTAAGCATGAAGAATACGCCCACAAATATCCCTATGACTGGCGCACAGGTAAACCGACGATCTTCCGCGCCACCGAACAGTGGTTTGCCTCGGTAGAGGGATTTAGGGAAGAGGCATTAAAAGCAATCTCTACCGTAACCTGGATTCCTGCCCAGGGAGAAAAACGCATTACTCCCATGGTAAGCGATCGCAGTGATTGGTGTATCTCCCGTCAGCGTAGTTGGGGTGTGCCGATTCCTGTTTTCTATGATGAGGAGACTAACGAGGAGTTATTAACTGAAGAGACAATTAACCATGTTAAGGAGATTATCGCCGCTAAAGGTTCCGATGCCTGGTGGGAATTATCGGTAGAAGAGTTATTGCCCGAACAGTATCGTAACAACGGGCGTACATACCGTAAGGGTACTGATACGATGGACGTTTGGTTTGATTCTGGCTCATCCTGGGCGGCGGTTGCTCAGGGAAGAGACTTGAAATATCCTGTGGATATCTACCTGGAAGGTAGCGATCAGCATCGGGGCTGGTTTCAGTCTAGTTTGCTTACCAGCGTTGCGGTTAACGGCATCGCTCCCTATAAAACCGTCCTGACTCACGGTTATGTGGTGGACGAGAAAGGCTTTAAGATGAGTAAGTCTAAGGGTAACGGCATTGCCCCTGAAGTGATTGTTGAAGGGGGTAAGAATAAGAAACAAGAACCTCCTTATGGTGCGGACGTACTGAGACTCTGGGTAGCATCGGTGGACTATTCTTCTGATGTGCGGGTTGGTAAAAATATCATTAAGCAAACTGCCGATAGCTATCGCAAGGTGCGTAATACTGCCCGTTTTCTCCTCGGTAATTTAAATGATTTTGAGCCCAATAAAGATACTGTAGCCTACTCAGAATTACCCGAATTAGATAAATACATCCTGAATCGTCTAACGGAAGTACTTAAAGAAGTTACCGACGCTTATGAAAGCTATCAGTTCTTCCGCTTTTTCCAAGCGATCCTAAACTTCTGCGTAGTAGATCTTTCTAATTTTTATCTGGATATTGCTAAAGATAGACTCTATATCAGTAGTCTCAAATCTTACCGTCGCCGTAGCTGTCAGACAGTACTATCGATCATCGTAGAAAATATTGCTAAAGCGATCGCACCAGTATTGTGTCATATGGCAGAAGATATCTGGCAGGCTTTACCCTACGACACTGGTCATAAATCGGTATTTGCAGCAGGTTGGGTAAGACTTGAGGATGAATGGCAAAAGCCCGAATTAAAGGAATTATGGTCAACTATTACCCAACTTCGGGATGATGTAAATAAAGAAATGGAACAGAAAAGAACAGACAAGGAAATTGGTTCTTCTTTGGATGCTAAAGTGGCACTTTATATTCGCGACAATGAGTTAAAAGAAAAACTTAATCAGTTTAATCCAGCTGATTCTTTCAACGCCAAATCTGTTGATGAACTGCGCTATTTCTTCCTTGCTTCTCAGGTCGATTTATTAGATCTTGAGGAATTTAATACATCAGAATCAATAGAGCTTAGAGAAACAACTGACAAAGTATCTATTATTGTGAATAAAGCCGATGGGGAGAAATGCGATCGCTGCTGGAATTATTCAACGACTGTGGGAGATTTTCCTGAAGATCCTACACTTTGCGATCGTTGTGATGCTGCCTTGAAAGGTGAGTTTTGAAATGCAAGGTGGGTACTTTCAATTATATGAATATCATAAATTCATTATAATAAGTACTCCCTTTTCCTAATTTTTGCTTATGAAAGTGCTTCTACTAGACCATGTTCATAAAATGGAATCAGGCGAAGAAGATATCAAATTTATTGGTGTATATTCTTCTGAAGAATCAGCAAAACAAGCGATCGCAAGACTATCTAAGCAACCTAGATTCAGAAAATATGTTGAAGGCTTTCAGATCAATTGCTATGAATTAGATCGAGATCATCGGCAGGAAGGCTTTACTTAAACTTGGGTTAACGAAGCAGGAGAAATAAAATATGACGATCTATGAATTAATTTAATTAATTAAAAAGAAATTAACTCAAGCTAAAAATAATTAAATTGATTATTTGGGCAAAATGCGATCGCCCTGGGGAATAATTCTCTATCTGTAGGTAACGTGAATTCAGGTTAAGCTAACAAGCAAATATAGTTAAGGCTTCAAAATTGCTTTTGAGATAGCTATCATGGCTAGGATTAATTTGTTAGATACCAATACCACAAGCTTTGGTGATTTGATCGGCAACGGTAAAATATACAAAGTTCCAGATTTTCAGCGAGATTACTCTTGGCAAGAAGAAAACTGGGAAGATCTCTGGCAAGATATTTTAGCTCTTAGGGAAGGTGATTCTAGTCATTATATGGGAGCAATAGTCCTACAAAACTCTGAGACTTCAGATAAAGATTTTACGATTATTGATGGACAACAAAGGCTCGCTCCGTTAAGTATTATCGCTATTGCCATAATTAGTAAAATTCAGAAATTAATCGATCAAGATGTTGAGAAAGAATCTAATATAGACAGATTAGCAATTCTCAGGCGCAACTATTTAGGAGATAAAGATCCTCGTTCTCTTCAATATTCAAGTAAACTTCGACTAAATGACAATAATGATGACTTTTATCAAAGCTATTTAATTAATTTGAGAACGCCTTTCAATTCCCGATCTCTAAATCGATCTGATAGATTACTTTGGCAGGCATTTGAATACTATTCAGGGGGGATAGAAAAATTAAATGAAATAATTATTAGCGGTGAAAAGCTAGCAGGGTTTTTGACGGATATTGTCGCTCAAAGACTTCTATTTATTCAAATTAATGTTGAAGATGAACTAAATGCCTATACTGTTTTTGAAACTTTAAATGCGAGAGGAATTGAACTTAGCTCAACTGACTTGCTAAAAAACTATTTATTCTCTCTATTTAAAACTACTAATGACCTAAAAGATGCTCAAAGACAGTGGAAAAGAATTATTGCCACAGTACAGATGGAGAGATTTCCTGAATTTCTACGTTACTATCTCAGTTTAAGCCAAACTAGAGTGAGAAGAGGAAGATTATTTAAGCTAACTCGTAATTCTGTGAAGACCGATCAGCAGGCGTTTGATCTTCTAGATCAGCTTGAAGGTTATAGCAGCCTATTTATTGCCTTAGGCGCTCCCAATGATTAATTTTGGCGCGATCTACCTGAAAATAGACCTTTTATTAAAGAGCTAGAAATATTTAAAGTAAAGCAGGCTTATCCCACTTTATTAGCTGCATATAATAGTTTTTCTCCTGGTGATTTCACTAGACTGTTAAAGCTTGTTTGTGTATTTTCTTTTAGATACACTATCGTCAGTAGTTTGAATCCCAATGAATTAGAAAGAATTTATAATCAAGTAGCCATTAAAATTTCTAATGGCGACATAAAAAGTCCCAGACAAGTATTCGATAACTTAAAGTCACTTTATGTGCCAGATAAAAAATTCATCCAAGATTTTACTTATTTAACCATATCTACCAAAGGACGAAAAAAGAAATTAGCTAGATATATCATTTGGAAGTTAGAATTTGATGCCGATACTTCTAATAAACCTATCGATGAAGATGGATTTTCTATTGAACATATTTTACCTGAATCTCCAAGTGATATTTGGCGAGACAACTTTTCTGATGATGAGATAAAAGAAATGGTTTATAGAATAGGTAATTTAACTCCTTTAGAACCAAAATTAAACCGCCAAATAAGTAATGAAGTTTATGCCATCAAACGCGAAGCATATGAAAAGAGTTCCTATGCCTTAACTCGTAATCTATCTGCTGAAGACTGGACCTCAGATACCATAGTCAACCGCCAGACAAGATTATCACGGCGAGCCGCCTATATTTGGAAAGCGGATTTTACGACTTAAATATAATAATATGTATTAGGTTTAGCAACCGAACTTTATTAAAAACTGCTGCTGTTTGCTGGGCAATTTTAGTCGTTTAAGCTAAATGAAAATATATGTGATCGCACTCTGTAATTTATATTGATTTTGAATCTTATCTGATATTTGTCCCTTATCCTTATAGTGCCCATAGTAAAGTAAAGCTTCTGCTTTTTCCATAGCTACTGTACTTACGCTTTCAGGCATTGAAAGGGATTTTTGAGCCGATATCCTCTGAACTTTCTTTCATTCAGTAGAGCTAAATTCTATCCAGGTTCCTAAACGAGTTTTACCGCTACCATTTGCACCAACAATTAAAATAGATGATTCAGTTTCAATAACGTTGCTTGACTGTGAAAAGTTAGAAGAAGAAGGAAGCTTTAATGATCTCATAGCCCTCTTCTGTCACTTTCCGAAAATTAAGCTACAATAGAAAGAAATTTTGGTAGC
>JBCBIE010000010.1:0-127189 GCA_038524995.1 Cyanobacteria bacterium J06621_8
TTAAGGTTTTTGATTAAGTTTATTTTTGTACCTCACTTATTTGAGAAACGCTATAACTAGTTTTTTATATTGCTTATTCGCAATATTAATAATTTATGTATAATACAAAGCCTATAGTTTTTACTATAGGCTTTATTGCTCTAGAAGTTACTGCTTAAAATAGCAATATCTAGTTTCTAAAAATTTCTAATGCTGTTAGCTCAACTTAAGCTTTTTCTCACGTAAATATCACTCTGGAGTTATGGCGTCAACAGCGTTGAAGTATACAGTTTGGTGCAGTGCAGAATTCAAAACCCATTTATGATAATCTACTCTGGCTTGCATCATTTGTTGTTCTGAGATTAAACCATTCTTAACTATCTGAGAACCATGAATAATCATGATATCCTCCCAAATTCCTATACTAGTTTCGAAGTTGAGGTCTGTAGAGTTAACAATTTCATGTTGTGGAGTTTGAACTACATTAATGAATCCAGCATTCTTAAACATTTTTGACAACTTGTCAGCGATAGTGTTGTCCATTTGCATTTTAATTCGCCATTCTAAAAATGCATCATAAAATACTTTTACACTATCTGGCGGATTTGGCTGCCACACTAATTTTTCAAAATTAGGTTCATAAGCTATGACAATACCACCTGGCTTAAGATATCTTTTAATCATTTCTAATGCTTCACAGGGGCGATCAAGCCAATGAAGAATACGCGCAGCAATAACTAAGTCAAATTGTTGCGAGAAAGGAAGATTGTAAATATTGCCTGTTTCAAAAGTCAAATTAGAAATATGCCTGTAATTATGTCCTGCCTCTTCAATTAAACTATGGTTAATATCTACTCCAATTACTTTTCCATCAGGAACAACCCTTGCTGCAATCCCGCGAGTAATAGATCCAGGACCACAGCCAATATCAAGAACACTCATGCCTGGTTGTAGTAATTCTGATAAACGTTCGTGATTTTTTTCTAAAGAACGCATGCTTAAGATGTGGTTAGAATCTTTAAAAAGATGCTTGTTTTGTTGGCTGCTTCGCTTTTGATTAATTAGCTTTATCATCATATTTTTTCCTAAAATTTGCCTAAATAAAATTGTAGAAATGTCTTATTTATCAGTTCTTTGAAGACATAGACTTTTAATGCGGGTACCTATCGGTGCATCTTGAGTTGAATCAATTATCACGTCCAGAACGAAAGGCTTTGCGGATGTGATTGCTGTTTCTAATGCGGCTTGAATATCGGATTCTGTTTCAACGCGAATTCCTTCTGCTCCCATACTGCAAGCAATTTCAGCAAAGTTAACTAAGGGAATTGTTACATCCATATCTTTATAACCTTGCATCATTGATCCTTTTTTGCACATGTTGTAACATCCGTTGTTGAGAACAATCCAAACAGCAGGAACTTGATATCTAACGGCAGTGCTAATTTCGTTGTTCATGAGCATTGAACCATCCCCTACTAAGGCTACGGCTTTTCTCTGTCCAGCCATAGATGCACCAATGACACCTGTTGCAAAGTGACCCATGCTGCCGAAACCCGTAGTTACTCGAAAGCGACCTGAGCTTGAAAATCGCAGTCGGTTGATTGCCCAAGCAAAAGATCCTCCCGCCTCAGCCATAATTGAAGCATTAGTTCCTTCAACAATAATTCTTTGAATCAAATTCATTAAAACTTGTGGACGAACGGGAGAGATATCATCAGGATTGATAGTAGTTCTCTCAGGTCTGGGTAATTCTCTATGAGACTTTTGCTGTTGATTTTGTGGAACATGTTTAAGCAATGCCGTGACAAATTCTCCTATGTCTGATTGAATCCCTAAAGTATCAACTTCTGGATAAGCTGTCCCTGGTACTTCAGGATCAATATCTACATGAATAAAACCTTTGGCTGGGATCATCTGAGGATTCCAGAAAGATGTTGGCTCACCTAAACGAGTTCCCAAAACTAAAGTATAGTCAGGACGCTGCTCCTGCATATATTGGAGTACCGATTGATGACCGGCAAATCCAGTAACACCAACATACTGGGTATGATCTTCTGGAAAAATTCCTTTGCCCCTGGGGGAACTCATTACTGCGACTCCAGTTCTTTCTGCCAGTTCACGAATTTCTGCCGCTGCTTTTCTTGCTCCAAAACCCACCCAAATTGCGAATGAATTTCTGGATAATAGCTCGGCGCATTCAACAATGGTTTTCTCGCTTGCGCTTGGTAAAGAGCGTGACAACTTTGCTGGTACTATTGATCTCTTCTCTGCGTCACTTTGCACCGAAGTAGGAATACTAAGGTGAGCCACAAAGCCATTGGGTTTGGATAAGCCAGAGTCAATTCTGCGAGCAGTTTCTGGTAGCTGTTCAGCACATTCAATAGTGCTTGCGTAGTTAAACAATTCTCCTGAGGCAAATAAACCAGAATGACCCATGGTCTGGCTACTGGTTTCCTGACAAGCCCAGCGACCACGCTGGGGAGCAGAGGTATAGGCTGAAATGAAGATTACCTTTGCCCCTTCCCAACGAGCTGCATATAGTCCAGTTAAAGCGTTGGTAATCCCTGGTCCTGTGGTGGTAAACACTACTACTGGTTCATCACTAGCAAAATAGGCTTCGGTAGCAGCAAAAGCGGCTCCAGCCTCATGACGGAAGTGCATAACTTTGATTGAGCTATGTTGCAGAGCATGCCACATAGGAGCGATCGCACCACCAGAAACTCCAAAGGCGTGTTTGACTCCCATTCCTTCGAGCATCTTAACCACGGCTTGAGAAACATTAAGGACTTCTTCTGTGGCAATCTGCTCTTTAGGGAGCCTGATTTCTGTTGCGACATCACAGGCTAAATTTTGATACTGTTCTGGGCGATCGCTCTCAGGTTTCAGATAGTCTAAAGCCGAGGGATTTGGCTTAAAGCTATTACTCGTGCCTGATGCGGAGGCAATATGACTCTGCTGAGGGTTGATCTTTTTCTTGGAGTGACTCTGTTCGTGGTGCAGGGGAACAGAATAATTTGGTTTCTGATTATCAGCAGAATTATTATGCTTAATGTTCATTATTAACTGGAAGTTCAACTCGTAATTAGTTAGTTTGCGTAATTTGCGGTTAATGGCTTGTAACTGTTTTCTGCTCTGGAAAGCCTCTGCTGGCAGAAACTCCCCTAGCCGAATACAGCTTAATTTTTTTTGAATCGGAAAGTTATAAAGGAATAAAGTAACTTTGCATCCATGCGACAAAGCAGTCACAGGATTAAGTCTAAAGATAGCGATTTCGCTGGCAGACGAATAACTATTCTGGTGACTTTGACAAAATTGGCATTCTTCTCTCAGCCCTCTTGCTCTAATGATTCAGAGGGCTATAGATATTACAGAGCGCAAACCTTGCTGGCAGACAAGGCTGCTTCCTCACTATCTTTTGAGACAATTTAAGATTGGCTTAGTCTGCCAATCAGCGATCGTTCCTAGGTGGGCGCTTTGGAAACAAATTTGAGCTGTAGCATAACAGGCTTGAGCAACGCGAGTACGTTCTCCCGCAGAAAGCCTGCTTACCACCTCTAAGGTTTCCTGAACATCTCCAGCATCAACTCCCACGCTGCCATACAGCCAGGGACGATAATGAGGTTCTGTGATACAGGTTAAGCTGGGGGGCAGAATGCCTGTAGCTAACTGAATATATTCTTGCTCAATTCTCGTGGCAATTCGCTCAATAGTGAACGAATAACCAAGAAAGCGCAGGGGATCAGAAGTTGCTCCTGCTTGGAGATACTCTAGCAAATTGGCTACTTGTTCAGGATAGAATTCTGCAACCACCGCCTGGGCGTTATATCCTAAGTACTCAATATCCTCTATGGTTGTGCGATTATACCCTCTCTCTCTCCGTGCTTTGAGCTGTGCCCAATTGGCAAGGACTGTGCGATCGCCTGCCGTAAACTCTTGAGCAACCGTTCTCATCAGTTGGGGGGTGAGGCAGGTTAAATGATAGTGACCTGCAAGCTGCCAAATCCAACGCCCAATGGTAAGTGCTGGAAGAGTTGCTTCAGAATACCGATAATATGCTGCGGCGATCGCCGCATCCAACAAATTTTGAGTGGAATGGACACTACCATCAGTGTCTCTCATAAATTGACTATAGCGGCTGGCGTTTTGACAGGTGGGACTTTTATATAACCAGGCGCTGTTCGCAGTTGCCACGATCACCTGCTCTCCTGAAAGCGACACCCACTGTGTATCAAGGGAATCGGCTAGACTGCTCAAGGAAGAACTTCCTGGTGGCGGCTCAATAATGCAGATATACTCCTCCGACTGAGGAGACTGGCGCGTGTTTGAATTCATCATTGACTTACAATTTCAACGTGCAATGCTTAATGTATCCTTAATTAGCAGCTATCTAGAAGCTATACAGTTCTGTTGGCAGACAGAACTTTAACGGGGCTAGAGGAATGCTCTGAATTTTCGGCAACCCAGATCTGGATGAGCTGAAACAGAACAAATTTCATTGTGACCTTCTCCTCCATACATTTCACCTTTAGCTGAACTTTCAAAGATTCAGGAATGTAAACGCTAATTACTTCTAAATCCTCTTCGGGAAAAGATACCATTTTGCTAACGGTTGGTTCCCCAGCGATTAGCCAATTTCTCAACAGATGTTCACTAATTACGCTCATGTTTAAGCCTTTACGGGCACAAAGGATCTTGAACTGTAGCTTTAGAGGGCTTGGAATATCTGCCTTAGCGATTAGATTTTTTTCCTTGTTCTCTTGCTTCATCATTGGCTCGTCTCTTAACTAATTGATTAATTAACAAATCACTAATGTTTCAATGTTGCTAATCAATATCGTTGATAGCTTGAGCTTTTACCAGTGAAAATTAGGAAGATAAGGAAATAAACAAAAGCTGCTTAGGAATTTTTAAGAGTATCACCAATTTGACTGATATTTAGCTATGGTATTAATCAGGTTTGGTTAAAAGTCATATGCAGTGCGGGCTAATATCCTCTGTCGCTACTATCTATCCACTCTCTAGAAATATTGAGACAGCTAAATCATCCAAGTTTAAAGTTGTTGTACTTTTACTACTGTTAAAGGACTATTGCTTAAATCTTTCTGAGATGGCGCTTCAGAGAAAGACTTTAAAAAATAATGAGCTCATTTCCTCTTGTGATACCGTATATTTGTTAAGCAACCGAAAATTAATTTCTTAAATGTCACTGATCAATATACTTTCTGCCTGGAAGTTTACCAGGTAATATTAAGGAGATAAACAAACCATTTTCTTCAGACTATACCTGCTATACCCTCTAAATCCCTGAGTTTTATAATCTGCCATAGATTGACAAATTAATGTGGAGTAGGCTACGTTAGTTAAAATGTGGCATGGGCTACAGTATTTTAGGCTCTACTGTGTTATGATAGAACTTAAAATAATAACTTAGAAGTTCAACGCGCAATTTAAAGTTGCGATGGAGTGAGCGTTACAACTCATGGCAGAGTCGCTAAAGTTTTGTTGGCAGGCAAAATACTTAGTGTGTTAAGTAACGTTCGCTTTTTTCATATGACCATAGTTTTTACGATTTTTGAGTGACATGTGGCTTGTGCCCCTAAAATAGACTAATGCTCATTAGTTCATTTGGGATCGGCTATCTTTTCCTTCCTTGGCATTCAAGGAGAGCAACTTAAGCAAACCTTATACGCTTATGGATGGAAGATATCAAGGCAACAAGGTATTAAAGTATGATCCATAGTTTACTTTTACCTGTATTGTTAACTTCTCGCAAGTGAAGTTAAGGAATTTAAGTTACTTAATGTAAACGCTTAAGATAATCCAAACCTAGTTTAGAAGGAGTTTGAACCTTGTTCCCTTTTGACTTTATACAACACAAAAAACTTAGCATTTCTTAATATATATTAATATTCCGCAATATATTATATGCAAAATTTGTTTCATTTGCCATTGGAGGGTTGATTGGGCTGTAAACCGAAGCGATATATAGTTATTGAACCTTTGTCGGCTAAACCATGGTGCTCATGCTGATAACTGATGTTACGCATTCACTAATCTGTTGAGATTGGTAAAAGGTAACAGGTAGCGGGTTACAAAAAATTACAGAACAAGATACAGCGGCTTGCATAACTAATCAGTACACTTTGACTTCACGAACCTGATGTTTATTAGCTTGAAATTTTTGAACGCGGGCTATGTTATGCCCTTGTGGTACGCTCTGGTCTCCCGAGCTTGTAGAACCGAGTTGTTGATGTCTCAAGTCGATGTGCAAATCGCTGTATTCCAATTTAAATTGGCTTGATGATTGATAATTATAGTATTTCTATACCCGTTACCCGTTACTCGTTACTCGTTACCTCAAAATTATTTATTTTTCCTTCTACTGCGTAACGTCAGCTGATAATTAAAATCAGCTAATCGCTAATTAAATCATGAACCTAGTTGACACGATCAATAACTCGATATTTTGATTCCTAAATTCTGCCTGCTCAAACTGTCGCAGCTTATAACAGCCACAGAACATAATATAGAAAGAGCTTAAGCCGTGTCTATCCGTGAAAACACTTGAATTAACCAATTAAACTAACCTGTTAATTTAATTGCTATATTAGATGGTTAACTAAAAAAAATTAATCTATTATTTGTGCAGGAGGTCTAATCTAAGGATCTATCAACCTCAGCAATCAAAAGACTTGCCGATAAAAATCAATGATTTCTGTCCAGGCTTGATCACAGGCGACGGGATCATAGCGATATCCATCGTCACGCATAAAGGTGTGATTAGCTTCATAGATCAGAGATTTATGCTCAATCTGTGCCTGATCTAAAGCCTGAATAATTTGCTGTCTTCCTACTAAAGGGACATGGGGATCAAGGGTGCCAAAGATAGTTAAGATTTTGCCTTTAATTTCCTGAACCCTATGAATAGTGTCGGCGACACCCCTACCGAGCTTACCGCTATGAATTCCTGTGGGGTAACAACAGACTGCGGCTTTAATCTGAGAGTTGAGTGCGGCGCGAAATGCCAGATGTCCCCCAATACAAAAACCAAGGGTGCCCAATTGAGCAGAATCAACAGCCTCTTGGGACTTAAGCCAATCAAGAACTGCCAGGGCATCATGATCATATTCGGCGATCGCCGTACGCCGTGCATCGTCATTCCCCCTCAGCTTGCCTGTGTCGCTAGGAACTATTACCGTGTTAATTGGTTCAAGGCGATGAAAAATTTCTGGTGCAGCAACCACATAACCATATCCTGCCAAGCGATCTGCCAGTAAGGTAATGGAGCGACCTAATTGATAAATATCGGAGTAGAATAAAATCCCTGGATATTTGCCTGGGGGTTCAGGAGTCGCCACATAAACTCGCATCAAGCTGTCGTCTACAGTTAATCCAATATTAGATTTGGTGATTTGCATTTATTTAAGCTCTGTAATTGAATCATATTAAAGAGCTTAACAATGATTGAGAATGCAGACTGCGCTCTGCTGAATTAGCTTGGCAACCAGTCCAGTCCAACCCGTTTGGTGAGATGCCCCCATGCCAGCACCATTGTCGCCATGAAAATACTCATAGAAGAGAATCAAATCCTGCCAATGGGGGTCGAGAAACTTATCCGTAGCGCCATAGATAGGTCGTTTGCGATCGCGTCCCTGAAGGAAGATTTTAGTTAGGCGATAGGAAATTTCTTGAGAGACTTCCCAGAGATTCATCAAATTACCCGAACCCGTAGGACATTCCACCTTAAAATCATCCCCCAGGTAATAATGGAATTTTTGCAGCGATTCAATTAGCAGGTAGTTAACGGGCATCCAGATCGGACCACGCCAGTTAGAATTGCCACCAAACATGCCGCTACCAGATTCGGCTGGTTCATAACTGACGGTGTGCATATTGCCATCGACTTCAAACTCATAAGGATGTTCCTTATGAAAGCGAGATAGTGCTCTGATGCCATATTCACTGAGAAATTCTTCTTCATCCAGCAGCTTGGCAAGAATGCAGCGAATCTTATCCTCTGCCTCAAAGCCATCGAGGGTTACCCCACAGAGGGCTAGCATCCGCCGAGCACCAATACCTTTTTGTTCCATACAGGCAACATTCTTTTTCAGGTCGCTGCGGTTGTTGATGAACCATTCTAAACGCTGTTTAAAGCCAGGTAGCCTAGCTAGAATTTCAGGTTCGATAATAGTTACCGCAAATAGGGGAATTAAGCCCACCATAGACCGTACCTTCAGTCTGATGCGTTCCCCATGGGGCAGGTGCAGCACATCATAGAAAAAACCATCCTCCGCATCCCAGAGTTGCGCCCGATCTTCCCCCATATGTCCCATAGCGTCGGCAATGTAGAGGAAATGTTCAAAGAACTTTGTTGCCATGTCCTCGTAAACAGGATTTTCTAGGGCTAGTTCTAGGGCAATGGTCAGCATGTTCAAAGAGTACATTGCCATCCAGCTAGTACCGTCCGACTGTTCGATATAGCCCCCTGTGGGCAGCGGGGAGCTGCGGTCAAAAACCCCAATATTATCCAGTCCCAGGAAGCCCCCTTCAAAGATATTGCTGCCTCCCGTATCTTTCCGATTGACCCACCAGGTAAAGTTGAGCAGCAGCTTTTGGAACACCCTTTCTAGAAATTGGCGATCGCCCTTGCCCTTTCTCTTCTCTTCGATTTTATAGACGCGCCAGGTTGCCCAGGCATGAACGGGGGGATTAACATCACCAAACGCCCATTCATAGGCAGGAATCTGTCCGTTGGGATGCATGTACCACTCACGGGTCATAATATCTAGCTGATGCTTGGCAAAGTCAGGATCAATCAGGGCAATGGGCAGACAGTGAAACGCTAGATCCCAAGCAGCATACCAGGGATATTCCCACTTATCGGGCATGGAGATAATATCTTTATTCTCTAAATGAGCCCAATGGTGGTTACGTCCCTTACTGCGAGCATCGGGTGGGGTGGGCTGAGTGGGATCGCCCTCTAGCCAACGTTTGACGTCGAAATTATAGAACTGTTTACTCCACATCATCCCCGCAAAAGCCTGACGCTGGATATTAGCAAGATCAGGATTGAGGGGGGTGTCGTTAATTTGCCCGTAAAATTCGTCTGCTTCAGCGATTCTGGTTTGGAAGATGGTGTCGAATGCTGTACCAAGGGGATCAGGCAGACTAGAGCGATCGCTCAAGCGTAGCTTAATAGTTTTACTAGCCCCAGCGGGAATAGTTAACCTGTAGTAGGGAGAAAACTTAGTGCCTAGCTGTCGGGGATTAACCGCCTGCTGCTGTCCCTGAACCACGTAGTCGTTAATGCTGTCCTTGACGTGGATTGCGCCATCATCGAAATTGAAAATGCGGCGGTAGTTAGTTTCATTTTCGGTAAACAATAATTCCCCACCAGTATCACAGTACAGCCAGCGATCGCCAACTTCAGGATGGACTACGGCAATTACTGGGGGAGATTGCTCATCATTGCGCTCAATTTTCAGGCAGGGTTTGCTGGTATTATGATCCCAAGACCAGGTGTTACGAAACCACAAGGTCGGCAATAGATGAAGGGTTTGCGCCTCGGAACCACGATTAGTAGCGGTGATTCTAATCAGAATATCTTCAGGGGTATCCTTGGCATATTCCACCACCACGTCATAATACTTATCTAGGTTAAAAATCTCCGTATCGATTAGCTCATATTCCGTCGTATCTTGTCCTCGCCGCCGATTTTCTGCCTCTAGTTCAGCATAGGGAAATTCAGCCTGGGGATATTTATACAAGCCCTTCATGTAGGAGTGAGTTGGAGTACTATCAAGATAGAAATAGTACTCCTTAACATCTTCCCCATGATTGCCCTGGGTGCCCGTCACACCATATAGACGTTCCTTGAGAATCGGATCTTGACCATTCCAGAGAGCGATCGCAAAACAAAGTTTCTGAGACTCATCAGAAATCCCCAAAATACCATCTTCTCCCCAACGATATGCCCTGGAACGAGCCTGATCGTGAGAAAAGCTATCCCAGGCTTCTCCTGTTGCGCTATAGTCCTCTCTTACCGTTCCCCACTGTCTTTCACTAAGATAAGGACCCCATTTTTTCCAATCACTTTGCTGTAGTCTTTTGGATTCTTTATTCATGATTATAAGATAATGCTAATGATTAGTAACTAGTGCCTTTTCGTTGAGTCAAACAGATTTAGGAATAGCTTATTTTTTAATTACTCTTAGTGCTTAGATTTGAGCAATTATCTACCTTGCTATACTGGGCTAACTGTTGCTGGTTGCCAACCCAATAAACTATAGTAATTTTCGGTTCAGTGAGATACATCTCGACCTTCAAAAGCTGTTAGTTTTAAATTATAGCTATCATACTTAATCTAGGTTTACACCTCATTATTAAATTAATATGAGAACTGCTATACACTTAAGAAATTCTACTTTATTAAACATTAAATGGCTGAGATAGGGATTAGGGGCAAGGGAACGCGCACCGTTGGAGATTAGAGACGAATATTCTTATCATCTTCCAGTTTTTATGGTGCGTCTATTTAAGTGGAGCTACTTACTAAGCAAATAAATTAATATTTCCTAGAGCTTTACTCAGGATAATAAAGCTTGGATAGAAAAAATAATAAAGTAGCAGCTAAATTAAATAGAATTAGAATTAGCTATAAAACAATATTATTTCTGTTAATTGATTTTTATACCAGTGAAGATTGGGAAGATAATTAAAAAACTTGATGGAAAATTATCTAAAAAGCAGAAATAAAGTTCTGCTCAAAATATTACATCGGGAACAAAATCCAATCTAGAAAGCGATCGCGACGCCCAAAATATCATGAATCACATCTTGATTAATGGTCAACTAAAAATTAAGCTATCAATAATGGTTCAAGGTTATCTGATATCATTTTTAAGCGAGATCTATCAAGTTTAGCCCCACGAGGTAGGCAATCGAAAAATTTTTCCCTGACAGATAGCTAGGAATGATCAATGACAGACCGCAAATTTGATTCTATAGAACAGCGTCAATTAAACATGACTGACTCCAACACCTCAGCAGCACGTCGCATTCTAGTTTTAGGAGGCACAGGGACAATCGGTCGTACTACAGTCAATGAGCTAGTGAAACGCGGTCACCAAGTTGTTTGTATTGCCCGTCCGAAAGCTGGTTCGGGTGGTAAGCTGACCCAGGATAAAACCACTCATCTTTTGCAGGGAGCAGAAGTATACTTCGGTGAGGTTACTGACCCTCAATTTCTTGCCGAGCAAGTTTTTCGTGAGCATCAATTCGACGCAGTTGTGTCCTGTCTTGCTTCCCGTACAGGTGAACCCCAAGACGCTTGGGCGATCGACTATCAAGTACATACGGAAGTTCTCTCCTTAGCACAGGAATCTGGAGTAACCCAGATGGTTCTTTTATCAGCGATTTGTGTCCAGAAGCCGCTACTAGTATTTCAGAATGCCAAGCTAGCATTTGAAAAGGCTTTAATTGAATCAGGGTTAACCTATTCCATTGTCCGACCAACTGCATTCTTCAAATCACTGTCTGGTCAGGTAGCGCGGGTGAAAAAGGGGAGCTCTTTCCTTATTTTTGGTGATGGTACCCTTACCGCCTGTAAACCAATCAGCGATGAGGATTTGGCAGATTACCTTGCTGATTGTTTACAAAAAGCTGCCCTACAGAACAAAATCTTGCCCATTGGAGGACCAGGACCTGCGCTTACTCCCTTACAGCAGGGGGAATGCCTGTTCCAGATATTAGATCGCCAGCCACGCTTCCAGAGCATTCCAGTTTCCATTATGAGGGGCGCAGTAGGCGTGATGGACGGACTCGCCAAGGTAATACCACCATTAGCGCCCAAGGCTGAATTAGCGCGGATTGGGCTTTACTATGCGACAGAATCAATGTTGCTGCTCAATTCTAAAACAGGTCTTTATGATGCGGACGCAACCCCCGAAACAGGGAAAGATACTTTAGCGGATTATTTCCAGCGTCTAGTTGATGGTAGCGCTACGGCTGATCGTGTTGACTATGATTTATTTTAAGACTCTTAACGAAGCTAATCTGAAATATTCAGCAGTTTGCTATACATTTTGATGCTTTATCTCAGTTTAAGCTTGTGGCAATCTGTCGGATTAACCAGGAATCAATATATACTTCAGTACTCATATTAGTGAGAGTTGAGGATAAGAAAATGATACCTAGAAAATTTAATTCAAGGTTATTGCTGTTATCAGAAAGTTATGCAAACACCTCCCATTTCTAGACCCAAACCTAAAGCACGATTTCGGTTCGACCGTCAGCTGTGGCAACGCTTTATTACCATTGCCCAACCCTATTTTTATCCCCTTGGGCAGCGCCGCACAGTTGTCTATTTAGGGTTGTTGCTGCTGCTTCTAATCTCCGTGGTTGCTGTAGCCTTTTGGTTAACGGTGGCGCTAACTTTAGCAGGCAAAGCAATATTTCCTGCCTTTTTTACTAATTTAGCTGGTCCACTTGTAGAGCGTATAGCTGGGCTAATGGACTCATGGGCTCCCTATGGAGCAACCATAATTCTGGTTGTAGTCGGCTTAGTCATTTATAAGCTGCGTAGATTTTTACAGGAGCGGGCAATACAGTGGAGCCTATTGGGGCTACTCCTACTGCTATCTTTCACAGTAAATGGCATCAACGTCTCGATTAGCTACGCATTTCGATTTGTTAATAACGCACTGAACCAGCAAGACCCTGACACTTTTTGGCAATACTTATTTGTCTATGCTGGCATTATCGTAGGCGCCATTCCGCTACTAACACTCTACCGCTACGTCAGATTTAAGTTAGCTTTACGTTGGCGTAAATGGTTGACTGAACACTTTTTAGAACGTTACTTCACCAATCGTTCTTATTATGAATTGGATTCGAATTCAGCGAATACAGAAATTGACAATCCCGATCAGCGAATTACTCAAGATATTAAATCCTTCACGGAAGTGACACTATCGTTTTTATTAGATGTTTTAGATTCGGTATTGACGTTAATCTCATTTACAGTAATCCTTTACACAATTTCTAAAACATTGACTTTTGGTCTTCTCGTTTATGCTCTGTTTGGCACAGCTATTGCTGTAATCGCAGGACGTAAACTGATCAAAATCAATTATGACCAGCTACGTTTGGAAGCCGACTTTCGCTATAGCATGGTGCATGTTCGCGATCATGCCGAATCAATTGCCTTTTATCGAGGTGAAGAGCCAGAACAAAAACAGATTGGTCAACGTCTGTTGGCAGCCATTCGTAATTTTGACTTGTTGATTATCTGGAAATCGCTTATCGATCTGTTTCAGTATGGCTATAATTATTTTACTCGCATTGTTCCCTACGTAATTGTTGCTCCATTATATTTCGCGGGTGAGACTGATTTCGGCACCTTCTCCCAGGCTTCGATCGCTTTTACCCAGGTTCTCTATGCTATATCGTTAATAACAAATCGCATTGAACAAATCGCTGAGTTTGCTGCCAGCATTAATCGACTTGGGTCTTTTTATGAGCGGATGGACGATCCTGCTTTACCCAAGAAGCGTAAACATCAGTATGAAATTGAGACAGCAGTGGCACCTCAGCTTGTCTTAAATCATTTGACCATTCTTACACCCAATTCAGAACAGACTCTGATAAGCGATTTATCTTTGCAGATAGAGCCAACTGATCGTCTGCTTATTGTAGGAGCAAGTGGCTGTGGTAAAAGCTCTTTATTAAGAGCAATTGCAGGTCTTTGGACTAATGGGAAAGGGCAGATTGCACGACCTGATATTGGGGAGATGTTATTTTTACCTCAGCAACCGTATATGCTTCTGGGAACTCTTCGAGAACAGCTTATTTACCCCTATAATCAAAACTTTTCCGACAAATCATTGACAAATACTTTAAACCAAGTGAATCTTGGCGATTTACCTAAGCGCTTCGGAGGCTTCGATACCATTCATGATTGGTCTAGCGTTTTATCCTTAGGACAACAACAGCGAATAGCATTTGCTCGGATACTTTTATCACAGCCTGCTTATGCCATGATGGACGAGGCGACAAGCGCCCTAGACATCGATAATGAGCGCTATCTCTACAGTTTACTGGCAAAAATGCAGTCCGTTTACTTGAGTGTCGGTCATCGTCCTTCACTCTTGGATTATCACCATAAAGTGTTGGAACTACATCCTAATTCAACCTGGAACGTTTACTCTACAGCTAATTATCGAAAAAAGATAACATGCTAATCGCTCAAATAATCTTTCTCCCTGAAGCGAACGTCCCCTCAATCTGGTCATGACCGAATTGATGCCCGACTCGTCAAAAAAAACTAAGTTGTGCGGATCGATTTTTAGTACCCAATCTCGATACTTAAATTCGTGTATCGTATCCAGAATTCTCTGGTAGTGACGCTTGGAGGTTTACAAAAGCTTGATGCATTTTTCTGGGGGCAGGCTCAACAGAGTGTTGGCAAAGCCAATTTTTTCATTGCGCCAGTTCAGCGCAGCAGCCTCGCTTTCTCTGGATTTTCGGGAGGCTTCGAAATAGCTGTAGGTTGGGTAGCCATCGGCTGGCGTCATCACCATGGACTGTTCGTTAACCCGCATAACGAACAAAAACTGGCCACGTTGACCAACTTGCGCACCAGGGTGATGCAGAGTAGTGTCACAGCAATAGCGATGGTCACGGATTGCCCGGCATGTGTATTCAAAGGTATCCCTAGTGCCGCGCCCAGGAAAGGCGGTATTGATACTGATACCGTCGCGCTGCAGAGGGGCGGTTCCAGCAGCCAGTTCAACGGCATACTGAACCAGGCGAAAAGCCAACACCACACCCCCCACACTGCCCAAGCCGCTATATTGAATGGCGCCGGCTAGGTTGAGACACAAACAATCGTCTTCCTCATACAGATACAGATTGGGCGACGCCCAGTCGGTTTCCGCAGTCAGGAGCTTGAAAATATCAGGTCGATCCATTCTTATCTCTACAGTTTTCTGACTTTACGTGGTTAGTTAAAAATATTGTATAAGAATCAGAATCAATATCAATAAAGTTTATGCTGGGCATTTCCATTGCCGCCGGTGCGAGCGAGCAAAACTTTTCGATTCGATAGCCAGTCGTCACTCTAACCTTCGGCATCCGAAATTGTCTGTGGCATGCCGCTTGCTTTCATGTTCCGAGGGTCTGTTGAGAGTGCTAAAGTAGACCCTCTGAAAATATATCGATATCGCCTAACAAAAATCTTCAGCGGCACGAAACCAACTTTCGGAATTGCTTGTGGAAAAACGCCTAAAAGACTGCTCGAACAGGTAATCGATGTCATTTATCTTACGCATCGCTACTATAAGATTTTACTTCTAAAATAGTAAGAGCGATCGCCTGTTTCTTAGATTCTTATTAACTCAATTCATAATTTTAGATAATTCTATAATTTTTCTAATTTAAAATTGTTTTACTGATCATGATAATAAGGTTAGATCTATGATAACTACTCCTTTAGCAATGCTCGAAAGCCTGCTTGCTGAAAATGTCTATCGGCAGTCAGTGCGTCAGTATAGCGGTTCTCATATCAATGAGATACAAACACAGATAAAGGCATGAAGCTTAAGTTTAGAGCTAATGGCTAACGGCTTTTAGAAGACCGAAATGTATCTCACTAAATCGAGAATTGCTATAATTCCTCGCTCTTGCATGACGATGAATGATATACAGTCTACTAATCCCCATTCTTTGTCTTCTCGTTGCTTAAATAAATTGAATGCTGATTAAAATCAACTGACGAGATATGGCAATTGCAGCGATCCGAGCATCCATTTTTGCCAATTGAATACGCCGAGGTTCTAAATCAGAATATGCTGTAGCTGCACTTTGATCGAAAGAAATAAGCGGTAATCCTTTGAAATCACTAACAATTCGCGCCATTATTCCGTAACCTTTAACTACCTCATTCAAGGAATTAGCACGGTTGATATAAGCATGACTACCAAGCATCTGTTCATGAAACGTTACGATTGATATCCCAAAGTCTGATGGAGGATACTGTGCCATCCGCCTCGAAAGATTAATGTAACTGTCACCTGTCTGACGTTGGAGAACACTGAAGTGATCTGTATCTAGCAGATATCTCATGGTTCATCAGAAGCTTCAAGCAAAGACTCATCTCCCTGGCGAATTGCTTGTCCATAAGCAAGTACTTCCTCAAAAGCAGATTCATCTTTAAAAGAACCTGTGATCTGTTCTAGCCAATTAGTCTGCTGATCAGGTGTGATTTGTTTCCGTAACTCAGCGATCGCAGTTTCTACTAACGCAAGCCGTTCCTCTAAAGAAGCATTCGGCGTCACTTCTACCCCCTTCAATAGCTATCTTTCGTTTATTACTTATAGTATCCCTAGTATCTCGATATTACGCGATAATGTGTCGGTTTGGATGACTGATAGGGCAAGTCTTTAGAAGCACACAAAGTAAGTTTTCGCGCCCTTAATAAAGAGATCCCCTGTTCCCTCAGATTATTGTTAACTCAATTAAGAATTTTAGAAACTTTTGGGATTGCGATCGCATCTTCTATGCCAATATTAACTACTTAAGCTCCGACGTTTCAACGTAATGTTGGCTGGCTGCATTATATGTAAAGAATTTGATTCTCCATTTCATCTGCTGTAGTGCTATCCAGAATTACAAGCAATCTTCTTACTATCTCTGTGTAGGGCTTTCTGACTGCAACAATAATTCCAGCATGAGATTTACCTGCATCGAAATACTCCCGAGCAAGATTTTCAAAGTTAGTACGATTGTGGGTCAAAATAGCGTTTCCTTGACTGATCGCATATTCTAACTGTTCAGCATCCGTCTTTCCAAGTTGTTTAGCCTGCTGTGCTATTGTTGCATTAAAACCACGAGAACATAAAAGACTTGCCACAAGAACGTCAACATCTTCATCCAAATAAACGTGAATAAAAATATGACTCATAGGTTACGTACTCGCGGATCAATTAGCTCATCTGGAATACGATTTCGCTCAATGTATTCATTGATTTCTGCTTGATGATCCAAATAATAGCTAAGAGCATCAAAAACCTGGGATAAACCCAGATGTGGTAGCCTTTGAGGAATTTCCTCGGGTGACACTCCAATACGCCACATTTCTACAATTGCTCTAACAGGCGTACGAGTGCCTTTAATAATAGGTTCCCCACTCAATATTGCGTCATTTTTGACAATGTGGCAGTGCTCGGTTGACTGCACCATTAATACTACTCCATCAAAATCAGGGTACCCTCTAATCTTAGCGAAGCTTTTTGGAATTGCGATCGCATCCTCTATGCTAATAAAAACAACTTGCTAATACCTCACATAAAATCTTTCTTGATAAAGTGATCGCCTGTTGATCAGATTTTTGTTAACTCAATCTAGAATTTCAGAAGCTTTTAGAATTTGCGATCGCATTATAAATTCCAATAAAGAAAACTTGCTAATTCCTCAAATAAAATCTTTCTTGATAAAGCGATCAGTTGTTATCCAGATTCTTGTTAACCAAATTTATAATTTAAGATAATTCTATAATTTTTCTAATTTAAAATTGTTTTATTGATCATGATAATAAGGCTGGGTATAAGATAACTAATCCTTGAGCAATGCTCGAAAGCCTGCCTGCTGAAAATGACTATCGGCAGTCAGTGCTTCAGTAATTCCTCGCTCTTGCATGACGATAAATGATATACAGTCTACTAATCCCCATTCTTTGTCTTCTCGTTGCTTAAATAAATTGAATGCTGATTTGTACAAGCTGTTGGTTAATAAAATAACTTTAACAGTAGGATCAGTTTCAAGGGCTTCCAGAAGTTGAATTGCGGCTTCTCTATATCTTTTCTTAGAAAGAGCATTTCCAATTTCTAGTAGAATTGCTTGAGTCGTTACCAAGGTAATTTTATCAGTCTCAATTTGACCAGCAATCTCAACAGCCTTGGCATGATTTTGATCGGTTATTGAGGATAAAGCGATCGCAAAAGAAGTATCTAAAAAAACTTCAGCCATCATCAGAAAAGGTTTCCCCATACAAATAATCGTCAATCTTTTCTGACCAATCTGGATTGCCTTGCAGTTTTAGGGACTGAGCAGTTTTAATGAAGCTTTTGGGCTGTGTTGTTTCACGGGTTAAGGTGCTTTCAATAATGACCCGCACTCTTGTTCCAGCGGCTAGGTTCAGGGGCGATTCTAGCTGGAGGGCTGTTCCATCATATGTAGCTTCGATTTCCTGAGTCATTATTTTCTGGAGGCTATGGCTAGTCTCTAAGTATAGCCTGACTATTCCCTTGATTTGTCAATAACAACAGGAACTCAGTAATCGCCTGTTTCTCAGATTATTTTTAACTCAATTTAGAATTTCAGAAGCTTTTTGAAATTGCGATCGCATCATAAAGGTAAATATTGAATACGATTTTCTAATTCTTCATAATTAGCAGCTTTAGCAATTATCTCTAGATCGCGAATACAATCACCGACAGAAACTTTAAGTTTATGGGCATAAATAATACCTGCAAAGTTTATTCTCTTCTGTTGACGAAGAGTTGCTTCTGTTAAAAAATCATCATCTTGAGTAAATAAAACACGCATAATTTCTGTAGCTCTATCAAGTATTATAGAATCTCGGTAGCCAATCCTGCGATCTTCTTGTACTGTCATCACATCGACATCCCGAATTCGCAATCCATCCGTAATCCCTCGATGGACATTTTCATCCATGTAAAAAGCAACACTCATTTTAAATGAGTCCTTCAGAACGCAGTCTTTTAGCTAAGGGAGATTCTCCAGCCTTTTGGCGCAATTTTTCGCTATATTCAAAGCGAAGCTTCACATCGGCATCAATTTCAGCTTTATGTTCCCAGTAGTAAGCTAAAGCGGAGTGAATCTGGCTCATACTGAGATGAGGATACTGGAACTGTAATTCTTCTGGACTCCAGCCATAAGCTTGAACTGAAGTAACTAATTCCACAACTTTCATGGATGTTCCTTTGATAAAGGGGACTTGGCGATCGCCAAGTAAGATATGTTTATATTCAGTAGTTATGGATTGAGTCACGCTACTAACCAGTGTTTACCTAGTCTCATTATGTTAGCTTACTCTATTAGAGTTAGGCTCAATGACTTTTATAGATTAGGCGATCGCTCTTTATAAGATTTTATTAATAAAGCGATCGCCTGTTTCTCAGATTATTGTTAACTTAATTCAGAATTTAAGAAGCTTTTTGAGATTGCGATCGCATTATAAAATACCAATAAAGATAACTTGCTAATTCCTCAGATAAAATCTTTCTTGACGGAGGAATCATTATATATAAAAAAGTTTAAATTGTGTGTTCTAAGATAGATATGGCAATAATTAAAAGTATTTGTAAAATAACTGTCCTTTTGAAAATTGGTGCAAATTTCACTTTACTCTCTCTACCACGCATTTTATGAATAAAGAACTTATGACCTAAGAAAGCTCCTATCGTTCCTCCACAGGTTGAATGCCAATGTAAGATTGATTCTGGCATTCTTTGCATTAAAATTATTCTTATTTTAGGGTTGTGTTTATCAATCCAGAAAAAAAGCTTTTGTGCCCAATGTGTTGGGGTACTACTCTTAGGGAAAAGCCACGCAATCCCGCTGTCATAACCATATGCCAAAAAAGCTGATATATTAATACTATGAAAATAGATAGTGATTATAAATAATACGATTAACCCAGATGAATAATCTAAGCTTAAACTGATGGGCATTAGAGTGGAAAATCTTTGAACATAGTATTCATAAAAGAAAAAAGCTGTCATAGCGATTATTGCAAAATTTAGCGTGACAAACCATTTCCCATAGTACCTAAATGTAGAAAATGCTCTGTCTTGTTTATGATGATTATGAACAAGTAAAAATACGGCTAAAGCGAAAATGCTAATAAAAATAGTTGCAAAAATATTGTCAAGCAAATAGTTACTAAAAAATGGATATAGCAAATTAATGACAAGAACTTGTATTATAAGCAGAGCCAAAAAAACGACTATCGAATATAAAGAAAATAACCAAGCTTTTTTGTCCGCTTCTTTAGCTTGATATAATCTAAGCTGTTCTTCACTTGATTGTCTTTTCGCAATTTTTACTTGACTGTGGAAAATCTTTGCTAGTTCATCAGCTTTTTTGACTGGGACAAGCAATAGAACAATACTTAAACCCCCAACGATTAAGGTGTTTAAAGTTATTTGAGTTTTGCCAATATTCGCAATTTGCACATATGTTTCAATCAACGGATATATTATAACTGACAATAGTAGTTGGTTTAAAAAAATTATTGTAATAAATACTATAATAAATCGGACAGTGCGACGAAGCCATTTAAATAGCCATCGCAAAACTACAAACGCCAGCACTAATATAAGAATACTAGCAATAATAGTAGGCAGTAAAGTTAAAATTTCTATCATATTACTTAGTTCATAAATTTAAATAATCAACAAGCTTAATTAAGTTTTCTAGTAATATCTAGAATATTTAATTAAACGATTACTATATTCCAACTTTACTTAAAAGTTTTCTTCTTACAGACTCACCTAAATAATGGTCAGGAAATACCGCAAGAAAGTCTTCTAGGCTTCGTATTGCTTCCCAAATTAGCGCCAATTGAATATTCTTGGAAATGATGTTTTCGTAAAGAAGTTCGGCTTGTGTATCATTATCCGATAATCTGTACAGAGCTAGCATTAAAGCCGTTCGATGATCCTCTAAATTATTTTCATAACGGCTTTGAGCAATTTGAATGGCAAGAGATAGTTTTGCGGAGGCTTCTTCTAAATAACCAGAGGCTCTGAGAGATAAAGAATAAGTAAATAAACGCCAATCGTTATCTGGGCTTAATATAATCACTTCCTCAAAATCAGCAAAAGATTCCTCATACTGCCTTAGAAGAAGATATGTTTCTGCACGTCGACATTTAGCCCAAGAGTCATTCGGCTTTAAGCTAATTGCACGACCAAAATCTTGTAACGCTTGCTCATATTCCCTCATCAATCGATAAGTTTCAGCTCTGCTTGCAAATAGTCGAGCGTTGTAAGGATTAAGTTCTATGGCACGGTTATAATCTTCTAAAGCTTTCACATAAAAGCCTCGTTTACGATAAATAAATCCGCGATTTGATAGTGTCCATGAATCGTTTGGATCAAGTTCAACAACACGATCAAAATCTTGCATTGCTTTTCTATATTGCCTCATTTGCTGATAGGCGTTACCTCGACTTGCAAGTGACCAAGTATCATTAGGATCTAGATGAACAGCATAATCCAAGTCTCGTATTGCTTCGTCATATTTTTTTAATCTGAGATATGTTTGACCTCTACTAGTAAATGCCTTAATATCATCTGAATTAAGCTCAATTGCACTATCACAATCTTGAATAGATTCCTCATATCTACGCATTTTTCGATAAGTAGAGCTGCGAGAAACTATCATCCAAGAATTGTTGACATTAATAGAAATTGCATCATCAAAATCCTGAAGCGACTCATCGTAAAGTCTTATCAGACGATAAGCTTCACCCCGCCAGCCCAAAGCAATTGCTCTAGATTGCTTCTCAAGATTGTATTGAGTAAGCAATAAAGTGAGCATTTCGATGCCATCTTCATATCTATTCTCTCCAAAAGATTTTAAACCGTCTAAAAGTTGATTCCCCAAAACTTGAATTTCTTCAAGTGCAGATGCTCTTCCAGCAGCAGAAATTATTTCAGCACATTTCTGTGCAGGATAAGATGAGAATTGCTGATCTAAGGCAGTTAAAAATATGTTTAATGCTTTTAATAGTCCTTGCCTAGGATTCCAGCAAAGATGATGATAAAGTCCGTAGAAAAAATATTCTTGACAACTAGAATCATGCCATTTCTGCTGATTACCCAGCCTAAAAGTACTGCATAAATCATCGAAATAGTTAGCCAACTTGCCATGTAATTCTATCCAACGATTAGGAGATAACAATCGTTGTTTACGGAGCATTGGGGTGCGAATAATATCATGATATGACCAATCGTCTCTAGATTTCTCTTCCACAAAAGGCATTGATTTCAGCCAATGATAGAGCTCCTCGGCAGATTCTTCGCTATCTAGAATTGTTATAATGTCGCGGTTTAATATAGGAGAAAGACTAGCTTCTAAAGCGACTCGTTGCTTTTGTGGCTCATTGATCCTCTTGAGAAAAAAATCCAACGCAGAACTACTAGAGACATTACCTGAAACAAGATCCTCATGATTTTCAGCAGCTAAAGTTTCTACCCAAACAGGTAAGCCCCCAGAAAGGCGCAGAATCTCATCAACAGCTTGACAGTCATTGATACCTCGATGAGAAAGATATTGCCTCACTTCATCATCTGTAAAAGGTTTCAGATTCCAATGAGCAATATATTCTTCATATTCTTGCCAATCTCTCCTAATAATTTCTTCTATCCCAGCAAGGACAAGAATTACGTTGTCTGGTAAACTACCATAGCGTACTTCTGGATCTAACAAGACTTCTCGAAACCAAGAGTCTAAAAAAGAACTTGTATGTTCATAGGAATCAAAAAACAATATTATATTAGCGTTTTTAGCTATTTCATTAAGATCCTTCAAAAATAGAGGAGTGAGTTGTTCTATAGGTTTATCTACCAGAAGAACTTCATCCTTATTGCTGATCTTTTTTGCTGCATATGATGTCCATTCAGCAAATTGTTTAGCAATTGCCTCCTCATCTAAAAATGGAGCTACAACTCCACTACCTGGAACTTGCTTTGCTAGTCCAAATCCCGCTTTTGTAATCGACCTAACCAAAAACCCTGAAAGCCCTTGAGGAGCTTCTGGATCAGCTTCAATTGCTTCTATTTGTTGAAGATAAACTTTATATCTTTCACTAAAACGTTGCAGTTTTCTCCCTTGTTTCTCAAAAATCCTGGCACACTCTGCCATTACTTCCAACGTATTATCTTCGGAACCACTAGTATATACTGTGATAAAGCTTTCTTCTTCAGCAATTGTCCGAAGATGCTTAATCAAAGTACTTTTTCCAACTCCACTCTGTCCCCAAATGCTATATAAAAAGCTCCTTTTCTGAGGCTGTTCCCTTAAATTGGCACGAAAACTTTCCATATGAGCATCACGCCCCACAAACAACCTCTGTTTACTAAGTGCTTGTCTACTTTTAGGTTTTCTAGATGAGTTCATGTCAAAACAGTTGACTTAGCTAAATTTTCTAGTAATCTTTCATTTATCTAAGCTGTACATTTAAAATAACCTTGGCTGTTCACTTCTGTAACAATAAAAAAATTAAATGTGTAACAGCTTATGATGAGTTTGACATTTTATAATCATTGCTCCATTTCTTTCATTTACTAAATTAGCTTTCCGTATATTTAAGGCTAATAGACCTCTATTTCTAGTTAAATGATAATTTTTTACTATCTCCATGATTCTGGTGTACTAACATAATTAGCCCTTTTTTCCTAACTAAACTTGTGATGTAATCATACCAAATACATAAAATCGAAAAAAATTAAATAAAACGGAGGATATAAACATTGATAAAAAGCAATAGTTACAAATTTCAAATATATATAGGTAAAAGAGCTAAGAGATCTTGAAGCTTTCTTATTAAGTATAATTATTCTCATTAAGCAATAAAGTTGCCTTGCGGAAGCAGACAGTAAACTCGCTTCCGTAAAGCCAGCAAGCTTATATCTTATACATTCCCTCTTATATTAAGCCTTTATGACATCCAATATTAACCAGCGAGTATTAACTGCCCTTAAAGAAGCCAAAGAAAAATTAGCGGCGATTGAAGAACAGAAGAACGAATCAATTGCCATTATTGGCATGGCGGGGCGGTTTCCTGGGGCGAGTGATATTGAGCAGTATTGGCATAATCTACAGCAGGGGGTTAACTCAATTCGTTTTTTGTCCGATGAGGAGTTAGCAGCGTCGGGAGTTAATCAGGATCTACGCAGGAATCCTAACTACGTGAGGGCTTATAGTAGTTTTGAGGGAATTGAGGAGTTTGATGCGGAGTTTTTTGGCTATTCTCCCCTGGAAGCGGAGGTAATTGATCCACAGCATCGGATATTTTTAGAGTCGGCATGGACAGCATTGGAAAACGCTGGTTATGATAGCGATCGCTTTTCAGGGAAAATTGGGGTTTTTGCTGGTGCAGCACTCAATACTTATTTGCTTAATTTAAATTCTTCTTCGGAGTTACAAAAAAAGCTCAATAACGTCCAGGTTGTAATTAGTAACGTGATGGGTTTAATGCCCACCAGGGTATCTTATAAGCTGAATTTAAAGGGGGCAAGCTGTGGGATTCAAACGGGCTGTTCAACTTCTTTGGTGGCGGTGCATCTAGCCTGTCGTAGCCTGCTGGATGGGGAGTCTGATATGGCTTTGGCAGGGGGGATTACCGTTAATACGGAAGGGAAGCAGGGATATCTTTATCAGGAAGGAAGTATTGCTTCTCCCGATGGTTACTGTCGGGCTTTTGATGCGGAAGGGAAGGGTACAGTATTTGGTAACGGTGTGGGTATCGTTGTTTTAAAAAGATTATCTCAAGCGATTAAAGATCGAGATCATGTTTGGGCAATTATTAAAGGTTCGGCAATTAATAACGACGGCGGGGATAAAGTGGGGTTGACGGCACCTAGCGTTACTGGGCAGGCAGAGGTAATTGAACGGGCACTCCAACAGGCTAAAGTTGATCCTGAAACTATTAGCTATATTGAGGCTCACGGCACAGGTACATCGTTAGGAGATCCCATTGAGTTGGCGGCTTTAAATAAAGTATTCCGTAATCGTAATAGTAAATGCGCCATCGGTTCAGTAAAAAGTAATTTAGGGCATTTGGATGCCGCAGCGGGTATTTCAGGCTTAATTAAGACTGTTTTGGCACTCCATCACCAGCAGATTCCCCCTAGTCTAAATTTCCAACGTCCTAATCCTGAAATTAACTTTGCTAATTTTTACGTCAACACTAAATTAACTCCCTGGGAAGCAAACGGAAACCCTATTCGTGCGGGAGTTAGTTCTTTTGGCATGGGAGGAACGAATGCTCATGTTGTACTGGAGGAAGGAGTAAAGCAGGAGGATAGGACTAATGATACTTGTCCTCAATTATTGGTTATTTCTGCGAAGACGGAAACGGCTTTAGATGGTGCTACTAATAATTTGGCAAATTATTTAAAAGAGCATCCTGATTTAGATTTAGCAGATGTGGCTTATACGCTTCAGGTGGGGAGAAAGGCTTTTGCCTACCGTCGTATGGTAGTCGCCCAAACTATTGATGACGCAGTAACCAAATTAAATAGCTCATCAATGAGCAAACATCAACCGCCAATTGATCGCCCGATTACCTTCATGTTTTCGGGGCAGGGTAGTCAATATATTGACATGGGGAGAGAACTCTATGATAGCGAAACAGTATTTAGAGAAAATTGCGATCGCTGTTTTCAAATTCTCGATCAATATTTAGATAAACCCCTCAAAGAAATCCTCTTTCCCCCTTCCCTCAATTCTCCCCCCTTGTTAAGGGAGGCTGGGGGGGATCAATCCTCCACCCTCCAACAAACCCAATACGCCCAGCCTGCGATTTTCACCATTGAATATGCTTTGGCGCAGCTTTGGATCTCTTGGGGTATTCAGCCCAGCAACGCTATTGGACACAGTATCGGGGAATATGTAGCAGCAACCCTAGCAGGAGTGTTTAGTTTAGAAGACGCTTTAAGGATTGTGGCACAACGGGGGCGGTTAATGCAGCAATGTCCTAAAGGGGCAATGTTATCTGTGGCGATGTCTGCTGATGATGTAATGAACTTTATTAAAGAGTCAACTGAGTTATCATTAGCGGTAGTTAATGCCCCTGAACTATGCGTCATTTCAGGAACCGAAAATGCGATCGCACAATTAGAGACTGAGTTAAGCCAACAAAGTATTGCCTGTCGTTGTCTGCATACTTCCCATGCTTTTCATTCGGCGATGATGGACGAGATTTTGGGGGAATTTTCAACGAAGGTATTTAGGGAAACTTCCCTCAATAATCCTCAATTACCCTTTATTTCTAACGTCACGGGTACTTGGATTAAGGATATAGAAGCGACTAGCCCTGAATATTGGGCAAAGCATATCCGACAGGCGGTTAACTTTAGCGAGGGCATTGCTGAATTATTAACGACTCCTAATCAAGTTTTCTTAGAAGTTGGCGGCGGTAGAACTTTAGCAACTTTAGCTAAACAGCAGCAGTATAATTCAGATCCAGTTTTTCTGACTTCTTTACCTCACCCTAAAGAGAAAACTGAGACTTCTGATCGCAATTTTTTGCTTAATACTTTAGGGCAATTGTGGTTGGCAGGAGTAAAAATAGATTGGAGTTACATCTATCAAAATAAAGCCCCGTACCGTATTCCTTTACCGACATATCCTTTTGCCAAACAGCGTTACTGGGTTGAGCGTCAGCATAATGTTTCTTCTGTTAAAATCTCTGAACCTAAGTCAACATCCCAACTCGTTAAAAAACCTGACCTTAAAGACTGGATCTATATTCCTTCCTGGCAACGCGATCGCCCGTTAGTTAACAGTAATTGGGAATTGAAGGAAAAGTATACTTGCTTAGTTTTTGCTGATGATAATACCTTAGCTCAAGAGTTAATAACCAAGTTACAGCAGATAGAGTGTCAGGTGATTGTAGTTAACATCGCAAGAGAATTTATTAAAGAAGATGAGCAGTTATATAAAATTAATGCTGCAAACTCTCATGACTATCTAACTTTAATTGAAGATTTAGAAGTAAATAGTTATTTACCACAAAAAATAATTTATCTTTGGAATCTAAAAGATAACTCCCAGCAAGACTTTAATAATCTTATTTATCTAACTCAGGCTTTAACTAGTAAACTAATTAATAAGTCAATACAACTATCTATTATTACTAACAATATTCATCAGGTAACGGGGAATGAAAAGTTAAACCCTGATGGGGCATTGTTAATGGGTGCTTGTAAAGTTATTCCTCAAGAATTACCCCAGATTATTTGTCATAATATTGACTTGGAAACAGATAGCTTTAGCAAGTCTAACGTTTTAGGGAATTTAGTTACTGAAGTTCTGACTATTCCTACAGAAAATGCGATCGCCTATCGTCATAATTTTAAATGGCGACAGGTTATTAATTCATTACCGATTACTTCTAATAGTAATTCTTTACCTCTAAAACCACAGGGAACATATTTAATTGCGGGGGATTTAGTAGAAGGCTTAGGTTTAATGTATGCTCAATCCCTAGCAACGGAATACCAGGCTAATTTAATCTTAGTTGGTCGTTCAGGTTTGCCCGCACAAGCTGACTGGCAATCCTGGATAGAAGATAATCAAAATCATTGGGGATATGAGCTAATTCAACAGCTACAAAATCTGATTAATTCTGGAATAGAAATAATATTTATTAGCGCTGATTTAACTAATAAAGTTACTATTGAATCTTTAGTTGAGTCAGCAATTAATAAATTTGGCAAAATTAATGGTGTAATTCATGCAGGTACCATGGGAGATAATTACGCTTGTCCGCTACAGTCTTTAACCAGCGCAGAAATAGCCAAGCAATTTAAAACTAAAGTTGAAGGTTTAATTATCCTTGATGAAATATTGGCTGAATATAGACCTGACTTTTTCCTTTTACAGTCTTCTCTTTCTTCTATCGTTGGTGGTGTTGGTTTTACCGCTTACACTGCTGCTAATATTTTTATGGATACCTTTGCTAGTGCCAAAAATGCTGCAAGTGATAGTAATTGGTTGACGATTAACTGGGATGGTTATAACAGTAATCAAACAACAGAGAATAGTACTTCAGCAAGCCAGAATCGTCTTACGGGTTTAAATCTAATTGATTTAGCGATCAATCCCGATGAAGCTTGGGAAATCACCAAAAGAATTTTAAGTAATAATCTTCCTGCTGCGATCGCCTCTCCGACAGATCTACAGCCTAGGATTGAGCAATGGATCAAGCCTAAGTCTTTAACGGAAATAGAACAGCTACAGGCAAATGTAAGCTTGGGTGCTTTAAGTAAACAAAAGAAACCCCATGTTAGTGCTGAATATGTTGCTCCCAGGAATAGTATTGAGTCAGTGGTAGTTACGGTAATGGAAGAACTATTGGGTATTGAGCAAATTGGTGCAGACGACAACTTTTTTGAGTTAGGAGGACATTCCCTATTAGCAATTCAAATTGTGTCCCGTCTTAAAGAAGAATTTAATGTTGATATTCCCATGCGTGACTTTCTTTTTGAATCTCCTACTGCCGCAAAAATTGCAGGAGTCATTAACGATAATTTGAATGATAGTTTAGCTAAAGTTGATGATAGCGATGCTATTGAACAGCTATTGATAGAAGTAGAAAATATGAGCGAATCAGAACTATAGCCATTTCAGATAGATTATACCAATTCCCAAAAATGATAAGAGACTTGCTACGGTTGGGGAAGGGGAAAGGGGTAATGGGTAACGGGTAACGGGTAACGGGGTTTTTCAGGTTTGCATTTAGTTAAGTGTATTTTGGTAATCGGATTTAGTATCACCTCATAGGGAAATCAATTAAAGTGACTGCATAAGTAAAATCACTTAGCATATTCAATTAAATCGTGCAAGATTACCTAATCTGGGAGCTTATATCGATAAACCAGCCGTAAACAGTGACTTTGAGAGCATTATATGCTAGGTAAGTAGGGGTTCGGTAATCACCTTGCCAATAGCAGGATTGCTGGGTATTCTTTGTCGGCGATATATCTTATCATTATTTAACAATTAGCATTATAATAAGCATCGTTGCCATCAGAAATTAGGTAGGCAGCATAATGTTTCACTGACGATTGAAATCCCACCTTATTTTGGGCTGGAACTGCAACAATCAATGACCTCATTTAATAGCACTTAAACGATGATTACCCCCTGGGTAAACTCCGCCAAAGTGAGGTTGATAATAATCATATACTTAGACAACAATGAAAGACCTTACTCGATATCGGAACATAGGCATCTTCGCGCACGTGGATGCTGGTAAAACAACCACTACTGAAAGAATCCTCAAGCTTACTGGTAAAAGCCACAAAATTGGTGAGGTACATGATGGAGAAGCAACGACTGATTTCATGGATCAGGAGAAAGAGCGTGGTATTACTATTCAGTCCGCAGCAACTAGCTGTTTCTGGAAAGACCATCAGCTAAATATTATTGACACTCCTGGTCACGTAGATTTCACCATCGAAGTTTATCGCTCCCTAAAAGTTCTTGATGGTGGTGTAGGTGTGTTTTGCGGTTCGGGTGGGGTTGAGCCTCAGTCGGAAACTAACTGGCGCTACGCTAACGACTCTAAAGTAGCGCGGATTATCTACGTCAACAAGTTAGACCGTACGGGTGCGGATTTCTATAGCGTAGTCAAGCAAATTGATGGAATTTTGGCGGCTAAACCTCTGGTTATGGTATTACCCATTGGGGTAGAAAGCGATTTTGTGGGAGTAATAGATCTGTTAACAGAGAAAGCCTGGATTTGGGATGATTCTGGCTTACCTGAAAATTACGAAATCAAAGATGTTCCTGCGGACATGGCGGATGATGTTGCTACCTACCGCGAAATGCTGGTTGAAACGGCGATCGAGCAAGATGATGACCTGATGGAGAAGTATCTTGAAGGGGAAGAAATCTCAATTGAACAGCTCAAAGCCTGTATTCGCAAGGGGACTCGCAAACTAGCCTTCTTCCCTACCTACTGTGGTTCCTCCTTTAAAAACAAAGGGGTACAGCTAGTGCTGGATGCCGTAGTAGACTATTTGCCCAACCCCACGGAAGTTGCTCCCCAGCCAGAAATCGATTTGGAAGGTAACGAAACTGGAGAATATGCCATCGTTGATCCTGAAAAGCCTCTCCGTGCTTTGGCATTCAAGATTATGGATGACCGCTATGGTGCTTTGACCTTCACTCGCATCTACTCTGGGGTGTTAAACAAAGGGGAAAGCGTCCTCGATACTGCCACAGGTAAAACTGAGCGGGTGGGACGCATGGTCGAGATGCACGCTGACTCCCGTGAGGAGATTGATACTGCTCAAGCTGGAGACATTATTGCCATCGTCGGACTTAAAAATGTCCAGACTGGTCATACTCTCTGCGATCCCAAGAATGCTGCAACCCTAGAGCCGATGGTCTTCCCCGATCCCGTGATTTCCATCGCCATCAACCCCAAAAACAAAGGGGCTTCAGAGAAAATGGGGATTGCCCTCAGCAAGATGGTGCAGGAAGATCCTTCTTTCTACGTCGAAACTGACTTTGAAAGTGGTGAAACCATCATCAAAGGTATGGGTGAGCTACACCTAGACATTAAGGTAGATATCCTCAAGCGTACTCATGGGGTAGAAGTAGACGTTGGTAAGCCTCAGGTGGCATACCGTGAATCTATTACTAAAATCGTTGCCGATAGCTACACCCACAAGAAACAGTCTGGTGGTTCTGGTCAGTTTGGTAAAATTGACTACACCATCGAGCCTGGGGAACCTGGTACTGGCTTTGAGTTCGAGTCCAAGGTTACTGGGGGTAACGTACCTCGGGAATTTTGGCCCGCTGTGGAAAAAGGCTTTGCCAACAGTATTGAAAAAGGTGTCCTAGCTGGATTCCCCTGTGTAGATTTAAAAGTTACCCTCAAAGATGGTGCTTTCCACCCCGTAGACTCCAGTGCGATCGCTTTTGAAATCGCCGCTAGAGCTGCTTATCGTCAGTCTTTACCGAAGGCTGCACCGCAAATCCTCGAACCCATTATGAACGTAGACGTCTTTACTCCCGATGATCATATGGGTGACGTAATCGGTGATTTAAACCGTCGTCGCGGCATGATTAAGTCCCAGAATTCTACTCCCATGGGGGTAAGGATTAAAGCTGACGTTCCTTTGAGTGAAATGTTTGGCTATATCGGCGACTTACGGACTATGACTTCAGGGCGTGGTCAGTTCTCCATGGAGTTCAATAACTATGCTCCCTGTCCTAGGAACGTTGCTGATGAGGTGATTGCTGAAGCTAAGGCTCGTCAGGAAGCCAAGGCTTAGAGCTTTATTTGATGAGTTCTTTAAATGGATTTTTTGAAGTTGGTAAAAGGTGAAAGGGAAAAGGTTAAAGGTATAACTTTTTCGTGGAAGCGATTACTTAACTGCTTCAGAATTTCTTTAAATAAGATTTCATTGAATTTACATTGATGTGCTCTCTTTTCATTAAAGTAAGTATCTTGAATCCCGTCTGGTATGGTTGACTAGGCGGGGTTTAACCTCTTTCCCCTTTAACCTTTAGGGGGGATTGCGCCGTATTGCTGCTCTAGATTATCGGAGGATAGCATGCTCGGCTGTTGTCCGTGGGTTTGATACTGAATTCTAGTTTCCGTTGCCGTTCTTAACTGATCGGGTTCGCGAATTAAGGGACCAAACTGAACGATGCCTGAAAGAGAATCGATTAAATAATGGCGATCGCCTGGTTGGGAGTCGGCAAAATCCCTTACTTCAACCTTCATCAGGTCGGGACAGACGATCTCCGTAATTTCGTCAATCTCGAATAAACCTCTGACCCCAGTGCGATCATCCCGCACCCCTTTAATCTGTTCGACAAAGTTTTCTTGCTGAGGAACTGCCAGAGGTGCGCTAATTTCATATACGCCGTTAGTAGGACGCTTGGCTAATGCCCCTCCCGTAACCGAAGTATCGAATATATTGAAATAGCTCGATGTTTCTAAAGCCGTAACCGCTTAGTCTGCAACCGAAGTATCAGGTTCGGGCTGCATGGTAAGGTTGGGAAATTCTTCTAAAACTTCATTCCCCCGCATCACCTGTACTGAGAAATATTCTCCAGTATTGCGGACGTTTTCTGATGCCGCATTAGGATCAACCTTGGGTAAACTATCGGCAATCCGAATTCTTAAGGGAGTTGAAGACTCTTCAGCACGTATCCGACGAGGACAATTTCTGCCCGTTTCTCTGGGGGATTGTCCTTCCAAGTAAAGCGTAACGAAGGTCGATTACCCCGACTGACAGTATTGGTGCCAATGTTGCCATCTGTGTTCCAATACTCAAAATAGTTATAATTTCTCTGATTTTTGACTGCTGCAACTTTAGAGTGATCTATGAAAATAGGATGTGGTGTATGTACCCATTGCTTTTTATTTCGGTATTTGGCAAAATAACAAAATATGAATGATATCTATAAAGCACTAGCAGACCCCAATCGGCGACGCATTCTGGAATTATTGCGCGATCGCGATCTAACAGCAGGAGAAATCGCAGAGAGTTTTAATCTGGCGCGATCAACTCTATCAGGACACTTTGCCATCCTCAAACAGGCGGATTTAATTCAGGCAGACAAAAAAGGAACAACAATTACTTATCATCTTAATCTTTCAGTTTTAGAGGATGCGCTACTGCTTATGGCAAGCACCTTTAAGCTATCTTTTGAATCAAATTCACGAAAAACCCAGCCAAAACAAACTAAAGGAGTAAATTATGAAGCTTAGTCGCGTTTTTACTATTAATTTGCTAATTGTCATGGAAATGTTTGCCCTCTCGTTTTGGGCATGGGGACAACTGCCGACCGATGCGCAAATTGCTACTCGTTTTGCTTTTGATGGTTCACCTGTTGGCTATATGGGAAAAACGGAGGGACTATTATTAGAGCCTTTGATTGCTTTAGTATTTACCCTAATTTGCCCGATTTTACCCAAAATAGAGCCCACTAACCTCAAGCGTTCTAAACCAGCTTACGCTATTTTTTCTCTAGCATTGGTAATTTTCCTCAGCATTGTTCAAGGTGCGATTGTCTTTGGCGCATTAGGCAAGACTACTGACACACTAAAGATTATTGTCTTTGCTTTAGGGGGATTTTTGATTATTTTTGGCAACTACCTCAGTAAAATTCGCCGTAACCATTTCTTTGGAGTTCGCACCCCCTGGACGCTTTCTAGTGATTTAGCTTGGCATAAAACCCATCGCTGGGGTTCATAGCTAACTATTTTACACGGGATGGGATTAATCGCTACAGGAATGCGATCGCATTCCATACTGCCAGTAATAATCTTAATTAGCTTTGTCATTATCAGTGTCGTAATTTTGCCAGTTTGCTCTTATTTCTGGTGGCGAAGCGATTCCAATCGTTCTGTAGAATAAAACATTAATCAAGTCTGAATTTAGCTAAAGCTATTATCAGTAACTATCAGCTACTAACTACTAACCGCCATAACAAGATTATTTGGTCATTATCTACTTATATATTCATATAAGTGATTACTAACTATCAAAATTGCTCAGTATTTTTACTGTAGCTACATTAGCCTAATATAAGATATTAAAATAATTGTTTGCTGAACACTTAAGTAAAATCACTTGATTAAGTCTTGAAAAAATCTCCAAATTCTATATCTTTAAATTCCTGAAATACAGCAATTTAATGTTTAACAAGCTTTAATTAAAGAAAAGTAAAAACATGACTAGATATTAAATTTGACCTCAATATTTTATTGGCTTAATTTTAAAAGAAATATTGATTAACAAGTACTTTCCTCAACGAGAAAATACTTAATTAAAAGCTAATAAACACGAACAGATTAATTTTAGATTTCATTCTTTTGATCCTTGTTTATCCCTCCTTAATAAGGAAAGACCCCCATGACTGAGCTTATTCGCAAAATTAGCAATATATTAATCTATGAGCTACGAGCAACTCAATTGTCAAATCTCCCCAACCTCGACCCAGTTATCTTCTTTATTGTTAGTATTGGTCAGATATAGTTTTACCTCCCCCGCAACTAGCTACCCTCCAGGCAATTGTGGCTCACGTCCGTCAGCGAGTCAAAGTTTATCAAACCTGGGGCTTTGCTACTAAGAGCGATCGCGGTTTAGGGATCAGCGCCCTGTTTGCGGGACCCAGCGGCACGGGCAAAACCACCGCCGCCGAAGTAATTTCCAAGGAATTATGCCTAGATCTCTATCGTATTGATTTAAGTTCGGTGGTGAGTAAATATATCGGCGAAACCGAGAAAAATTTACGTCGGATATTTGATGCAGCAGAGAGTGGCGGGGCAATCTTACTCTTTGATGAGGCTGATGCTTTATTTGGTAAACGTAGTGAGGTCAAGGACTCCCACGATCGCCATGCTAATATCGAGGTTAGCTGCCTACTGCAAAGAATGGAAGCCTATCGGGGTTTAGCAATTCTCACCACTAACTTAAAAGGTTCCCTCGACAATGCCTTTATGCGAAGAATTCGCTTTGTGGTGCAGTTTGCCTTTCCCGATCTCAGTCAGAGAGCCGAAATCTGGCAGCGGATTTTTCCCCAGGAGACTCCAACCCATAATCTAGACGTTAATAAATTGGCGAAACTCAGCGTAGCGGGGGGAAATATCCGCAATATAGCCCTGAATGCTGCATTTATCGCCGCCGATGCCGATGAACCAGTCAACATGGCTCATATTTTGAGTGCTGCTCGAAGTGAGCACGCTAAGTTGGAAAAACCATTAGTTGATAGTCAAGTTAAGGGATGGTTGGAAAATTTATAAATATTCGACTGATTTTCCTTTAATTTAGGATACCTAATGATCATCCAGAGTTAAATCAAGAATCCTATCTGCTTAAGAGAAATGAAGAGCCTCAACGTTGTGCAAACAAGCAACTTATATGGTATTTTTAAAAGTAGAGATAAATCCTCGTATCGTGCCTTTAGTGCTGCCTTTCATCGACTGGCTATGAGCTTAAGGATTCTGACGATACAGGTTCTCCAAAATTTACTCATTTAAAATATTGTAAATCGACTTTCACTTTGTTCTGAAAGTAATTAAGCCATTCATTGTCTTGTAGCTCCGATTTCCGTTGTAGTCCCCAACAAAACAAGTCAACTGCCTGTAGACAAGAGTTATTTTCGGAGCTTTCATGATGAATAGAGATAATTATCTTTGAACCAAATTGATTTTGCAATTGTAATTTTATATATTGGTCAAAGTCAGCCCTTTCACTTTTATTTTTACACTTGTCAACAACTAAATTAACATTATAAATATTGTTATTTTGAGGTAATTTAGTAATAATTTCTTTGGTCAAATAATTATATAGTTTTTTCTTACCTTGAGCAGTAGATAATTGCTTGGATACATCAGCTTTGAACACTTTTACTGAATAAATACTCCATCCTTCTTCTGGCATTCTTTCGTAGAAATACTTCTTAACATCTATTGATGTTCTTGTTCCTTTAAGTTCTTCAGCAATACGCTTTTTTTTAGCTTTGTGGTTGATTTTATTTTTTAAAGTTCTTCTGACTGCTTTTTTAATTTGTGCTTGAACCTGCTGATCTTCACAAACTAGCAAGGTAATAGTGAAGTAGCGGGAATTATTTTTATTCTGATTAAATCCGAGATCTCCAGATTCATCTAAATAAATAAACATTAGTTCTCTGAAGAGATATATTGGAGTAGCTCAGAAATTTCAGCATTGAGAGCCTCTATCTGTTCACGAAGTCCTCTTGCTACTAAACCAAATCCTGGTTGACCACTAATACCTTCACCTCTAATTTCTTTTTCATATTGTATCCTAAGCTCTTTAAGCAAATTTTGTTTTTCTTCAATAAGCTTATTCAGTTGCTCATTATTAGATAACTTTCCTACTGCATCTAATAGCAATTCTTGGGACTCTTGAGATTCAATAAACTTTAGGTTTTCAACCCAGTTATCATTATCTGAATATACAGCTTTGAGAGCAGAAAAAAGTTGCTGTTGTTTCACTTCATCTGTCTCATCTAATATTGCTTGAATTATGGTAAAACGAGCTGATGATATCTGCTCTTTAGATGATTGCCGCTTCAAAATTGACTCTGGACTTTGTATTAGAAAGAAAACAAATATTCCCCCAATGAAAATAAGCGCTGTTTTAACAAATTCAAATGCTGTGTTGAACTGAATACTATGTCTTTCTGTTTTGAGTTTTGCAATTTCTTCTTTAAGCTTTTGATTCGTCAAGTCTTCCATATTACTATCATAAATTAGAGATTGAAGAATTAGTCAACTGGGTTTGCTAATATAAGTTCTAATTGTTTACTATACAGGAACTTTCCGTATATTATCCTTGAGCAGTATGTTATCCACAATTTTTCTAGATATAATACCTTTGATCTAAATTACACACTCTTGAATTTATGAATTTCTCACTTCATACTGTTCTCTCAAAAACGTGATCGCCCTTTCTTCTAAATAATCAGTAAACTAAATCTTGTTTATTACTAACTAAGCTGTAACAATTGGATGAGGCTTGATGGAAATCTTGAGATATCCAGGATCAGATTGCTGTAGTTCTACCAGAAGAGCGATCGCATTTTAATCATCAAAAAACACTTCACTAGTTTCTAATATTGAAAGTTTTTTTGTACAGGCGATCGCTTTACTAATAATTATTGACGCTAGAATAAGGTGAGTTTAAAGCTTAAAAATTCGTAGATTACTCAATCTATATAATAACAAGACTGAAATCAAGTCTTAAAGACTATAAAAAAGCTAATGGCTAATGGCTAGCGGCTAATAGCTACGAGCCAATAACTTTTCAGCGAAGCTAATTCACATTAAGCGTTTCTAAAATAACCCCGACAAATGGTCTTTTTTCCTGATAGTTATTTGGAACTCTACTATCTATTTTTTTTAAGAAATCTATATATGAATCATTTATAGTATAAAATCTCATATTTTTTATACATATCAAACGATGACCGCACTAGGCGGTCATCGTTTGATATTTTTCAGTTCGCACTTAACGGTAGCGTATCACCTTCTTTTCAAGTTCGCACTTAACGGTAGCGTATCACCTTTTTTCCAAGTTCGCACTTAACGGTAGCGTATCACCTTTTTTTAAATTATAGCGATCAGTAATCGATATATCAATATCAGCAACTTAGCCGTAACTATTTGACAAGGCTTGATGGTAATCTTGATATCTCTAGGATTTATGTTGCTGTAGTTCTGCTAGAAGAGCGATCGCATTTTAAATCAAAGACACTCCAGCAGTTTTTAGCATTAGTTCAATCTAAGATGAAGATTCAGATCCAGGGATTTAGTACTATAGGACATAGCTGTTAAGGTACTCTTCCTTCAAGAAACTGATGAAACTGCGTTCTATTGAAACTACTCCCAGTCCCAACTGCATGAAGCTAAATCTGGACGCTTCGGTAGTCACAAAACCCATAACCATCAATCAGGGAGATGAGAAACAGAAAGTAGCAACAGATCCTAAAGTACCCTCTTTTGTTCCAGAGTTACTGGCGATCGCTGGAATCAAGTCAGTTTTTCTGATGGACGATTTCATCACCATAACTCGTAAGGGAAACGTAGACTGGCAGCCAATTCTTACTGCGGCGGGTAATGTCCTTGGACTTTCAGACCAAGTAGATCCTAGCCTAACCCAAAGCATCAAAGGATCTGCCGAGGATAATACTAATGGAAGCAGTTCTCCTGTTCTATCTTCAGGGCAAGACTTTGGTCAGGTGGAAGTAGCAGTGCAAATGTTTAGAGAAATTCCCGTCCAGGTGCGGGCGACGGCGGGTTCGGGGGAACAGGTTCGTGTATCCTTGCCAGAGCGCTTCAGTAATGCTTTAAAGCGGGCAATTTTCGCCACGGGGGCAGACTATGTTATGGAGCGACGCTGGGCACCCTACCAGCCGCAGTTTGGCAGTCCAGGAGAGATTGCTCAACAGGTTGCAGATGAGCTGGGGATTTTGATTAGCGATCAGGATTTAGCTCAGATTGAGCAAAGATCAATTGAGGCTGATACAGGCAATGACTTGCAGACACCAAGGCAGTCTCAGTCAGAACTCTTAAAAGAATTACAACAGTCTGACTGGAAACGCAGGCTTAAAGCAGTTCAGCAAATTGAAGTGGATGATGACACCTTTGATACTATCGTAAGCTTACTTAAGGACGAAAAAGTTTCAATTCGTCGTTGGGCAGCGGCATTACTGGGCTCAAGCGAATGCGCTGCGGCTATTCCACCTCTGTGTGAGATGCTCTTGGGGGATAAGTCTCCGATGGTGCGGCGTACTGCTGGAGATGCCCTGAGTGACTTAGGTGATCCTCAGGGGAGTGAAGTGATGATTACGGCGCTGCAAGATGATTCTAGTTTGGTAAGATGGCGGGCAAGTCGCTTCTTGAACGAATTGGGGGATGAAAGTGCTGTAACGCCCCTGATGCAGGCAGTAAAGACTGAAACTGAGTTTGATGTGCGGGTGGAGATGCAGGCGGCAATTGAGCGAATTGAGTCTGGGGGAGAAGTACAGTTACCAATGTGGATGAGGATTAGTCAAGGTTCGGATACCAATGTATGAGCTGATATCAGAGTTTGATTCTGAGTATTAAGGTGAAATATAAATCTGTTTGATTTGGATCAAGATTCCGCGGGAGTCTGGAGATGGGTGTAGATTATGCCCCAAGCAAGCAGATACCTTAGCGGATTTAGCTTTAACGTGATTAAAATAGCCACTGAAAATGTTAGAAGTATTGCTAGGAATTATAGTTGGTCTATCGATGGTTGTCGTTACTAGCCGTCAAAGAATATCTGGTCGCCTATATTCTGCTTCCTTGATTTCGTTGCCAATAATTTATGTAGGTTTTGGTATCTTAACCCAGGATACCAGTGTAATTTTGCATGAGCTTGTTTATGGATTGCCTTTCATCTTCGTCGGCATTCTCTGCCTGCTTAATAATTTTTCCTATTACCCTGTTGCCATATTTTGGCTAATTCATGGTGGTTATGATTTATATCACGATACTTTTTTGATCAATGGTGGAGTTCCAGGCTGGTATCCAGTTTGGTGTGCTGTTGTGGATCTCGTGGTGGGAATCTGGCTGCTTTATCTGGCATTCACTCAAGCTAAAGCTTAGTTAGCTTTACAAATTAGTCTTCAAATTGAGGCTAAGAATTGTCTGAATTGAATTTTGCCTCAAATATGTGAAAATAATCATTAAGTTAAAAGATACTTTTGCAAAGTAATTTCTGTTGTTGCTTTACAAAAACTTAACCCCTAGTCCCCCTGTTAACGATAGAGTCTAAGGTAACAATGACCCAAAATCAACAAATTGCTGATGCCCTAACAACCGCAGATCTGTGGAAATTAATGAGACGTCGAGTCCCCCCAGTCGTGTCTGAGTATTTTCGTGGTGGAGCAGATTCGGAAAGTACACTACGTGCCAACGTTAGGGCGTTTCAAGAGTCTCTGACTACCGCCTATGGGGCGTTGAGCTTTGATTCTCTGGATTTAAGCACTACCACAGTCGGTCATAATTTAGCCCTCCCTTGGTATATTTCCCCAGTGGGTAGTTTACGGACTCTCTATCCCATGGCGGATGCAGTTGCTTCAAGGGTTGCAGGAGAGTTTGGTACGGTTATGGGTCAGTCAACTCTTTCAGGAACTCCCATGGAGGCTGTTACTAAGGCTTCTATCGGTAAATGTTGGTATCAGCTTTACCTCTGTGGCGGGCGGGAAACTGCACTGCGCAGCATTGACCGCGCTAAGAAAGCGGGCTTTACTGCTCTGATCTTGACCATTGATACAGGGGTTTCGGGATTGCGGGCGCTACACGCTAAGATGAAGCCGATGCAGGTGACTGGCTCTTTTAGCGGTCTAAGTCTGACGGGGAAAATAGAGCTTGCTGTTCGTAAGGTGATGCTTGCTCCACAAATGCTACCGCGCTTGCCCTGGGTACTAGATTATTTTCGTGACGGTGGATTGATGCAGTTTGTTAACGTGATTGACAGTAAAGATCAGCCAATGCCCTATGCTGATATTGGTCAGCAGCTTGCTGCTTCAGCAGTGACTTGGGATGATTTAAAGTGGGTTAAAGAGGCTTGGGGTGATGATAAGCCGCTAATTGTTAAAGGGGTACACTGTGCTTACGATGCTCGAAAAGCGGAAGAATTAGGAGCCTCGGCAGTAATTTGGTCTAATCATGGTGGTCGGCAACAGGATCGAGTACCGCCAACCCTCCATATTGTGGCGAAGGAAATGCCCCTGGTCGGCGATACTAACCTTGACTTTATGATGGATGGGGGTATCCGCAACGGTACTGATATTCTGATTGCCCTATCCTATGGTTTAAAGGCAGTTGGTATCGGTCGCGTTACCGCTGCGGGCATTGGCGCAGGGGGATATGCTGGCTTATCTCGTGCCTTTGAGATCCTGCAATCTGAGCTAGATCGCGGGATGCGTCTGGTGGGAGTGCAAAGCGTGGCAGAACTTCGGGAACGTGGCGCGGAAATTCGCCGTGAAAGCCTGCTTCAAGGTGATGGTCATCTCCCTCCCTTTGTGTTTTAGATAGAGCTTGTTCCGTTAGTAAGAGAGTTCATAATTACTATCGACTGCTCACAAACTCAGGGATATAGTTGTAATCCTTTGGTTAAGAATGTCTAAAAAATATCAATGTCTCTTCCCTGGCAATACTTATTATTGATTCCAACTACGATTTTACATCTAGCTTTTAGTCTGCGGGAACGTACAACCATGCCACCTCCTGGTGAACTGATCGATATAGGGGGCTATAAAATTCACCTCTGGGTTAAGGGAACAGGCACAACTACTATAGTGATCGATCATAGTCTAGGGGGTATTGAAGGTTATTTTTTAATTGATGCGATCGCATCTCAAACTAGAGTATGTATTTATGATCGTCCTGGCTATGGCTGGAGTGAGCCTAGTCCCAGAAAGCGCTGTAGTCAGGAGATAGTTCAAGAGCTGGATTTGCTGTTGACTAATGCTGGAATTAAGCCACCTTATATTCTGGTGGGGGATTCTTTTGGCAGCTATAATATGCGGCTTTACGCCCATCAATATCCCGAAAAAGTTCAGGGAATAGTCCTCACCGATGGACTACATGAATCGGGAATGCTAAATTTGCCAGTCATAATTAGGGCAGTTAAGTATTTATTTATTTCTGGTTTTATCATGTCGGTAATTGGTTCCTGTTTGGGCATCGTGAGATTACTGGGAATTCTGGGCTTGGTGGAAATAATTAAGCCCGAAATTAAGAAATTTAGCCCGTCACAACGACAGAAAGTTAAACGCTCTTTTTACCATTATCGTCACTGGTTGACCATGACACGGGAGCTAATTGGCTTAAACAGAAGTAGTCACCAGGTCAAAGTCGCGACTCAGTTAGACAGCTTGCCGATAATTAGCATTAAATCTCGAACTTTTTTTAATAGTTCCATCTTTACCTTATTACTACCCTTAGCTCGTATTGATTTGCTGCGAGAACAAATGCACCGCCATTTAAGCTTACTATCGGATAACTTTACTGCTATCTCCGCCAACAAAAGCAGTCACTTTGTCTGGATTGATGAACCTGAAATTATCCTTCGGGCGATCGCTCAATTACTAAATAATCAGTAATTTACTTGATTGCAATCAAGCAATATCAATTCTTAAAAGAATACGAGACTTGATCTGATTATTTTTCAGGTTATAGCTACTAAAGCTTACAAATAATTAATACTTTCATCTTAAAAGCTAAGGCTAATAGTAAAAAGTTTATAATGTGGAAGAGGGAAAGATTATCTTTATGACTTGCAAAATGAATCAACAGAAGCATGTGAATCAGCAGAAGCAGGAAGTGGATACGGGAGTAGCATATATACTCTGGATGTTTGGATGGATGGGATTTTGTGGGATTCACCGCTTTTATTCGGGCAAAATTACCAGCGGCTTACTCTACTTTTTTACCCTGGGTTTCTTTGGCGTTGGTCAGGTTGTTGACCTGTTTCTGATTCCTGGAATGACAAGGGAACGTAATCTTTACTTACTTTATAAAGCTACCGTCGAATCCCGCAACAATAGCCCCCAAGTTACTTTGGTTAAACCAGCGGTTGAGACAAAAAAAACCGATCCGATGCTTGTGTTACTAAGAGCTGCTGCCAGCCAAAATAACGTATTGTCCATAGGACAGGCAATGCTGGCTACGGAAATGCCAATTGATCAGGTGGAAAATCTGTTGAACCAGGCTATTAAGCAAGGATTAGTTCATATTGATAATGATGAAACAACTGGCGCAGTCAGATATTATTTTGATGTTTGATCGGGTAAATATGCTTAGTGTGAATGAGCTTTGAATAGAGATTTTAGTGACTCATCAAAATTAACTTTTGAGGATCAAGGCAGACATACCAAGGAAAAGATTGATTCTTAAGCATCTCCCATTTTTCCCGAAAAACTTCTCCCCGCAAATGATAATCTTGCTTATGGTTAGCAGCACTATGAAGCTTCAGATATAGAGTCATGCGATGGGGCGTTTCGCTGACTCGAACTAGCCAACAAGGAAAAGTATTAATTTCTGCCTCAATTGCTTCTGACGAGGTTCTAAAGCGCAGATGATGGGCGCGAATGCCAATATATTTTAAGGAGTTTAATAATGTTGGCGGCTGAGGCATAATTTGCAGCTTACAATGCCAGTTAAGAGCCTTAATAGTTTGATAATCAACTATTTGTAAATTAGAAAAATTTTTGCATTCAGTAAGTTGAGCGACTTTAAAATTTGGTGGCTGTTGAAAAATATTTTGTTTATTACCAAAGCCAATAACCTCTCCTCCATCAAGAATCAATAAATTCTGGCAAAGGCGATAAGCTTCCTCTAACTTGTGAGTTACAAATAAAACGATCCCTGGATAGCTGGCAAAAACATCAGTCAGCAGTTGTTCAATTTGACTGCGTAAATAGTTGTCCAGTGCCGAAAGGGGTTCATCTAAAAGTATTGCTTCTGGTTCCATCGCTAAAGCCCTAGCGAGAGCAACTCTTTGTTGTTGCCCCCCAGACAGTTGATGAGGATAGCGTTTTTCTAGCCCCTGTAGCTGCATTAAATCTAGATATTTTTTGACCTGTTTACGTCGTGCTGCTTTAGATAGGTGCTGTAAACCAAACCCAACGTTACGGGCTACTCTCATATTAGGAAATAGAGCATAATTTTGAAATACAAAACCAATGCGGCGCTGACGACAAGGAACGTTAATGTTTTGCCGTGAGTCAAATAGTATCCTCCCGTTAAGCACAATAGTTCCTGTAGCAGGAGTTTCTAAACCAGCAATACATCGCAGAGTCATGCTTTTGCCTGAGCCAGAAGCCCCCAAGATTCCCATGGGTTGCCTGTCGGCATTAAAGTTAGTGGTGAGACTAAAGTTAGATAGCTTATGTTCTAATGTAACTAATAATTCTTGGCGATCGCCTGAATTATCGCTTGGTTTTACTCTTGATTCCAAAGAGTTTTGAGACTGCTCCAGGTTAAGCCAACGAATGATTATGGATGTCCAACGACTTATTGCCGATGCCCCCAGACTGTCTAACAGGCGATCAAATAAAGAATCGGCACTAGACCAATAATTGATTGTTGTGATTACCCCCAAGGCGATCGCCACTAGAATAGCAACCCAGATTAAGGCTTCCCCCATGCGCCCCGCCTCTGCCGCAAAATAAATCGCTAGGGGCATAGTTTGGGTTCTTCCTGGGATATTCCCCGCTAACATTAGAGTTGCTCCAAATTCTCCCAATGCCCGCGCAAAGGTTAAGATTATCCCTGCAATTATTCCTCGCCAGCTTAAGGGAAAAATTATCTGCCAAAAAATACGATTCTCCCCAGCGCCCAAAGTTCTGGCACAGTTGAGTAAATCTCGATCAACCTGTTCAAAAGCACCTAAGGCACTTTTATACATTAAGGGAAACGCTACCACCGTCGAGGCAATTACTGTACCCTGCCAAGAGAAAATAATGCTAGTTCCCCACTGCTGTAGCAGTTGCCCAATGATGCTGTTACGACCAAATAGCAGCAGCAGTAAAAAGCCGATGACTATTGGCGGCAACACCAGCGGTAAGGTTAAGATGCCATCGAGCAGACCTTTGGCTTTTCCCTGGTATTGAAACATGCTCTTCGCCACCATAATTCCTGCCGTTACGGCAAAAATAGTCGCTACCAAAGCTGTTTGGAGCGAGATCCATAGGGGAGAAAGGTCAAGATACATTATTTGCTGATAACTGGTTATTAATTGATCTTAGGTACAATTGGCAGAAATATTAAATGATAATGCAAAAAGCAATAAATAAACTCAAACAACCTCAAAATTAGTCTATTTTATTGCTTTGAAATGCCTATTAAATTTTTGTATTAGATTTTCATCAAGTAATCAAGATTCGATTTAAAAAATACTAAAAAATAATTATTGGATTTTAAATACATTTTATTTATCTCTTATTAAATTTGATTTAATCACTCAAGCATACAATTTCTTTGGGGAGTTAATAATAAAAAATAAAAAATTTTAATTCAGGTGATTAGTACACTTTCTGATATCAATATAGCTACATCCTCTAGCTTTTATCTTGCATCTCTCTATAATTTTGTGTTCTGGATACCAATTAATCCTCTGACACTCTTCTATAATTCCCAAGCCCTTAGTATATCTATCAATGCAATATGGGCTCCAAGCTTCTACTTCTAATGCTTCATCTCCTTCTATGTATCTAATCATTATATCGGTCGGTTCCCAGCCAGCTGTTTTACATTGCCGATAAAATCGATTATATTTGTTTAAATAGTCATGGATGCAAAGTGGACTCAATATAGACATTTCTGCCGATTTTTGCTTAGCCAACTCGTATCTTTTCATATCTAACTTGACAAAGTTTACTGTGATATTGATTACATCATTTTTAATCACAAAAATAAATACAGCCATATAGATCAATGATTTTATTAAATGTACTAATTTATTAGACTTATTCATTAGACCTCTTGCACGAATACGAATCTTAGCGGTTTCAGCAATTATCTGAAATTCTCTAAATAGCTTGTCAAAAATAGATTTGACTTATTCATTAAATTATTTATGCAAGAGGTCTATTATTCAATTTATTCTTCATATAAATCTTATTCAGCCATTGCTAAAAAGCTGGTGATCGAGATCTGCAAGATAAAGAATAATTAGAATCATGAAGAAATTAAATTTTATTCTACATATTACTGACTAACAAAGCCGTAGCCTGCAAAAATATTTTGGGCATCATTACTCAAGAGAAATTTAACAAAATTTCGTGCGTTAGTAGGCTGCTTGCTATGGCGCACAACGGCTATAGGATAAACAATAGGCGAATGAGAATTTGCTGGTGCTGTTTCGAGAATCTTGACTTGTCTTGAGAGGTTCGCATCAGTACGATAAACTATCCCCGCATCAACGTTACCAGTTTCGACATAGGTCAAAACCTGGCGCACATCTTTGGCAAACACAAATTTAGTTGCTAATGATTTAGATAGCTGTAGAGAATCTAATGTCTGTTTTGCATATTGCCCTGCGGGGACACTATCAGGATCACCAATAGCTATCTTACTGACGGCATTACTCGACAGCTGAGAAAATTGAGCAACCTTAACATTATTTTGTCCTGTAATTAAAACTAGCTCGTTTTGCAGCAGGTTTTGGCGGGTATTACTCAGCAACAAGTTTTTTTGTGCCAAATTATCCATATGTTGCTCTGCGGCGGCAATGTAAATATCCACAGGTGCTCCCTGTTCAATTTGATGACGCAGGGAGCCAGAAGAACCAAAGTTATAGATAAACTTAATATCAGGCTTTTGTTGGCAATACAAATTACCAAGTTCTTGAATTACATCCTGTAAGCTAGATGCAGCAGAAATCGTTAAGTTGATTGCAGATGAATCAATGCTTTCCAAGCCAGAAGCAGCGCAAGCCGATAGGAACCCTATCAAGCTTAAACCTAAAAACTTTCGTCTTCCGTTCATCGATCAACCTCAAAATCAATGATCATTAATCATCAATCACCATTAGTTGTTTACTGTTCAGCATAAATAATTGTTCCCACATGTTCTCCCTTGAGAGCGGCTTCTAATCTTTCAGGAACAGCTCCATTAATGATTTGGAACTTTTCAACCAAACGGGAATTTGCTAGCAAGTCAATCAAAATACGCTCAAAAGGCAATGTTTCCAGGTTTAGCTTTTTCAATTCAGCAGCAGAAATTTGAGAGATAAAATTAGCATTACCGTCAATTTTAGGGTCTCGATCATAAAGTCCATCTACATCTTTAACAAGAGTTAAAGTTTTACAGCCAAAACATTCAGCTAAAAGAAAACACCCTGCATCGCTACCATGAGAAGGAATTCGCCCTACTTCGGAAGGATGCTCCCAAAGAGCATAGGGAGGCACCCCAGTAAAAATCACTCCAGGGACGCTATTAATAAATAAGGGTAGGAGATGACCAAATATTTCAGGAGGAATCGCCACCACGCCATAGGAAGCCAATAAAGCACCAAGAATATGAGCATTTCCTAGGGCATCAGCCTGTGCTAGCTGTGCCAAAACCCCCGCAGGCATGCCCAAATCAATACCGATGGAAAATACATGACGGCTTCTGGCACCTCCTCCAGTACCCAAAATTAGTTTTTCGGACTTCAGACAGCTGCCGATCGCTTCTACTAGAGGATACATGAGCGATCGCCCTGCATCCAAAATCGACCTGCCACCTATTTTGACGACGTGAGCCTGAGGCAGCATCCGAATTACAGGGGCTTCATCAGGCTTAGGTTCAGTAGACCTCTGGACATCTCTATCTAATAGGCTTTCCCGCATCAGCATTGATTGCAGATGATTGCGTTGATCGGTATTAAACTCTGTATAGGTCATTTCAATTCATTAAATGTTTAGTGCTCAAACTCTTACGTCAGCGATTCAGATTCAAAATCCTTTAGTTTTAGATCGCTCGTCAATGTTCAATGTTCAATGTTCAATGTTCAATGTTCAATGTTAATTAATCTGCATAAATCAGCGTGCCTACGTCTTCTCCATTAAGGGCTCGGGTCAAATTCCCCTTAACTAATCCATTGATAATGCGAATTGAACGACGATTCTCTGCTCGCTGCATCATTTCTAAAACGGGACGTTCCACCACCACATCCTGCAAATCTAAAGCCTGTAGTTCGGCAACCGAGATTTTTTTGATAAATTTGGCGTTGGGATCTTTTTTAGGATCGGCAGTATATAATCCCTCTTCATCTTTGATGAAAATCATTGACTTGGTGCCAAAAACTTCACTAATTAAATAGGAACCTGTGTCGGTGCGATGGGGGGGGATTCTGCCTACCAGAGGATTCTCATGCCAGAATATATAGGGGGGCATGCCAAAGAAAATCACTGCCCCACGTTCTGCAAGGTATAGCGGTAATTGCGGAAACTGCACTGGTTCAATAAAGGGGATACCGTGTTTTGCCAGCAAGAAATGGATCATCCTAGCATTTTGCATACTGACAAAAGTGCCCAGCACGCTCAGAACCCCTGTAGGTAGACCTAAATCTAAACCCACGCTATAGCCATGACGGGCTCTAGTTCCGCCCCCTGTGCCAATAATCATCTTGTGCTGACCCAGATTTTCGACGATTTCATCCATCAGGGGAAACACAGCTTCCCTACCGCGATCAATAAAGCTTTGACCACCAATTTTCAGTAGATTAGCATCGGGTAGAATCTGGATTGGCGGCTGCATAGCAGTTTGCGCTAGGAGTCGCTCATCACTGAGAGAGCCAGAAATTAGGGATTTTCCTAAGTCAGAAAGGATGTCGCTATCTTGAGACAGAATCATATTTTTCATAGTTTATGCCTGATGTGGATTCGCTTCGTTAAAAGTTATCGGTTATTAGTCATTAGTTTTTACTTAGATGACATGAATCAACTAATTTATTGCCGTTCCCTATTTTCTGTTTCTTGTTTCACTCCCATCATGAGAGTCCTAAATAATTCCCATTAGGCTTAGTTGGAATTAGTTGAGGCGAACACCCTGGAGTAAATAAGTTTCTGCGGTTTCAATAGGCTGATCTAAATCGCCAAACTTGGCTTCTGCCCAAGCTTGAAGCTGATCGAGAACATGCTGCTTAACTCCTTCATCTAGCTCAATACCTGCTAAGTTAGCTTTGCCTCGCCAAGATTCTAGAGATTGCCTGGGAGTGCTTGCTACCTGCCATTGGGATACAGCAACAGGCTTAATCTCAATCGCTCCCTGCTGGATAAACAGCTTAATAAGCTGCTCAATCAGGCGTTTTTTCTGTCTTCCCTGCAAAGTTTCTGCCGCCAGCAAGGTTTGCATCTGCTTTCTCATCTGGCTTTTGACCCCTTGGGGATCTCGCTGCACGCTACCAATTAAGACAGTTGCTCTCTCTGGGTGGGCAATACGCAGGCTTTCCTGGACAACGTGTTCTAAATCCAGGAGGTGCAAAGTGCGGGAACTAAAAATTAAGCTTGCCTGATTATTTCCCACAAACCATTGTTGATTAGCGTCTCCTTGAAGTAAAGTTGTGTTTTTTCTTGCAGGATTCTTACTATTAACTTGACTATCGAGATGTAGCTGAAACTCCTCTAGCATTGCCGCAGAAAGATCAAAGCCTAAATATTGAACTTCCTCCGCAGCAAACCACTGACCGATTTGCCCAGTACCAGCACCCACCTCCACTACTTGCTCCCCTGGTTTGATCCCCGCTAGGTCAAGGGCAGTTTGAACTATGACACGGCAGGTTGATTCGGATAAGCCAGCTCTCGTTTCAAAGGTTTTTGCCTGGTCATCAAAAGTCACTTTTTTGTCATTGCCTGATTGTTTTGCTGTTTAATGATTTTAATTACAGAGTAACTGTAATTATTAGCTAACAATTATCAGTAATTAGTTAACTTTCTACAAGAGGCATAATACTTCTAAGTCTAGAAAATCCTTGATAAACAAGCAAAGATTACAATCTAGCTATTAATTATAATATTCTAGATTAGATTGTGAAATACTATCTTTTAGTATCCTGCTTTGCTTAAATATTAAGTTGACTAGTTCTGATTATTTTATCCTCAAATTTACTTGAGTTATTAATCAAGTAAACTTAAATTATTCCCTGATTAAACTATTAATAGTCTAAGCGCTTCTTGCTTGCATTCTTAATTGATTAACTTTATCTATCGCTATAAGTAAATCTTGCTTATCTTCTGCTTTTAACGCATATCTACTATTCACCCAGTCTATTAAAAGCTGTTTTTCTTCTTCCTCATCTCCCTCATCCATTTGCATAAAACGATAAAAGTAAGGAATATCAAAACTGAAAAAATGACCTAAGACATCATAAGCCGCAACCGTCCAGTCTATTTGCCACACTTGCTTTAGCAGTCTTACAAAAATATTTACTGCATAGGACTGTTCTGCTGTTTCTGTTGCCATACTATCTAATGAACTAATTAAAGCCTCTTTGTTCATGGTATTAACCTCGAAATAACTATTTATTTGAAGTGCTTATCATTAACAATACAATGAATTGTTTTTATTTTCTAGTAATATTTCAAAAGAAAATACTTCTTTACATTCATCGCTATTCTTGAAGATATATAAATTATTTAACTCTACCTGATTGTTTAAATAAATTATGTTCAAACATCAGAATTTAAGGATGAAAGCACAGACAATGCATCGAAAACAATGCTTATTTCATGAGTTGCTATCTATCTAGTATTTATACTTTAACCAAGAATGGTCAGCAATATAACTGATGTAAAATGTCAGCCAAAATACATATTAAATATTAATTAAATTCCTTGAAGCTTCAATCTAATTAATCATAAACTACTAGAATAATTGCCCAGGTCATTAAGAAAAAGCCAACTATTTGGTAAATACTGAAGGTTTCTTTAAGAAATAGGCGAGATACCAAAGCAACAGATAATACCCCTGTCCCTAGGTTAAATGCTGCCATTTCTCCTCCTGTATATACTCCATGCCCGTAACGGATTGCCGAGACATTTAATATGTATTCGGGAAGAACAATCAACCAACTAACCAGCAGTGCTACCAAAAATCCTCTATTGGGAAATTTAATATGCCCCAACCAAGCGAAAGCCATCAGTACGCTGGACAAAAACAATATGAGAGGAACCAAAATCAATTTCATGGATATTTCTTAAGTCAGTAAATAGTTTTGGAACAACTTTGAGATGTATCGGTTCGGCTTAAAATATTTTTGCTGTATAACAATAACTAGAATTATTGCTCTAATTTAGAATCCTTACTTTTCCAGAGAAAAGTTAACTATTAATTATTAAGTAGCCAAGGATTTTTGCAATAATCTTATTGTGATATTACTAGATAAACTTTTGACTAATTCTTAATTCTTGCTTAAGGTGTTTGAGGCTAAAAGTAAATTTGTCTTGATGCCAGATATACAGAGTTATAAAAATATCTTAAAGCCAAGACTCAAGCAGAGAAAATATGCTGTAAGCTGAATCTAGAATCTTAATTTTCTGATGCATAAATATGCTAATGAGGCTTACATAAATTCGTGGCGTTAGTTACAAAAAGTAGCAAAATAGCAAGGTATTTAGCTTAAAATATGCTTTATATTCAATAATATTAAACACATCTAAATAATAATTATAATTGCATAATCTTAACTGACTGCAAGCTATTAAATATCCTTTAATTTGAATTTTTATTTAACGTTAAATTGATTGACTTAAAGCTCTAGCTGACTATTTTCATTCAAGCAATTAAGACTATAAATAAACGCTGTGTTTTTATGATGAACCTTATGCTATTTTGGAAACAATTTAATCAGGGGTAGCAATTATAAATATATTTATTTGATAATAGACCTCTTGCATAAATAATTTAATGAATAAGTCAAATCTATTTTTGACAAGCTATTTAGAGAATTTCAGATAATTGCTGAAACCGCTAAGATTCGTATTCGTGCAAGAGGTCTAATAATGAGCTTTGATAGTTCTGAGGAGAAAGAAATGCAAAGAACGAAAGTTAGTCTCAAACAAAATTTAATTTCTGCTGGTTTGGCGATCGCCTGTAGCGGTATTATGGGACAGGCTGCTAAATAATAATCAACAACGCCCCAAAACTCTGGAACAATTAATGGTCAATACTCTCCAGCGTGGCTTGGAAAGATCTATTGAGGAAGCAATTTCAGATATTTGCAATTAACCCTGATGCTAATGGACACTAGTAGACTAAGATTTTTCTTAGTGTCGATATTTAGCATCAATATTTTACATGACCCATTCTCAAGATATAAATACCCTTGCCCGCTGGATGGCATCGGACTTTAGTAACCAGGAACAAGCCTACGCCAATCCACCATTTTTTGCTCATATTCGCGTCTGTATGCGCCCCCTACCAGACGATTTGCTGGGGGGTACTAGCTTATTTCTGGAACAGGCTTACGACTTTATGCTCAATCAACCATATCGCTTACGGGTGCTGAAATTAAACCTGGTTGGCGATCGCATTGAGTTAGAAAATTATAAGGTAAGAGAACAGGAGAAGTTTTTCGGGGCATCTCGCAATCTGAATTTGCTGAGTACTCTGACCCCAGATCTGATTGAAAAGATGTCAGGCTGCGACATGAATGTAATCTGGACAGGAAAGAGTTTCCAGGGACAGATTAAGCCAGGAAAAGCCTGTATTGTCGAGCGCAAGGGTAAGATAACTTATCTTGATAATAGCTTTGAAGTGACTGACGATAAGCTAATCAGCTATGATCGTGGTCGAGATCCTGAAACCGATGAGTTGGTATGGGGCTCGGTGGCTGGTCCTTTTGAGTTTTTCCCCACCCAAAGTTTTGCCGCAGAAGTTAAATCCTAAGTAGATCGGTATAAGTAAAATTGCTGATAAACTAATCTAAACAGTAATTTTAGTAATATTAAGCACCTTGCCCGAGTTACCAGAAGTTGAAACCGTCCGACGGGGACTAAATAACCTAACTCTTAATCTACCAATTCAGGGAGGAGAAGTCCTATTACCCCGAACTTTGGCTTATCCCCCAGAGATCAAGGAATTTTATCAGGGAATTACTGGAGTGGCGATCGCCAAGTGGCAACGACGGGGGAAATACTTAATAGCTGAATTAAAAGGGACGCAGCCTGCGGGATGGTTGGGAGTACATTTGCGGATGACGGGTCAGCTATTGTGGCTTGATCAGGATGCTCCTTTACAAAAGCATACGCGGGTTAGACTGTGGTTTGCTAATAATCAAGAACTGCGATTTGTTGATACCCGTACCTTTGGTAAATTTTGGTATGTCCCCCCTGGAATGGAAATTGAGTCGGTAATTACAGGGCTACAAAAATTAGGACCAGAACCCTTTGCCGCAGAATTTTCCCTGGCTTATTTTACTCAGAAACTCAGTACCCGTCGTCGCCACATCAAAACTCTGCTGCTTGATCAAAATATTGTGGCAGGCATTGGTAATATCTATGCTGATGAAGCTTTATTTAAAAGCGGTATTCTACCCGACACTTTGGCAATGGATTTAAAGCCGAAGCAAATTAAGAAACTTCACCAGGCAATTATCGATATCTTGCAAACCGCTATTGAGAAAGGAGGCACTACCTTTAGTGATTTCCTCGATCTTCTGGGGGTTAGTGGCAATTATGGAGATGCAGCGCTAGTTTATGGGAGGAAAGATCTTCCCTGTCTTGTCTGTGGCGCTCCCATTGTCAAAATAAAACTAGGGGGCAGATCATCCCATTTTTGCCCTAAGTGTCAAAGTTAGCGAGGCATATGCTCACGATTCATAAATTACAAAGTCATTTCGCATAACGCGGGGTCTGACCGCTTTTTTCTGGTTATGCCTAACTTTTTAATTCCATCGCTAACGTTTTGCTGTGTCAGATTCTCTCCCCATTTGTCTGCTATTTGTTGCTGTGTTTGATCTTGGTGTTGCCTGACAAACTTTTGGAATCTCTCTAAATCTTGAATTTTACGATTATTTTTGGGAGGACGTTTGGCGATCGCTTTGAAGTCTCCTGTTGCCTGTTCTCCTTTGAGCCATAAATCTAAGGTGTTACGACTAATTTTCATTAATCGGCAAATAGCTACCTTCTTTTCTCCTCTACAATAGGCATCTACAGCTTTTTTTCTTAAATCGTAGCTATAAGTAGTCTGTAGATAGAGCAGTTCTACTTCTTCACGAGGTACTGCTTGGGTAGACATATCTTTAAGAAAATTAGTATCGGCATGGGCAACAAATATCTCTGGATGTGCCGATTGAAATACGACAACTTTAATCGAGCGATCTTTGTCTTGATCAATAATCTTCAAAGCTCTCTGATAAACAATTAACTCCAATCAGCTAATGCAATTTTGCCAATAGCTATGCCCTTCTCTAATGTTTGATGAACATCCCGTAAGTTTTGAGCATTAATCGGTTTAATCACATCATTGCAGGTGGAAACAATTACACCGTCTTCTATCAGCTGACTCAATTCATTAAGTAACTTGCTTTGCTCTGCCATATCTTCTGTCTGATACATGGAGCGCGTATACATAAATTCCCACACTAAACCCACACTCTTACTTTTTAAAGTATCCATGGCTAGGGGCTGTTTGTTCTCGACAATGGCACAGATTGTACCCTGGGGTTTGATTGCTTTCGTCATGGCTTGCCAGTGATCGTCGGTATGGCTTAGGCAAAGAATATAATCGACATTTTTATAGCCAATTTTCTCGATTTCTTCCGCAAGATCATGGCGATGATTAATCACCAGATCAGCACCCATCTTTTTACACCAGGTCGTAGTTTCATCACGAGAAGCCGTAGCAATTACCTTAAGCTGGGCTAGTTTTGCTAGTTGAATTGAGATCGAACCAACTCCCCCCGCACCATTAACGATTAAGATCGACTTACCTGTATCCGCACCTTGGCGATTAATATTCAGTCTCTCAAACAAAGCTTCCCAAGCAGTTATCGAAGTAAGGGGGAAAGCTGCTGCACGAGCAAAATCTAGGTTTTTAGGCTTGCGTCCAACAATTCGCTCATCGATCAACTGAAATTCGCTGTTGCTTCCAGGGCGAGTAATATCCCCTGCATAGTAAACTTCGTCCCCTGGTTGAAACTCCGAAACCTCGTTGCCAACTTCCACCACTATGCCTGCTGCATCCCAGCCGAGAATTTTGGGTTCAGATTCTACCTTATCTTTTGGGGCGCGGATTTTAGTATCTACTGGATTAACGGAAATAGCCTTAACTTCTACCAGTAAATCTCTGCCTTGGGCTGTGGGTTTGGGTATTTCCACGTCCAGCAGGCTATTGTTATTTTCAATGGGTAAATACTGAGTTAAACCAACTGCTTTCATAGTTTTTACCTCCAAATATTAGATTTTCTTAGCTAGTAGTGACGGCGATCGCCAATTTAGGCTCGTTTGTTTAGCTCTTAAAAAGAAGCATAATCTGTATATTAAAAGTGAGCAAGTACGCACATTTTTGATAGGTAGTACCCATGGAAAAACAAGCAGAAATGTTAAATCTTTTATGACGATTAGACAAGCTGGGGAAACCCCAGCGTCTCTCGCCATCAAAACCTAGAAGATTTAATGGGTGAGGGCGGAATTCTAAAATAATTAACTAAAGCGTTAGTAGAAAGATGATCGATTTGCGATTGAATTTGAAGGCAGATTTCCTTTATAGGTATTTACTCCTGACACAAACTATTTGACAAACCCTTGACTTACCCAAAAATATATCTATTCTTCGGGTAAATCGTTAATACTCGTTAGATGCTCGATGATAATATTTAACTTGCTACCTAATTGATTGACCTTGTGTTCTAGGCGATCAAACCTTTTATCATGACTTTCTAGATGTCGCTCAATTTGCTCAAAAGCCTCATTTATCCTACCGTCTGGCTCAAGATCGTTTTCTACAGTTTTCAGCCTTTCTCTAAGATTATTAATCAGTCGTTGATGTTAATTAATTTTTTTATTCTGTTCTCTCTCCTGTTCTTCCATTGGTATACTTAATATCTCCTCATAATTGATGGTCGATGAGAATATTTTAATTTTATATTCTTAATTAATTAATCGATTGATCAACCTTATAACTACATAATGACATCACCTCAAGCAACTCTCAAGCCCGCAGTATATATCATTGGTGCAGGTCCTGGAGATCCAGAATTATTGACCCTCAAAGCCCATCGAATTCTTACTCAGGCTGACCTAATTCTCTATGCTGATTCCCTAGTACCAAGACAAATTCTCCAAGATGTCCGTGATGATGCGGAATTAGTGGCGACGGGACATAAAACCCTAGAACAAATTATGCCCCTAGCCATTAACGCGGTGCGCGAGGGTAAATCAGTTGTGAGACTCCATTCGGGAGATCTCACCCTCTACAGCGCCATTAGCGAGCAAATGCAGGTTTTGAGTGAAGCAGAGATTCCTTTTGAATTGATTCCTGGCATTAGTGCTTTCCAAGCTGCTGCGGCTAGGTTAAGCGCAGAATTAACTATTCCTGAGCTAGTACAGACGATTATCCTGACGAGAATTAGCGGACAGGCATCTTCCGTCCCTGAAACCGAAGATTTAGCGGCTTTAGCCTCTCATCAGGCTAGTTTATGCCTTTATTTAGCCGCTCGTCACGTAGAAAAAGCTCAGAGTAAGCTCCTAGAGCACTATCCCCCAGATACCCCTGTGGCAGTCTGTTATCGCGTCGGTTGGCAGGATGAACAAATTTGGGTTGTGCCTTTATCCACCATGGCGGAAGTGACTCAGGAACATAATTTAATCCGTACCACAATGTATTTAGTTAGTCCTGCTCTCAAAGCTTCTATATCTGGCAGATCTAGTCTCTACCATCCCGAACACCATCACCTATTTCGTCCTCAAAAAGTATCCAGAGAGCGATCGCTGATAACTGATTAAATGGTGTTTTGCCGCACCAACTGGGATGATAATAGTAGATTAAAATAATTCAAAATTGACACAATTAATACCAAGACGGGAGATCGCTTTGAATAAAAATCAGGCTGAGATAGCAGAAATTCTTAAAATTGCACGTTCTGTTGCCTGGGGAGCGGCAGATATTCTTAGTTCTTTCTACAATAAGGACTATTCAGCTTTAGAAGTTAAAGACAAAAAAGATGGTCCCGTTACCCAAGCAGACTTAGCCGCTAATAAGCATATCCTCAGTCAGCTAAAAGCCCAATTGGGGACAGAAGAATTTGGCTATCTGTCGGAAGAAACCTTTGACGTTAAAAAAGCCGAGCCAGTAGCTAAGGATTGGGTCTGGATTATTGATCCCCTGGATGGCACCAGAGACTTTATTGACAAGACTGGGGAATACGGTATGCACATCGCCCTAGCATATCAGGGTCGTCCTACCATTGGCATCGTCGCTATTCCTGAAGCGGATAAAGTTTATTTTGCCTCCAAAGACAATGGTTCATTTGTCGAAACTAAGGATGGTACGACTACCCCCATGTCAGTTTCAACTCGCGATCGCCTGGAAGATCTCTATCTGATCGTCAGTCGTTCTCACCGCGACGAGCGTTTTCAAGAGTTAATCGAACGTCTACCTTTTGCAGGTAAGAAATATATGGGGGGCGTTGGGGGCAAGATTTCTACTTTGCTAGAACAAGAATCTGATGTCTATCTCTCCCTGTCTGGTAAATCCGCCGCTAAGGATTGGGATTTTGCTGCACCTGAATTAATCTTGACGGAAGCAGGAGGACAGTTTACCTACGTTAATGGCGAGCCTGTGTACTATAACCAGGGCGACGTTAAACGCTGGGGCTGCATTGTTGCTTCTAACGGCAAGTGTCATGAAGCTTTATGTCAGCAAGCTACAGAAATTATTGCTGATATTGATGGACGTTGATATCCTTTTCGTCTTAAAGAGCAAGGAGGATATCAAAGACTATTGTCCACCTCCTACTCTACGAATTTTGGCAATTGGAAAAAGTGAGAAATAGCAACCACTGGGCAGCAGAGATCACCACTTTTCGGGTTCAGCTAGAAGATCGGCTAACTAGTAATTTGAGCAATTATCTTGCCCAAGAATTGCCGAAAATCTATCAGAATGCGCTACTGATTGCCCAGAAAAAAACTCAGCTTGATTCTCTACCTAATGAATGTCCTTTTTCCTTTGAGCAATTGCTGAATAAGTACTGGTTTCCTGATTAAATTGTTACTGCCAAATCGGATTATTTTGAGATTTGACCTAATTTCCCTGATTATTCTAAAACTGATATTACTTAAACACAAGATTAATTTACCCAATTTTTAATTTTATGGCTTATTTTGTGATGAAGATATCGCAAAATTTGTTGGGTAAATCGAATTTAATAGTACAATTTTGGCTAATTAAGAATTTTTTTTAGGCAAGAATACTATAAAAATCCGATTAAATTAAGCTTAGGAGCATATATTGGTGTGAGTACTTTAGCAAAGACTTTACAAGATACAAAACAATTACCAAAAACCCCCCTATTTGGTACCGACGGCATCAGAGGTAAAGCAGGAGATCTGCTCAATGCAACGTTTACACTTCAGTTAGGTTATTGGGCAGGAAAAGTTCTTGCTCAGGCAGCAGAGCATCAGGGACCGATTATCATTGGTCAAGATTCACGTAATTCTAGCGACATGCTCTCGGCTGCGATCGCCGCTGGGCTGACTTCGGCAGGACTGGAAGTATGGCATTTGGGGCTATGTCCGACTCCCTGCGTGGCGAATTTAACCAATATTAGTGACGCTGTGGGGGGCATCATGATTTCCGCCAGCCATAACCCACCTCAAGATAACGGCATCAAGTTTTTTGGTAGTAAAGGAACTAAACTCGCGGATTCTCTGACTCAGGAGATTGAAGCGAATCTCAGAAGTAATCAGGCTCAAAATCCAGGAGAGCAAGTATGGGGCAGACACTATCATCGCCAGGAACTAGTTCAGAAATACGTTAAGTCGTTGGCAGAAACTCTGCCTCAGAACAGCAGTTTTCAAGGTATGCGAATTGTTTTAGATTTAGCCTGGGGTGCGGCGGTTGAGGTCGCTCCAGCTATTTTCCAGCAGCTAGGAGCTGAGGTCATCAGCCTCCATCAGCTACCTGATGGCGATCGCATTAACGTCAACTGTGGTTCAACTAACCTCAAACAATTACAGCAGGCAGTTCAAGAGCAGCAGGCTGATTTAGGATTTGCCTTTGATGGGGATGCGGATCGGGTAATGGCGGTAGACAGCCGAGGTAAAGTGATTGACGGTGACTATATTCTCTACCTCTGGGGCGATTTATTAAGACAGAAACAGCAGCTACCCGATGATTTAATTGTAGCGACGGTGATGGCAAATTTAGGCTTTGAACGAGCCTGGCAAGCCCAGGGAGGCAGGATGCAGCGCACTAAAGTCGGCGATCGCTTTGTTCAGGAAGCTATGTGGCGCACGGGAGCTATGTTGGGGGGAGAACAGTCAGGACACATCCTTTGTCACCATCACGGTGTTTCAGGGGACGGTATTCAAACGGCACTCCATTTAACCTCCTTAGTCTGTCAGGCAGAAACTCCCTTAACCGAACTGATCGACAATAGCTTTATTACCTATCCCCAGATTCTACGTAACGTCCGAGTTGAAGATCGCGATCGCCGCAGCCAGTGGCAGGCATGTGAGCCTTTACAGCAGGCGATCGCTCAGGCAGAGGCGGCAATGGGAGAGCAGGGCAGAGTTTTAGTTCGGGCATCAGGGACGGAACCCCTAATTCGCGTCATGGTAGAAGCAGTGGATCAGCAGTTAACTAGTCATTGGACAAATCGACTTGTTAAGGTAGTGGAGCAAAACTTGGCGGCATAATTGAGCAAACTCATTTGCAATCTTTACCAAACGAAGATCATCAGCAAAATGCCATCCAGTTAAACTAATTAGGAAAGGGGAAGAGTAGAGTCCTTGTTGATATCAAAATCGATTTACAACCCAATAGCTCAAGTGCTATCAACTTCTAAAGCTGCCCAAAAAATCCTTAATGTAGCCACGGCAATGCTTGTCGGCTCTACTACCCTACTTTTTAATCCCTCCCCAGCAAAAGCGGCAATGGGTCCTTACTGCCAATTTTCTGCCGAGGAAGTTGCGGCTAAGGAAAAACTGCTCAAAACTTCCTTAAATAACCAGCAAACCTTACCTGAATACCATGCCATTGTCCAAAGGCATCGGCAAATGCTTCAACTATGCCGTAGCCAGACTTGGCCTGAGTCACAAGCGATCTGGCTCCGTCTTTATCCCTGCGATGTTCAGCCAGGTTCCATCGACTATGTTTTAGACCGCATTGTTAACCTAGGCTATAACCAAATACATTTGGAAGTATTTTACGACAGCCAAGTTCTGCTACCCCCTAACGATAATCCTACTCCCTGGACATCAGTGGCGCGCTTAGATTCAGGAGAAAATGTTGACCTATTGCAACAGGCAATAGAGAAAGCTCATCAAAGAGGTTTGAAGCTTTATGCCTGGCTATTTACCATGAATTTTGGTTACACCTACGCCCAACGCCCCGACCGACAGTCAGCGCTGGCTCGCAACGCTGCTGGTGAAGATAGCTTAGGTTACGTTCACGACCGAGCTCAAGCTTTTATTGACCCCTACTCCCATCAAGCACAAATTGATTATTACAATTTAGTGCAGGAAGTGCTTCGACGCCGACCCGATGGCATTTTATTTGATTATGTTCGTTATCCTCGGGGGCTGGGAAGACAGTCCTATGTCAATGACGTTAGAGAACTGTGGATTTATGGTAAATCATCCCTTAATGCTTTGTATCAGAGGGCTAATAACCAAAGAGGATTAGCATTGATTCAAAAATATCTTGATGCAGGGAATCTAACTGTTGCAGATATTCGAGATGTTGAGGGGCAGTATCCCACAGAAAATTATCCCCAATGGCAGGGACGTGCGGAACCCCCTAATAATCAAGCCAATATTGCTGCTCGTTTAAATCGCCTACGGCAGGATTTATGGTTTTTTACCGTGGCTCATGCAGCTCAGGGTATCATTGATTTTCTCTCTTTAGCTGCTAAACCTGCTCAGGAACAGAGGCTGCCAGCGGGAGCAGTCTTTTTTCCCGATGGTAACCGCTTAGTTGGTGGCAGAGGATTTGACTCTCGCCTTCAGCCCTGGGATCGATTTCCGACAGATCTAGAGTGGCATCCCATGGCTTATGCTATTTGCCAAGAGCGGACTGATTGCATCACGGAACAGGTCAAGGAAGTGTTGGATATTGCTCCCGCAACTACTAGCGTCACTCCTGCCCTTGCTGGCGCCTGGGGCAAAATATATCGTCAGCATCTACCCCTAGAAACTCAAATCGAAGCCCTGAGAAAAGCCTCTCCCGAAATTAATTCCCTGAGCCACTTTAGCTATGCCTGGCAGGAACCCCAGCAAGATCGCCTCCGTAAATCCTGTAATCTTTTGTAAACTATTGGCTCATTGATTAATATCTGCTATCATTAGAAACGTTGAAAATTTGCGGATGTGGCGGAATTGGTAGACGCACTAGATTTAGGTTCTAGCGTTTTCGGACGTGAAGGTTCAAGTCCTTTCATCCGCATAAAAATGTTCAATTAAAATGTTCAATTAAAAACTAGACCCTCCGAGGCGATCGCTAAAGCCCGCCTTAGATATCCAGTTCTTGCCCCAGGGGGTTCTACAAGAGAGTCCAATGAATACCTTGTTCGTTGGATACTCAAGTGGTTTTGCTTGGAGCTTTGTAAATAAATATTACAAAATCAGTATTTATACGTAAGATAGCCATCGATAAAGCAAGTAATACTTGTATTGACCAGAATTAATATCAATCTTTCTCTAGATATTTGGGTCAAGGCTTCTCTGACTTAGGTCAACCTGGGAAGGAGCTAATTAATTAGTATCTAAGTTCCCTATCTTAGGTTAGGAAGAAGTTGAGCAGTGTTGGGATGGATATATAAATATTTATTGAATGTTCTATCTAGATATACGGTACGGTTACTTGGCTTACTAGAAGAATATTTATCTTGACCCAGCACTGCTCATTTTTTCTTAGTAGCTGCTTATAAAGCGATCGCCGAACCAGAACATAATATTATCCCTAGTGAGCATGGACACTAGAATGAGAACTGCTGGAACAAGAGTTCTGATTTATCCTGAGGGTGATACTCTGCCTTGTCTTAGTTGTATCAGAATTTAAAGTTACAACGCTGCTTGTCGCTGCGGCGATCGCCCTACCATCAGGAGAGACAATTTTTTGTCTTATTACTCGATATTGCTTCATGGTTTAGTTTCTATTTAGGAACTGAATATCGAAAATCAGAAAATTACTCTGCTGTAGAACAACGGAGTAATCTTTGAAAGCCAGTCAAACTAATTTACAGGATATTATTAATAGATCAAGTAAATTAGGGCAATTATGAAAATATTCCCAGAATACAGCTAAATTTTTCTATTTGTTAAGAAAAAGAGCGGTTGAATTTTAAGATTAGCCCTAATATTAATCGATGAGGATAACTACTGATTGAAATCCCCTTTAACCAGCTATACTATGCCATAACTGTAGCTTGAATCTGTTACCGCCGAGCTAGGATAGTAGGAATCAACTCCATAAGCCGTACCATAACCATAACCATAACCAGCAACGTAGTAGTTTTCATTAGTGACCAAAACTGTTCCTGTGGCAGTACCCGCGCTAGTATAGTCTCCAGATGCCCCAGCATAGGCGTTGGCGTAAACTCCTGAGCCAGTTGTATAAACGTTAGATACTGCTGTTGCAGATGTTCCGCCCCTGATATTAAAATGATTGGCGGCAGAAACAGAATCCTCAATGAATTCTAAATCGCAAATATTACACATAGCAAAATGCTCCGATAAATTACGTTAGCAAAATTGAACTGAAAATACATTTATCGGGTGCTATTGAATATTGATATAGCAATTCTCGGAAAGCGTGAGATACATCTCGATTGTCAAATAAAAGCTGTTAGCTTTAGATTCTCGCTATCATGGATTTTACCTTATTAATATATAAACCACCATAGCTTAATGCAGTTGAATACACTAAAATATAATTGTTTTTTTGACTTTAAAAAACAACTAAACTACTATTCAATAACACCAATGTACTTATCGGTTTTATACCATGAAGGTTAACAATATCTTATTGCTTTATTCAATAAAATAATAAATGAATTTAATTGCTTTACCTGAAAGCTCAAAAATAAATTTTATTGACGATCAATATTTAAAGTGACTATTGCAATTATGCTTGACCTACTAGGTAGTTACAACAGCCACTTAAATATCTATTTTGATATTGTCAACCAAATCTGCTCTATATATTAATAGTAATAGTAGTAGCCACCATTAGAAGAAGCAGAAGAACTAGAAGAGGAGCCAGAAAGACTAACACCCAGATTTGCATCTGCTACTGTATAGGTACCGGTATATGCACTAGTGTAGTCACCAAATGCAGCGGCATCGGCATTGGCACCAGCATAAGCAGAGGTGTAGTCATAATAGTAGTAATAGCCACCTTGAACTTCAGAATTGTCAACTGTTTCAATGTACTGTAAGTCAGAAATAATCATGGTATTGAACCCCTTGAATTAATGGTTTGAGTAATCTCTTGCTAGAAAGAAAAATTATGTTTTTCATTTCTATGAGATCAGAATAACCCGAACAAAATCTTAGATGTTGCCAATTTGGCATTTATATTTTGTTCAAAGCAATAATCATAGTTATAAAGAGTCTTTAATGAGAAAAGTAGTTCATAGTATGAGGCTATATGGGCAATCCAGATTGTCAGAAACTTATTCTTGAAAATAACCAGTAGTAAATTAATCGCCCAAGACTAAAGTTATCCTCTTTTCCTTAATCTCAGACTTAGATAATTTACGATGAATATGTTGATTGATGTACCCATGATCAAATATAAAAATGTAACGATTGAGGCAGCTGAAATTGAGGAACATCTAAAGCAGCAGCTCAAGTTAAAACAGATTTGCGACGACATACTACAGCGTCGAATTATCGCAAAAGCCGCTGCTGTCAGAAATATTATGGTTTCCGAACAAGAAATTGAGGCAGAAGCTAATAAAATTCGCTGTTCCTTACGTTTAGAAAAAGCAGCTGATACCCTTGCATGGCTAGACAACCATTTTCTCGACCCTGATAGCTGGGAAGTAGGCATCAAACAGAATCTACTAGCAAGTAAGCTGGCACTAGCTCTCTTTGAACCCCAGGTAGAGCAATTTTTTGCCCAAAATCGCCTCAATTTTGAGCAATTCATGGTTTATCAGCTCGTGGTGCCCTACGAAAAGCTGGCTCAAGAACTGTTTTATCAAATAGAAGAAGAAGAAATTAGCTTTTATCAAGCAGTCCATCTCTACGACATTGACGAACAGCGTCGCTACGTCTGTGGCTATGAAGGAAAGGTACATCGCTGGGACTATCCTCCAGATATAGCCGCCGCTATCTTCAAAACTCCCATCATTACAGGGGAGGTTATGGGACCAATCAAATCACCCCAAGGCTATCATCTATTTAAAATTGAGGATTACTCACCTGCTCAATTAACCCCTGAAGTTCGCCAAGAAATCATTGACAAAAATTTTGCCCAGTGGCTTAGGGGTGAATTAAACTATCTTCTACACAGCGATCGCCGAGACCCTTCTGAAAAATAGTCTAAAAAAATATCCAATACAGCAGATATTAATTTACTAAAGACTTAATTGCTGTTTAGCTAGCTGATGATACAGTCCCTTCTCAGCAATTAATTCTTCATGGTTACCCTGCTCAACGATCAGCCCGCGATCTAGAACCACAATACAGTCTGCATTGCGCACCGTTGATAGACGATGAGCAATAATAAAGGTTGTCCGCTGTCGAGTCATCCGCGCCAGATTATCCTGAAATCGACGTTCCGACTCCGTATCCAAAGAACTAGTTGCCTCATCTAAAATTAGCACTGGGGGAGTGCCTAAAAATGCTCGGGCGATCGCAATACGCTGTCGCTGTCCTCCAGAAAGACTATCTCCTCGCTCGCCTACTTTAGTGTTATAGCCCAAGGGCATATTCTGGATAAAAGTATGGGCTTCTGCCAGTTTAGCCGCAGCAATGACCTCTTCTAAAGTATATTCAGGTCGATAGAGGGCAATATTTTCCATAATAGTGCCTGAAAATAAGAAGCAGTCCTGAGGAACTACCCCAATCTGCGAACGTAAAGATCTAAGATCTACGTGCTGTAAATTATGTCCATCCACCAAAACTTGTCCTCGAAGCGGCTGATGTAAGCCCTGAATCAACTTAACTAAAGTACTCTTGCTCGAGCCGCTACGCCCCACAATTGCTACCGTTTGTCCCGCCTGTACCTTGAGGGAGACATTTTGCAGAATGTTAACTTCCTCATCCGCCTCATAGCGAAAGGTAACGTTATCGAAGGTAATATTACCCTGTAATTCAGGCAAGATAATTTTTAAGTCTCCCTGGGAGGTTTCCGATTTAGCTTCAAAAACGTCGTTTAATCGCTCCACGGAAATTATTACTTCCTGTAGTTCATCCCAAACCCCCACTAAAGCGATTACGGGGTTGATAATATAGCCTTTCATCATATTAAAAGCTACATACTGACCAATAGTAAGCTGGTCTTGAATTACTAGAGTAGCGCCATACCACAACAGCAGCGTACCTCCCAGAGAATTAACTAATCCACTGAGTAATCCTAGGTTAATCGCTAATTTTTGACCCTTAAACCGCACATTTAGCTGCCGAGTCAGCAGTTCCTCCCAACGCCAGCGCAAATCTTGCTCTGCTGCGATCGCCTTTACCGTGGCAATGCCGCTCATCATCTCCACCAAAGAGGAATTTTGATCCGCAGCCGCATTAAATCTGGTGCGGGAAATCTTTCTCAGTAAAGGAGTCGCTAATAAAGTCAGCAGAACAATCGGCGGAATCAATAGCAGAATTAGGACCGTTAGCTGCCAGTTGTAGTAGAGCATTAGCCCTAGATAAACCAGTCCCGTCAGGAAATTTAACCAGGTCAGCAGAAGATTCTGAATCAAAAATTGCTGAATTTTCTGATTTTCCTGCACCCGAGTGATAATATCCCCCACTCGTCGCGATTCAAAAAACTTGAGGGGCAGGTTCAAAGCATGATTGACGAAACCACCAATCATAGTTAAATCAAGGCGATTGGCAAGATAGCTCAAGAGATAGTTGCGAATCCCATCTAATCCCACTCCTAAAGAACCAAACATCAACAGTCCAATTACCAGTACATTTAAAGTAGACTGGCTTCGATTCACCACCACCTGATCAAGGATAATCTGGGTAAATAGAGGGGTAATTAGACCCAAAACCTGAATCAGAATTGAAGCAATAATCACCGTTAGCCCAATGGAGCGATAGGGCAGCAGCAGTTGAAAAAAGCGACTGAGGGATCGTTTTGCCTCTGGAGCCTCCAATAAACTCTCAGTAGGTTCCAACAGCAGGGCATACCCCGTCCAGTTCTCAATAAACTCTCGACTGGAAAGCTCCAACTTTCCCTGGGCAGGATCGGCAATCAGAATCTTACTGCCCCTAAATCGATAAACCACCACATAGTGATCGCCCTGCCAGTGGGCGATCCAGGGATTTTTCTGTTCGGCAATTCGACTCAGACTAGCCCTTACTGGTCGAGCATGATAGCCGATGCTCTCTGCTGCCCCAGCTAAATTCTTAAGGGATGCTCCCGAACGCCCCACGCCAATTAACTCCCGCAGAAAATTGAGGTTTAAACTTTTGCCCCAATAACGGCTAATCATTGCCAGGCATGCCGCACCGCAGTCAGAAGAACTTTGCTGTTCAATCCAAGGATATTTTCGCCAAGGGCGTTGACGCTTTAGGGGTTTTGGGTAACTGATCTCACTTTCTGCGTCAATCTTCTGAGGCTGATCTGCAGCTTCCGTAGGAGCTGTCAGTGTAATGCTGGAACTTGGGTGCTTGAGATTAACTAAAGCCTTGACCTTACTTCCATGACGTACTCCCTCGGAATTTTTCGGGCTTGATTGAGTATCAAGATTTTTCGACCATGCGGTAACTAATTCGGGAGTCAGTTCAGAAAAAGCTTGCCAATGCTTTTGGGGCAGGCAATAGAGCATTAGATCGCTCTTAGCTATCCACTTTTGGGCTATTGATCCAGAATAGCCCCAAGAATCGCCGATTTTAACATCTTGCTCTTTAATCTCCCCCTCAACCAACCAATATCGCACAATGCCGTCCTCAAGAATAACTTCTTGTCCCGCGCTTATTTTTCTTGGTAAGAGATAGGGCAGGATTTTTTTGAGGCGATGACTAGGAAGTGTCCGTAATTGAGTCAGAGTTTTGAGAAAGATTAATTTTTGATGCTCCTGCCCCATATGCTGCCATTTGCGCCCCAGTTCAGGAAACTTTTGTAGCCAAGGAGTCAGACTTGAGAGCGGAATCTTGGCAATCTTAACCTTACTGGCTGCCACCACCCTGTAGGGAAAAAATGTGGAGCACCATAAAGATTCTCCGCCAAATGCAGCGCCTTCACCCATCAAATTAGCAGGTACTTCTCTTTGCTTATCAGCATCAAATGCCAGTAATCGAGCTCGTCCCTCATAAATCAAGCAAAAGTTTTGTCCATCGGGTGACGCTGATGAACCAGGCTGCAGCGATAGAGATTCCCCTAATTGAAACTCAAGTATCTCAAATTGTTGACTGAGCTGTTTTAGTAACTCTGTTTGCTCTGAATTATAGACCCCCTGTTTTAGTAGCCATGAGAATACCGTGAAGCGATTCTCGGCTGCTCCAGGATCTTGTATTGCTGTAATATCCACTTGCTCTTGCTCCGTAAAAAGCCCTCAAAAAAGTTGCTAGTGCGCACTGAATTCCCGCCAAAAAATTAAATTAGAAACTGAATGCAGCCCTGAGAATCTACTGCCACCCTTGATCTCACTTGACTGACGCTCAATATCTTCCAGACAGCATAAATCCCTCAACTTAGCAGAAGATTTATGCCCTGAATTAGACCTGCTAGAACTTTGCGCCATCGTTGTCATCTTTTGAGGAGACTGTTTAGGCTGCTCGCGATTGAGCTTCATTAGTCGGTTGTACGTACGGTAAGGAATATAGTGGAGTGGGTTATATCCCGCAAAACGCAAAATTAAGAGACAAGCCCAAGAATATTTTCCCGATATAATTGCTTCAACGATTTGATTAAATTGTTCATCAGTCATTACTTTATCTAGCTGAGAATTAGAAGAATTTAGATTTTGACACATCTTTTTTATTGAAACTATTCAACCTCGGTTTTAGAGTTCGATTCTGTCCTGCTGTAGTTTTTTGATTGGGTCGAGCAAAACACTGATAATTCGCTGACGACGAATTACAATATCGGCGGTAGCCGTTTGACCTGGTTTAAACCAGATTTGCTGCTGGTCTTCCATTACATAATTACGTTCAAGCTCTATTTTTATGCGGTAGCCTACACCCAATTGCTCGTCAGTTTGAGTGTCTGCTGATATAGAAAGCACTTTTCCGCCAATGACCCCATAATCTTGATACGAGTAGGCATCAAACTTAACTTTGACGGGCATGTCTATACTAATAAATCCTGCCTCCTGTTCAGGCAGTATCGCCGAAAGAATCAGGGGCGCATCTTGAGGCGCAATTTCTGCCACCGTTTCCCCTGAATGCACCACTTTTCCCGTGTTCATCACGTTAAATGCTAGAACTCTACCGCTGACAGGAGCTATGAGCGATCGCTTTTTTAATAAACTAGCTGCGGTTGCCAGCTTATTTTCCGTTTCCACTAGCTTCGCTTCGGTTTGACCAATCTCCATTTTGAACTTTTCGACCTTTTGCTGTGCCTCCAGCTCAATGCGTCGCTGTGTCCCCTGTTGGCGTTCTAACTCCGCCTGTAATTGCTCGATTTTTTTCTGTCCAGCAAGCAATTTTCCTTGACTTTCGGTAATTCGAGACTCCATATCTCTTAACGCCTGCTCGGAACTAAATATTTGTTCGCTAATCTTGCTAATTCCCTGGAGTTTATTGTCGGTCAACTGCTGCTGGCTTTGACGCTGTGCCTGCTGCGCCTGAAACAAAGCTTCTTGAGATATTGCCCCTGCTGCCAATAAAGGCTGGAGTCTCTCAATCCGCCGCTGATGCTCGAATATCTCTAAATTAATTTGCTTGAGCTTATCCTGTTCTAATGCTGATAAATCCTGAACCTTTTCCTGTCTGGCAGCGTATGCCATTAATTCAGACTGGCGTTTCTGGAGAAGTTCCTGAGTCATTTGCGACTCAGCGATCGCCGAATCAATTGCGGCTCTTTGACTCCGCACCTCTGCCTGGGCGATTAAGCGATGGGTTTGAGACTCAACTTCAACTTTTTCCAGTAAATAACGCTTTTGATTTAGCTCCTGTCGATATGAATCTACCAAATCGGCAAGGCGCTCTACTTCTCTAGCCTCTTGCTCAGAATCTAATCTGGCAATCAGCTCTCCCTCAACCACCTCTTGTCCCTCTTGAACGCCAATATAGCTAACTTTTGCTGATTCCACCGACTCAATTTTATAAGTCTCTCCTTGGGGCACTAGTTTTCCCTGGGCTTTACCAACTTGATCAACTTCACCAAAGTAAGCCCACAGGGAAAAAGAGATCAAGAACATCACTCCACCACAAATCATTTGTAGGGGCAGGTGAGAAGGCGGTTCATCCAACAGAGACTGCATTGCGGGAGACCATTGAACCATCTTCCCGTCCAAATCATGGGGTCTATTGACTGGAGCCAGGCTAGTTTGGGGTTTGACTAATAGTTGAGAATCTGATTTCGGAGGTAAAGTTAAAGATTCTTGAGCCTCATGCCGACGGTTAAACAGTTGCTTTAAATTAACTATTTTTGACAACATTTTCATAAGTTTAAATTGAAGTCACTTCGTTATCTGATATTAGCCAAGAACACTATTTTTTATCTGATTTTCATCTAATTCGGCATCAAATCAAGATACACTCTTTGCTGCTATTAGCAAGTTGAATATTTAGAAAATTGTTATTTTTTTAATTAAATGCGATTTCTCAAAAGAGTTTTTAAGATTTAAAACTTATTTAAGCCTCTTTCAATTACTACCACTCTATATGATGGTATGCCCTAAGATAGTCAAGACAACCAATGTGTAACATTTGTTCATTTAAAATATTTCAGTATTAAAAATCGAATCAAATCTGCTTACTTTTAAATCCTAAAGCAAAAAAAAGACGCTCAAGCAGATGTATTCCAAATAACATTCTGGTCTTTAGTCAAGAAGAAATAAAACTTTGATTAATATATTTTATTGATATTTCGAATTACTTATAAGCTTAAATTATTGAGTGAACATGAAGATTGTGTGAAGTCAATCTAACTTTTTTTCAAAATTAGCTAATGAAATTTACATGATAAAAGTCATCTTCAGTAATTAACTTAAGTTGTTGAGTGATTATGAAGATTATGTGAAGCAAGTCTGACTTTTGGCGATATGAATAGACCTTTAGTTACGAAAATATGAAACATTAAAAATAACCTTAAGCAAGGGAATGTTAATAATCATTCAAACTAAAGTTTAAGCGCACAAGGTATTTGTCATTGGTTCTGAGCTCGGAGCGAGAAACAATTAATTTATCAAGTATCACTTTACACTTTTAAGCCAAATAAAATTTCTGCGATCAGAGTTTGATGGTTGAGCAATCTTTGCTGGTACTTATGTTCGATCAACAGCGGGCAGCAAAGTCTTAGGATGTAATGTTAGGGAAAATCTCACATACATTATTTAGAGGAAGAGCTATGAAAATTTTGATTATGGGGGGGACTCGCTTTATCGGAGTTTACCTAACTAAATTATTGATGACCCAGGGTCATGAAATAGTACTATTTAATCGTGGCAATCATGCTGCCCCAGTAGCAGGAGTACGTCAGATTAAAGGCGATCGCAAAGATCCCCAGCAGCTTAAGGAACAACTCTCAGAAGAAAGCTTTGATGTCATATTTGATAATAATGGTCGTGAATTAAGTGATACTCAGCCTTTAGTAGAAATCTTCAAAGATAGAATTCAGCACTTCGTCTACGTCAGTTCTGCGGGAGTGTATCTGCCCACGGAGCAAATGCCCCATCAAGAGGGAGATCTAGTAGATCCCAAAAGCCGCCACAAAGGAAAGCATCATACAGAAGCCTACTTAGCAGAATCGGGGATACCCTGGACTTCCGTACGTCCCAGCTACATTTATGGTCCCCAAAATTATAATGATTTAGAAGCCTGGTTTTTTGATCGCCTGGCGCGGGAGCGTCCTCTACCGATTCCTGGCAACGGCAAGTATATTACTCAGCTAGGTCATATCCAGGATTTAGTTACCGCCATGGCAAAAATTCTCGGTAATTCTCAGGCGGTGGGTAAAATATACAACATATCAGGCGATCGCTATGTCACCTTTGATGGGTTAGCCTACGCTTGTGCCGAGGCGGCGGGTAAGTCTCCTGAAACTATTAAGCTGGTGCATTATGACCCCAGTAAGTTTGATTTTGGCAAACGTAAAGCTTTCCCCCTGCGGCAACAACACTTCTTTGCCGATATTCACCAAGGACAGAAGGATCTAGAATGGAAGCCCCAATTTGATCTAGTATCTGGCTTACGAGACTCTTGGGAAAATGACTACTTATCCTCTGGAAGAGACCGCTCAGATATCGACTTTTCTCTAGATGAAGAAATATTAGGCAAGATATAAATCACCCCAGAGAGGAGACTAAGAATCACCGCTAGCCAGAATAAAACTAGGCTCAGATTTACCCACTGACTAGATAATGGGGCAATCAGTACCGCAATTGCTACAATCTGCATTACGGTTTTAGCTTTGCCCCAAATATTAGCCCCTGAAATACTGGTGCTGCCTGTTAACTTCGGATTGACTCTCCAACCTGCGATCGCCAATTCTCTGGCTAAAATTAAAAAAACCCCCCAAGCAGGAATAATTTGCAGCTCAACTAAAGCCAGACAAGTACCTAAAACCAATAACTTATCTACTAAGGGGTCAAGGAATTTACCCAATTCCGTAACCTGATTTAGTCTACGCGCCAGATAACCATCAACCCAGTCAGTTCCTGCTGCTAGCACAAAAATCCCCACACAGAACCAGCGATGCTCGGCTGTGGGGTTGTGGAGTAAATACAAAATGAAGGGCAGACCAAGAAGACGAGATAAAGTAACCCAGGTGGGAAGATTCATAATAGTAGCTCAGGCTTACTCGCTAAACCTTAAATATTCAAATCACAAGTGTTTTGAGCTTAACACTAATAAGCTCCCTTACGAGCCAGCACCACCATTACCGTACGCAGAATCAGCTGAAAATCGTACCAGAAAGACCACTGCTGTTGGTAATCAAGATCCATGCGGACAATATCCTCAAAATCCAAAACCTCTGAACGACCTTTTACCTGCCATTCTCCCGTAATCCCTGGCTTAACCTTTAGGCGCTCAAAGTGGTGTTCTTCATACAGAGCAACCTCGGCAGCAGTAGGAGGACGAGTCCCCACCAAACTCATATCACCCTTAAGGACATTCCAGAATTGAGGAAACTCATCGAGACTGGTACGACGCAAAAAACGACCTATTTTGGTAATTCGCGGGTCATTATCATTCTTGAAAATATGTCCTGAAGCCTGGTTTTTCACTAAATGCTGCTTTTGATCCGCATTGGCAATCATGGAGCGAAACTTCCAGATACGGAAAGGCTGCCCTTTTAAACCACAGCGAATTTGACTGTAAAAAATAGTACCAGGGTCATCAAACTGCATAGCGATCGCTACTGGAATCGCAATTAGACCTGTAAGTGCCAAACCGATAATTGCTCCGCATATGTCCAGAACTCGTTTGGCTTTACTAAATACTGAGGGGTGAACTCTCTGTTCAGAACTCAAAGGCTTAATTCTAATATTTCCACGATGAAGGTTAGCAGGTGAAGTCATAACAGAAGAATTTAAAAGCTAGATTTTATAATTTATACGGTTCGCCTGTGATTCTTATGCAATATTATTTGCTTCAGTCTCTGAATGTTGTGATCTTGCACCAGATTTACTAAATCTTTAATCAATAGCTATTAAATTTTCAAGTTTGCCTCTTTTCAGCCTCTGCTACCTTGACTTAAAAACCAGGTAAATTAGCGGATATCGCCCCAGTAGGAAGTAATTACCCATGTCAGTTTGAGATTTTTAATGATACAACGGAGGTGTTAATTGTAAATTTTGCTCAACTTCTCTATGGAAGACCAATCTCGTTATCTAGAGTCAAATCTAACTCAAGAGGATCTAAGCCAATTAGTGCCCTTTATGTCTGATCTACCAGAAGACAGTATTCATAAAATAGCTGCTCATTTTGTCACTATTTCTCATCCAGCAAATCAAATTTTATTACTAGAAAACGATTGGGGCGGCTCAGTATATTTCATTCTCGACGGCTGGGTGAAAATTCGTACCTATAACCTTGACGGAAAAGAAGTTACCCTCAATATTTTAGGCAAAGGGGAAATTTTTGGTGAAATGGCGGCAATGGATAAAATGCCCCGCTCTACCGATGCTATTGCCCTAACAAAAACGTTAATTGGTAGAATACCAGCAGAGGATTTCGTTAATCTGATTACTACCGAGCCTGTAGCAGGAGTTCGCTTAGTGAAACTAATGGCTAAAAGATTGCGTCAGGTAAACCGCAGACTTCAGTTAAGGGAAGCAAGCAGTATCTCAAGGGTTGCTGATGCGATCTTGTTTTTAGTTGAAGGACAGGGAACTGAAGGTGAACAAGGCACAGAAATCCCCAACCTACCCCACCGTGAAATCAGTAGTTTGAGTGGATTGGCACGGGAAACAGTTACCAGAGTTTTAACTAAACTCGAAAAGAAGGGATTAATTCAAAGAGATGCTGATTCGATGCGAATTCCTGATTTACCTGCGTTAGAGTCAACTATTTGTTGACTTAACCCCCTAATTTAGCCGATAATCATCGCTAGTTACCATCAGATAATCCTTATGTCCCAAGAAGATCGTCAATACTTATCATCTGAATCCCCAAATCAAAGAGGTCTAGATGATATTAATTGGGTCGATCAGGGTGATTTTGAGGTTACTCAGTCCAACTCTGCTTCCATACCTAGCTCAACTGGTAAACAGCCTCAAGTTTACACCAATACAGTAGTTATGGTAGAGACAGCCTTTTTAGCAAGTGCGGCTAGTTTGGTCTGGTTAATTAATTATTACTTTCCTTTAGGTCCAGTTTTAAAAATTTTTTTTCCAATTCCCATCGCTCTAATTTATTTAAGAAGAGGTCGTCGAGCTTCGTGGATGACAGCTATAGTTTCAGGATTGCTGTTATTGGTTTTGATGGGACCGACTCGCAGCATAATTTTTTTGATGCCTTACGGATTTATGGGAGTTTTATTAGGTGCTTGTTGGCAACGGAAGGTGAATTGGCTAATCTCTATTACTTTGGGTGCTGCCATTGGCTCTTTAGGTCTATTTTTTCGGTTCTGGTTAACCTCGATTTTAGTTGGAGAAAATCTCTGGATATATGTAATTACTCAGATTACTCAAGTAGCCAATTGGCTTTTCCTTCAGCTAGGTATTTTGGCACAGCCAGATTTTATTTTGATTCAAGCCTTAGCGTTGGGTTTAATTATCGTCAATAACCTAGTTTATCTTTTCGCTGTGCACCTAGTGGCATTGATGCTATTGGATCGCTTGGATAATCCAATTTCTCAACCCCCCGAATGGGTCAGGATTCTGCTAGATTATTAATTATTTCCCCTATAATTGAGCCTGATATTTTAATATGCACTATTAGGCTGCATCGGCTTAACAGCTTCATAAATGCCTCCGATGCTGGGCAACTGGTCTAAATCAACTCCTTTGGCTCCAATTAGATTTTGCCAGTCTTGCTCTAGATTTAAGTTGGGGACATCATTATGATAATTACTCAAAAGATGATTGATCGCATCGTACCAGATACTATGGTTTCCGTAGATTAGGTGACTATCACGAGAATAATCCAGTAGTTCAACATGTAGCTGAGAACTAATTGGAATGCGGCTGACCCAACCTTGAACATACTGAGCAGAAGCATTTTGCGAGTCGCAGTAGACCTTGACATACCAACGATACCATTGATCTATTTCTAGAGGAGGGGCAGTTTCTGGCATGGCAAACTTTTTATATCCTGCTGAAGCGTCCAATTGACCGCGCGATCGCCAAATATCTTCTCTAGCTTTATTTTGAATCACAAATTCAACTTGACTCTGCTGTGGCAGAGCTTTGGGAAAATAAACCCAAAAACTGGGCTGTCCTGATACTGTCTTTCCTGACTTAGAAACAGGTAGCAAAGCTTCAAAAGCAGAATCGCTGTTACAGTTACCGCGGCTTTCTCCTGCGGTTTGCTGTCCAGGTCGTCCCGTCCCCGAAAAATCCAGGGATTTTTGCTTCTTCTGGGATGGCTTATTGTGAGCTAGGATTATCTCGGAATCAATTAAAACTCCATCTTGGTTAGGAATTGCTAATGACTGCGCTGTCGCTAAGGGTAATAGCGAACAGACAGTGATTAAAGTTAAGACACTTCTCATGATTAAAAATCCATGGTTCGAGTTGCTGTGACTCTAGAGATTAATTTAGGCTCAAAGGTCGAGCTGTTTTTTCCACCATTAGATAATGTTAAATGAATTACACCAACTATGGATCATTTACTATCGTTTTTTATCCTAAATCATAAATTTTGGTTAGGGAATACAGTTGAGAATTCTCTGAACTAAGCACCGCTACCCAAAATAAAGAGGCTTAACAAGGTCCCACTATTCCAAAGACCATGTAACAGCATTGGAGCCAGCAGATTCCTGGAGCGAGCGTAAACAAACCCTAGTACTACTCCTAAAGTAGCTAGGGGGAGGACTTCCGATAAACTGAGATGGGCAACTGCAAAAATCAATCCACTAATGATAATTGCTCCGTTAACTGAGACATACTTGGTTAGAGAAGGTAGCAAAAAACCACGAAACATAATTTCTTCAAAGATTGGGGCAGCAATGGAAGCTGTAATAAAAAATATTGTTAAAGCAACCTTATCCTGGGCTTGCAACGCCAGCAAAAGCAGGGGGTTGCTGCCTCCTTGTCCCTGCCAAATCTGTTGATTGATTAAAGAGACTAGTAATACTAGAGGAATAGCCACTAAATAGCCGCCAAATCCCCAAACAATCCAGTTGGAGTTGAGCTTAAATTTAAACCAATTGGTTGGCAGAGGTCGAAATGATTTAAGAGATAGATAAAGTACGGTAAGACCGCCAGCAGACATCAGGAGGTAACTACCCAAAACGTATAGTGCTTTAACTCTCAGCGATGAATTAGCTGGATTAATCCCCAACGCTCCTACCAGTAGAGGCAGAACAAACTGACCGATGAAGAAAAAGCCGACAATTAAAACCTGCCAGATAATTTCCCAGTCCCAAGGGGTTGACCAAGAGTTGCTGCGTTGAAGATTGATAATTGCTGTTTCTGGCTTGATTAGTCTTTGAACAATCAACAAGATTAATAAGATTGCGCCTCCAATCCCCCCAATCAAGGGAATACCGCTAATCACGGCTAATTTAATTAACGAGTTTCTGGCAATCTGTAACTCTTGCTGTTGCAGTACGGCTAGATTTTCTTGCCGAAGGAGCAGTTGATTCAATTTAGCTAAAGTCTGATAACGAAACCAGCTATCTAAGTTGCGATTAATTGTTTCTAAGCTGAAATTTAATTCCTGAGATTCTCCCTGCCATAATTGCATCAGCACCTTTGCCGTCTGCACATAAGGATCTTGAGGATTATTAATGCGCTTAATTTCTTCTGACCAGAGAGATAACGCTTCCTGGGGTTTACTTTGTACGGCGGTTAAAATTCCTTGTTTCAGATCAACCTCATTGATAAATTTTTCTAGCTCAAAAATTTGCTGTTGTAGCTGTTGTTTTTGAGCCGCATTTACCGTGTCCGTTATTTCCGCCTCAGAGTTATCTAGCTGCTCTAATTGCGAGCTAAAGTTGTTGCGGCTAGTAACTGACTCCTGACGGACTTGGAGATACTTTTGACTAGCAGCAGCATAGGGGTTTTCCCCCACCAGAGAGCTAACGGCTTGAGCAAATTGAAAATCATCACTGGGTAGAGATGTTAGTTCGGCTACGTGCAGTACTAAATTAGTCTGATATAGCTCTAGGCGGCTCTGAATTTGGGGTTGAGCCAAACTATCCTTTAAAGAAAAGCTAACTTGAGCGATCGCCAAGATGCTTAGTAAAGTCAAGATTGCTCGTTTGATGGTCATTGCTCCTCCCAGAGAGAATTTATTATAGTTAGTTTTTATACCTATTTGGCATTATCTCCTGTTGGGGAATCGTGATCAATCCATCATCTATCTTGATGATCTTTCTTGACTTGCTTCTGGGAATGATAAAAATGAGAATTGTAACTAGTTATCATGCCAAGAAAAGCCGACGAATACGCAGTCCATATCTTAATTGCTGGTGGTCATCGAGAAGAGGTTAGGTTTCAAACCGTGCAAGAATTTCAGAAATGGTATAGCACCGAACTTATGCCCAAATCTGATTCCACAGATTTTGTTAATGTTCCGATTAAAAATATCCAGGGAGAATACATGGTGTTGCGCCCCGATAGCGTCTTGGCTATCCGAGTTGAACCAGTGTTCCTGGGTAGTGTGGAAAGGTTTTAGAGCTAACACCACAGATTGCTACAGCTGACTTAAATAACTCAATAAGTCTGCCATCTCTTGCTCGCTGGGCTGAAATTTAGGCATTGGGGGAGTTCTACCGCTAACTACCTGGGTAATAATCTCTCGGTGAGATTTGCGCTGGGCAACTTTTTCTAATCTGGGTCCAACATTAATCTCCCCTTGGAGGTTATGACATCCAGCACAGTTGATATGAAAGATTGCTAATCCGTTTTGTGGATCTCCTTGAAGAGCTAGAACTTCCTGCTCATAAGGATCTGAAACTTGTTGCCAGTAGATACCCAGAAACCCGCAGGCGATCGCCAGCATCACTGCCATAATGCTCAGAATGAGGCGACTTTGCCAGGTGCGAGACTGGACTAACTGATTATCCACAGTTGATGTTAAAAAAGTTTATGAAGGGTTTTTAATATCTATCATGACTTATAAGATAACTTATTATTTGCTGGTTAGACTAGACGCAACTTAATCCAAATTAACAATTGCTTACAGTCCTTAAAAATAAAAAAATTAAAGACGAAATAACGTAGGGTATATTTTAGATAAATAATTGAATTTATTTTGAGGAGAAACGATTTTATGATAGAGCCTTTACTTTTAGGGATTGTGCTTGGGTTAATTTTCATTACCCTATCGGGATTATTTTTTGCAGCTTACATGCAGTATAAGCGTGGTAATCAGATGGGCATTGATTGAAGCTATGTTTTCATGAGATGCTAAGGCTTTTGCCGAAAATACAGCGGCATTAGAAAAGCATTAGAGATATACAAAAGTAGAGTGTTTCGGAACTTAGGGAGAATTGCTCTCTTAAACGCCAAAAGCTCTAATTTTCACTATTATTATGCTCTAAAAATTGCGCTCTAGTTTCCACTGTAATTCTTTGGCAAAGCTTTAGAAAAGCTCTCGATGAACTCAAGGTTATAAAAATTTTTGCCCTGGACTTGTACAGAAGCCAAACGACCACCAGTAGGTGAGTTAGTTAATTCAATTTCTAGATAATTTGACGGCTTAAACAGTAATCTTTCTGACCATTCGATCGCCGTTATTCCTGGAATCACCTCCAACCCTTCCCAATATACTTCTGGATAGATGCCTGCTACCTGGTTGGGTTCTAAACGGTATAAATCCAGATGATATAAAGGCAGACGACCATCCAAATATTCATTAATTAAAGTAAAGGTGGGACTAACTACTGTTTCAAAGATCTCCAAACCTTGAGCGATACCCTGAACTAAGGTGGTTTTTCCCATTCCTAGGTTACCAGTCAGCAATAATACAGAGCCAGGAGTCAAGTTTTGACCTAGCTCATAACCCAGGCGAAAGTTTTCTTGGTGAGTAGGCAGCAGAATCACAGACATGGTGCTTCCATTTTGATAATTACAGGCAAGCGAGCATTAGATAACTGAAAGTTCATCTAAATTTCATCATTGTTGGCAGTATACAATACACTTCCTTCATATTAAGTTGATAGTCTATAAATAAGCCAAGTAACTTTAAGTTGGGATAACAAAGTGAACTAGGCTGATTTATTAGACTGCTTCACTTTGTTACTTCCCTTATTTCTTAGATGAAATACTTAACTGTCTAATCTACATAGTTAACTAGAGGGGATTGGCGAAACGAAAACATAGAAAGCTGTATCGATTCAAACTCTGTTGCTTTCTGAATTGCGTTGTCATGTTATCTTGTTTTCTGCTTGCATTTCATCATAAGCAAATCCTGCTCGGCTTGATTATGGGTAAAAGGAAGCTCGACTTGATTTGAAAACCGTAAAATATCCTCAGAAAAATCTTGTAGTCGTAAGATGTAAGTTGTGCCCGACTCGACGATTGATTCACTCTCGATTGACTTTACGAGCTAGAGATGATTGAGTAAGATGAAAGGGTTTGTCAAATAGTTGAAGAATAACAATTCTCTCTTTATTCATTTCCTATTAAACGGTCAATTTTATTTTCAATTGCATCCAAATTTCTTAGAACTGTATAACGATCTTCATCTATTGACGACAACATTAGATTTTGAGCTTCTTCAATATTTTTATCTAGTGAAATAGCGATATTATAATCAAATAAAGCTAAATCTAATTTTTCTTGATCGATATAGATATTTCCTCTTATTTGATATATTTTTGAATTTGTTGAGCCTAATTCAATAGCTTTATTAATATCGTCTAATGCTAACTCAACTTTTCCCTACTGGATATAAAGAAAACTTCGTTCCTCGTAAGCACTTATGTTTTTGAGATCTAACTCGATTGCTTTACTAAAATCTGCTAAGGCTAAATCTGAGTTTTGATTTTTATGAGATACACCTCTTACTTCATACATCATCAAATTTGCCGAACTAAGCTCAATAGCTCTATTAATATCGGCTAATCCCAAGTGGAACTATAGATTCTTCAGCATCCCAAACATATAACCCTCTTTCATCAGTCTAGGCAGAGGTAAAATGAAGAAAAGAGTCTGAAAGATAGATAGAGAGTATGGTTAAACCTCGCCCTCCTCAATTAACGGTCAAATGTGTGGATAGAATATGGATTTAAACAATCCAAAAGTGAGTTGCGGTGAGACCCCGTAGGTAGTCCTTTAGGCTAACGCGGGGTCTCACCGCTAATTCATATTAAACATTTTATTGAGCAAATTATCAATCATTGAATAACACAGCCAGTTAAAATAAATTGCTAATAACTAACAACTGTTTTAGAAAAGTAAATTAGCTCAATCGCGAAAATTATGCCTAAATACATCATGTGGGGTAGTTATTGTGAAAATGCCCTTGAAAAGCGAACTCCCTTTCGACAAGCACATTTGGCAGGTTTAGAGAGTCAAAAAGCCAGCGGAGTTTTAGTCACCCTTGGACCCACTAAGGACAATACCTTGGTTTTTGGTATTTATGATGCCGCTAACCAAGAGCAAGTGCGTCAGCTAGTAGAATCCGACCCATACTGGCTCAATGGCATCTGGACTGAATACCAAATTAAAGAATGGATTCAAGCTTTTTGATTCAAATTTAATTGTGCTGCTCAGAGGATAAATATTAAGCAATGTAAATAATTTTTGGTCAAGGGACAAAAAATTTACTCTTCTTTACCAAAAAAAAATTCTGTCCCTGAAATATTTGATTTACGGATCTCTGTAAGAATTAGCGGAACTATGGCGATCGCCGCTGTTACTGGATTTTGCTTGTGGGATTGGGCTTTGGATTGCCCGCTAAACCTAGCTGATAGGGATTCTCTCCTTAAAAATACATAACGTTTACCCCTAAAAAAACTCCCTCTGATTAAGTATGTTGTGCGATTTTTTTGTGTTTTGTTCTTGATTACTATTAAATTAGCTCTAAAAGCTTACTAATTATCAAAAATTAGATTTTAAAGCTTTGATTGAGTATTTAAGAGGCTAAAAAACTCTAAATATTCTAAATAATGCTTTAAAAATTGTCTTGTGGAAAAAGACTAGCTTTGTTTTCCTCTAGATATGACTCATAATGCAGATTGAGAGACGTTGAATAAAACTACTGAACACAGCGAAGCGCCGTCATCTCTAATAGCAGAACGCAGAACATAGGAGAGGAAAGTAACGTGGGACAGATTAGATTAGCAGTCTACGGCAAAGGTGGCATCGGAAAATCCACAACTAGCTGCAACATTTCCGCCGCTTTAGCCAAAAGAGGTAAAAAAGTATTACAAATCGGCTGTGACCCCAAGCATGACAGCACCTTTACCCTTACAGGATTTCTGATTCCCACAATTATTGACACCCTCCAAGAAAAAGACTTTCACTATGAAGACATTTGGCCTGAAGACGTGATTTATGAAGGCTATGGCGGCGTAAGCTGTGTTGAAGCGGGGGGACCTCCTGCGGGAGCTGGCTGTGGTGGCTATGTCGTTGGTGAAACCGTCAAGCTGCTTAAAGAATTGAACGCCTTTGACGAATATGATGTAATTCTGTTTGATGTCTTGGGAGACGTAGTCTGCGGTGGTTTTGCTGCTCCCCTCAACTATGCTGACTACTGCATGATTGTCACTGATAATGGGTTTGATGCCCTATTTGCGGCAAATCGTATTGCCGCTTCCGTAAGAGAAAAAGCCCGCACCCACTCCTTACGCCTGGCTGGTTTAATTGGGAATCGTACCTCCAAACGGGATTTGATTGATAAATATATTGAACATGTTCCCATGCCTGTCTTAGAGATTCTGCCCCTAATTGAAGATATCAGGGTTTCTCGGGTCAAAGGTAAGACTCTGTTTGAAATGGCTGAAAGCGATCCTTCCTTAGCCTTTGTTTGTGACTACTACCTTAACATTGCCGATCAGATTTTAGCTCAACCAGAGGGTGTAGTACCTAATGAAGCTCAAGATAGAGACTTATTCTCCTTACTATCTGATTACTATCTCAATCCTCCTACTGATCGAGAAGAAGAATTAGACATGATGATGGTTTAGTTCAGTCAACAGAAAGCAAGAAACAATAATTTCAGGAGAGAGGAAAATAAACCTATGACTGTTGCACAACAACAAGCACCTTCAGCATTAAATTTTGACTGTGAAACAGGAAATTATCATACTTTTTGTCCCATTAGCTGTGTTGCCTGGCTATATCAAAAGATTGAAGATAGTTTCTTTTTAGTAATCGGCACTAAAACCTGTGGCTATTTTCTGCAAAATGCTATGGGAGTGATGATTTTTGCAGAACCCCGCTATGCCATGGCGGAGTTAGAAGAAGGAGATATTTCAGCCAAGCTTAATGACTACGAAGAATTAAAAAGACTGTGCTTACAAATAAAGCGCGATCGCAATCCTTCGGTTATAGTTTGGATTGGTACCTGCACTACCGAGATCATCAAGATGGACTTGGAAGGTTTAGCACCTAAGCTAGAGGCGGAGATCGGCATTCCCATCGTTACCGCTCGCGCCAACGGGCTAGACTATGCCTTTACTCAAGGAGAAGATACAGTATTGGCAGCAATGGCGCATAAGTGTCCCCAGAAGGCACCAGTAGCGGTAGAAGAGAAAGAAGAACGTAACGCTATTACCAAATTACTCAACTTTGGACTGAAAAAAGAACAGGTCAAACAAGCAGAATCTGTCTATCAAGACCATCCACCCCTAGTTTTATTCGGCTCTTTACCCGATCCTGTCGTTACTAATCTTACTTTAGAGTTAAAAAAACAGGGGATTAAAGTATCAGGCTGGCTACCCTCCAAACGCTATACTGAACTTCCAGTAATTGAGCAGGGTTACTATGTCGCGGGGGTTAATCCTTTCCTCTCTCGTACCGCTACTACTCTGATGCGCCGCCGTAAGACCAAGCTAATTGGCGCACCGTTTCCTATTGGACCTGATGGGACTCGCGCCTGGATTGAAAAAATCTGTTCGGTCTTTAATATTCAACCCCAAGGACTGGAAGAGAGAGAAGCAAAAATTTGGGAGAATCTTGAAGATTATATCAAGCTAATTCGCGGAAAGTCTGTCTTCTTTATGGGGGATAACCTCCTGGAAGTTTCCTTAGCAAGATTCCTGATCCGCTGCGGTATGACCTGTCCTGAAATTGGTATTCCCTACATGGATAAGCGTTATCAAAAAGCAGAACTGGATCTATTAGAAAAAACCTGTCGGGAAATGGGTGTCCCTGTACCGAGAATCATTGAAAAACCCGACAATTACAACCAGATAAAAAGAATTTACGATCTACAGCCAGATTTAGTAATTACGGGAATGGCGCACGCCAACCCTCTAGAAGCCAGAGGAATTAATACCAAATGGTCAGTTGAATTTACCTTTGCTCAAATCCACGGCTTTACCAATTCCAGGGATATTCTGGAGTTGGCGACACGTCCTCTCCGCCGCAATAACAACCTTAAGGAATTGGGTTGGGAAAAATTAGTTAAGGAAGAGGTTTCAGTCTAATTGCTGTCTATTCAATCATCTGGCAAAATTCAAAATTTTGGAAAATCAGAACAAATAAGATGATAGTTGTCTAAATCTACAAACATTGATAGATATTTAGGGGTGATAAATTAGGTCGATTTTACTATTATTTCTGCCTGTTTATTGCCTTTTTCTTATCATTCAATATTTATTGATCATAACCCTCTTTCATCAGTCTAGGCAGAGGTAAAATGAAGAAAAGAGTCTGAAAGATAGATAGAGAGTATGGTTAAACCTCGCCCTCCTCAATTAACGGTCAAATGTGTGGATAGAATATGGATTTAAACAATCCAAAAGTGAACTGCGGTGCGACCCCGCGTTAGCCTAAAGGACTACCTTCGGGGCGTGCGAAGCGGTACAATTTATCCTTATTATCCCGCCCTGACGGCTTGCCCTTATTATCCCGCCCTGACGGGACGAATGGGGGGACGAATGGGGACAAGGGCACTTGTCCCGTCAAGGCGGGATAATATCCTCGAATGGGGATAATATATCCTTTCGTATGCTTTTTTAATCAATTTGAAAACTCAGAATCATCTATATCTTTTGCTAAAATATTTAATGATGTTGAAAATTGTACGTGAACTGATTCATTTTCTAGCAACTTTTTTATATCAATCTTTGGCAATTTAGATAGTGATCTTAAAAAAGAGAAAATTATTGTTTTGGAAATCCCTTGAAAAAGAGAATTACAGCCTTCAATAGTAATATTAGGATGATTTTCTTGATTGGCTCATTTAAATTAAAATCATTTTCGGCTATTTCTGCCAACTCAGCCCGATAGCTGTATTTGTCTTCTACCAGCCTGTCTCGATAGGTAGAGATCATCTTGGTAATGTCCTGGGAACGCAAATAATTCTGATTCTTGGCTTTTCAAAATGAGAACTAGCTTCGATATTGGCTAAAACCTGGGTCAAATCTTCCAAAATGAAAGTCGATTCTAGCTCGCTGTCGTTAATCTCTGACTCATCTGTCTTATTACCCAAGGCTCGTTTTGCCAAAGAACCAAACAACTCCGAAGGCTTGAGGAAATAACCTAGTTGAGCAATAGATTCTTCTTGAATTGCTGCTAAATATTCTGTGCCTTCTTCCGAATCCTCATCAATCTAAAGAAAATCAATCTCATCCTCCGCCAGAATCTCATTGGCATAAAGATAAAGCTTCTCCCATAGATATTTATAGAAAATGAACCCCAGACAATAATCCCGCAACTCGTCGGCGTTCATCTTCCTCCGCAGCGAGTCGGCAATATTCCAAAGCTGGGTTTTTAGTTGTTTCTTCTGTAAGAATAATTTAATAACTTGGTAGCCCTAAGTCTTAAAATCATTAATCATTGGCAAGAATAGCATTAAACACTTTGGGGATTCAAATGTTAGACTTAAATTAAAAATAGCGTTAGTGAAACCCCAGACTGCTATGAGCCTGGGACATCAAACTTTTGATCTAAATCACAGTTTAAATCTGGTTCATGCCTTAACTTATTAGTAGGTTAAGATATTAAACTTATAAGTATATTTTTATAACTATGTTTTTAAGATATGCTCTCAGTTAATCGATAACTATAGTTAATTGGTGCATTTAAAAATCAAGATAGGTTAGCTGAATAGTTTTAGGTCAAATGTTTTACGAAATTCAATTCCAGCAAGCAGAGTTGACTCAGTTAACAGAAACGAGTTTAGAGTCCTCAATTGAAGAGATTTGCAGCACGACTATTATTTTTGATGAATCTAAGAACTGCTTATTTCTCAATGATGCGGCAGAACAAGTATTCAATAATCGCTCTGATATTTCATTGCTTGGGGACTGGATTAGAGAACATATTAAACGCTACCCAGAGGAGTCTCTGGTGCTAAAGCTTGAGGAAATACCATTTAAGATCGCTGTCATTGATCAATGGCGACAACAGCTTGAAATCTGGATTAAGAAACAAGATATTTCTGAAAGATTATGGTCTGATTTAAATCAGCATAAGCTGTTAGCCATTCGCGAACCTAAAATTAGACCAACCTATACTAGTAAATTAAAAGTTATACCTTCACAATGTTTATCCACAACTATCAATTACGATCGCCTGACAGGATTACCTAATTATAATTTTCTGCTAGAAAATATCGAACAGGAAATTAATTTTTGTCAGTCAAGAGTCGGTTATCAGTTTGTAATTCTTTTTGTCGATGTTAATCGCTTTAAGGCGATCAATAGCAGCCTAGGACGGATTTTAGGAGATCGCCTTTTAATTGCGATCTCCGATAGACTACAAACCTGTCTGCGATCGCAAGATTTGATCGCGCGTATGGGTAATGATGAGTTTGCGATTCTCTTGGGTAACGTCGAACAGATACAGTATGCTACTAACGTTGCAGAACGAATTTATCGGCAGTTGGGAATCCCATTTAATCTAGGGGGATATGAAGTTTTTATCGAAGCAAGTATCGGTATTGCTGTGGGTAATAAGGATTACTATCAGCCTGAAGATTTGCTGCGGGATGTGGAGTTGGCGGTATCTGACGCCAAAAGACAGAATAAGCTGCCCTACCAGATCTTTAACCAATCAATGCGCGGGAAAGCTCTCACCTTACTCCAGCTAGAAAATGATTTGAGGAGGGCGATTAAGCGTCAGGAATTTATCCTCCACTACCAACCAATCGTTTCCCTAAGGAATAATAAAATTAAGGGTTTTGAGGTTTTAGTGCGTTGGCGTCATCCCGAAAAAGGCACCATCTCTCCAGGAGAATTTATTCCCTTAGCGGAAGATACGGGGTTAATCATTCCCATTGGGTTTTGGGTACTTCAAGAAGCCTGTGAACAAATGTATCAATGGCAAACTAAGTTTGGCAGATTGGCAGATTGGAAAGTAAGCGTCAATATTTCCAGTAAGCAATTGAGCATGCCTAATTTTGTAGCCCAGGTGCAACAAATCTTGCGAGATAGCCAGCTAAACCCCCACAATTTGAAGTTGGAAATTACCGAAAGCTCTTTAGTAGAAGATACTCAGCACACCATAACAGTTTTAAAAGAGCTTAAATCTATCGGGATTGAGTTTTCTTTGGACGATTTCGGTACAGGATACTCTTCCTTGAGCTATCTACATCAGTTTCCCTTTGATACCCTCAAAATTGATCGTTCTTTTGTTAATAGCGTTGGCAATAATATTGAGAAACTGGGGATTGTGCGGGCGATCGTCACTTTGGCGCATAATTTGGGCATGAATACTATCGCCGAGGGCATTGAAACCGTAAATCAACTCGCCCAGTTAAAAGCTCTTAAATGTGAATATGGACAGGGGTTCTATCTCTCTAAGCCTTTAGATAAAGAGATTACTGAAGATTTAATTGCCTCAGATTTACTTGAACATCCCCCAGTAGAATTAGAAGAGCATCGCTTTTTAATGGATGAGCAGATTGCGAAAGAGCAGCTAATCTTCCAAATAGAGCGCCTACGTCAAGAATTAGCCGAATTAAAGCTAGAAAAAGCCGACCTAGAAATTATTTTAGACAATACCACTGAACATGCTGACTTGGTTGAGGCACAGCTCCATAATGAAATCTGCGATCGCCAAAAGGCTCAGGCAGCATTAAGTCTGGCTAACAGAGAATTAGAACAGCTTAGCGTCCTCGATAGTTTAACTCAGGTAGCAAATCGTCGTCGTTTCGATAATTACCTACTCCAGGAGTGGCAAAGGCTTCAACAAGAGTCAGGCATCCTGTCTCTGATACTTTGCGATATTGATTATTTCAAACTATACAATGACACCTATGGTCATCCTATTGGCGATTATTGTTTACAGCAGGTTGCGTTGGCTATTGAATGCGTGATGGAATCGACTCCTGGCTTGGTTGCTCGCTATGGTGGTGAAGAATTTGGCATTATTTTACCTGAAGTTGCAGGGGGGGAAGCTTTGAAAATAGCACGGAAAATTGCCATTAGCATCAATAAACTCCGTGTTGCTCATCAAAAATCATTGATCAACGATTACGTCACCATCAGCTTAGGAGTCCACAGCTTAATTCCCAGTGCTGAATCTACTCCTGAATTATTGATTGCCCTGGCTGACAAGGCACTATATCAGGCAAAGGCAGAAGGTAGAAATCGAGCCTGCTTATACGACGAGTCATCAACAGTTGAGTCCTAAGTTCTCAGCGGAGTCGAATTATTGGGCTTTTTACATGAGTAGACTCTAAGTTACTAGATACGATTGACTATTTTTTTATGCAGCTTGATATCTAATATTTTTGCTCTAGATTAATCAGTACCCAATAGGATTAAAATATCCTAGGGTAAATATTCCCTGTTTATCTAATGTAAGAGCAACTTATGAGTCGTCTAGCACTTTTGAGCGTTTCGGATAAAACTGGTATTGTGGCGCTAGCTAGCCAGTTAGTGGAGTGGGGATTTGAAATTATCAGCAGCGGCGGTACAGCTAAAACGTTACAGGATGCTGGCATTACCGTCACTAAGGTTAGTGACTATACTGGTTCACCCGAAATCTTGGGCGGTAGAGTCAAAACTCTTCATCCTCGAATTCATGGGGGAATTTTGGCTCGTCAGGATATGGCAGAGGATCAGGCAGATTTGGCAGCCAATGATATTCGTCCTCTCAGTTTGGTGGTGGTGAATCTCTACCCCTTTGAACAAACAATCGCTCGACCAAACGTAACGGTTGCAGAAGCGATTGAAAAAATTGATATTGGAGGACCAACTCTGATTCGTGCAGCGGCGAAAAACTATCGGTATGTCACGGTTTTATCTAGTCCTGCTCAGTACGATAATTATCTTAGTGAGTATCAAAAGTCTGCGGGGGAAGTTTCCCTTGAATTTCGTCAACAGATGGCGGGGGCAGCATTTGCCCATACTAATAGTTATGACGGTGCGATCGCCGCATATTTTGCTAATCTAAATCAGTCAGATAGTTTGGGCGATAATTACGGGATATCTGGCAGTAAGGTACAGGCTTTACGCTACGGCGAGAATCCCCATCAGCCCGCCGCCTGGTATAAAACTGGTTCTGTGGCTTCTGGATGGTCAGCCGCTACTAAGTTACAGGGTAAAGAGTTAAGCTACAACAATTTGGTTGATTTGGAAGCAGCTCGTAGAATTATTGCCGAATTTGACCCCAGTGAACCCGCTGCGGCGGTCTTAAAACACACTAACCCCTGTGGTGCCGCAGTGGGCAAAACTTTAGCAGAGGCATATGAAAAAGCCTTTAATGCCGATAATGTCTCAGCCTTTGGGGGCATTGTGGCACTTAATCAAACCATTGATTCTGCAACCGCCCAGGCATTAACTAAAACCTTTTTGGAATGCGTGGTTGCTCCTGGGTGTGATGAGTCCGCCCAAGAAATACTCCAGAAAAAATCTAAACTGAGGATTTTACTCTTGCCCGATCTGATTACGGGACAAAAAGAAACAATTAAGGCGATCGCAGGGGGTTTTTTAGTTCAGGCTAGTGATGATCAGGTGGAAAACCCTGAGCAGTGGCAGATTGTTACCGAGAAGCAGCCCACTCCTGAACAAATTGCGGAAATGCTGTTTGCCCAAAAATTAGTCAAGCACGTCAAATCTAACGCTATTTTGGTCAGTCGCGATCGCACTACTCTAGGTATCGGTGCAGGACAGATGAATCGCGTTGGGGCAGTGAAAATTGCCCTAGAACAGGCGGGAGAACAAGCTCAGGGAGGAGTTTTGGCGAGTGATGGTTTCTTCCCCTTTGATGACTCAGTACGCAGTGCTGCCGCCGCAGGGATTAGCGCTGTGATCCAGCCTGGAGGGTCAATTCGCGACCAAGAATCCATTGATGCGGCTAACGAACTTGGTTTAGTGATGGTTCTCAGCGGTACTCGTCATTTCTTGCATTAAATTTTTTAGATTAACTTGAGTTCGGGTGAGGTTACGGTAAGTTATAATTAGAGGCTCATCAGCAAAAAGCTGATAGTTATAAAAGTAAATCTAGTAACTATAATCTAAATAAGTTAAATACGTCAGGAGGATGATTTTTAATGACCCAAGTGGTTGTTGGACAAAACGAAAACATAGAATCTGCACTACGTCGCTTTAAACGCCAAGTATCCAAAGCAGGTATCTTCGCCGATATAAAACGCCGTCGTCACTACGAGACTCCCATTGAGAAGCGTAAGCGCAAGGCGATCGCTCGTCGCAAGAAGCGTTACCGTTAAACTTACTACTTTGCCTACTAGGCTACGCTGAAACATTTTTAATTTATCTTTTTGATTTTTAGATGATGCCCAGGCGTGTAATTGGTAATATTGAGTATCAAAAAATATTTTAAGAAAAGCGATCGTTATCTGATAATAAACAGTGGCGATCGCTTTTTTCATTGAACAATGAACAGAAAAGGTAATTGCTCTTGGTTTATTAGTAAAAATATCTGAATTAATTATTGAAGCGCTATTTAAAATTAAACTATTAGTATCAAAATAAGCTTAAATTGTGGATTTACCACCTATTATTGATTATCAAGAACAAGAATATATAATTTGCGATCGCACTTTAGTAGTCGTGCATTTTTCTGCGGATGCGGCAAAATATGCTGATCAGGAGCTGATTATTGGAGAAGATCTTAGAATTGGCTTCCCCGAAATTGTAGGTTTAGAATCAACTTGTCAGGCAATTTTATCAGGACAACAACAAAATTTTGGTCTCGCAACAGTTGCTCGTTCTGTGGAACTAGAGCAAACTTTATATTTTGATTTGTTAATTAAAGCTCAGGATAAATATCTCATTATTCTGCTGTCAGATGTTACAGAACAAACTCTGACGCAACAATTATCGGTTCAAAGAATTAATGAAGCAGAAATTAATCTCAATAAATTACAAAGATTTGAATATTGCACCAATAAAATTATTGCGTCTATGCAGGACGTTTTACTGATTACTTCCCCCCAAGGAAAAATTGAACGAGTCAACAAATCTTGTATCGAGATATTTAAACAGGAAAAATTTAAACTACTCAATAAGTCAATAGATAATCTAATTCAAGATCCTAGTTTTAATCACCAAGACATATATAATTATTTAATATTTTCTCAAGATAAAGTCAGAAAAATTGAAGTCAACTTTATTAATGAACAAAAGCAAAGAATTCAAATAGAATTTGACTGTTTCATCGCCCCCACCGAAGTAAAAAACTATTTTAACTGTGTTTATATTGGTAGAGATATGACCGCCAGGAGGCAAGCAGAAGACGAGATTCGTATTGCCCTTGCGAGAGAAAAAGAATTAAAAGAGCTTAAGTCAGGATTCATCTCCATGGCTTCCCATGAATTCCGCAACCCTCTAAGCAGCATTTTACTATGTGTGCAAAATTTACAAAATGATTCTCATGGAGGTGATGAAAATCGTGATTTTTACCTGCAATCAATTCAGAATGCGGCGTTAACGATGAACTCTCTCCTGGAAGATATTCTAGTATTAAATAAAGCCGAATTAGAGCAACAACAGCTTAAGTTAGAGTCCATAAATCTCCCAGAATTTTGTCAAAATATTATCCAAAGTTTGACTGCAATCTATAAAGATCGGCAAATTGAATTTGACTATCAAGGTAATAGTAGTCTATTTAATCTAGATCGAACAACCTTAAGCAATATACTCAATAATTTGCTTAGTAATGCCCTAAAATATTCAGCTTTAGGAACAACAGTAAATTTGAATATTATCCAGGCTGATGAACCAGACTCCCTGAGAATAGAGATATGCGATCGCGGGATTGGAATTCCCCCAGAAGCGCAGAAACACCTTTTTGAATCCTTCTTTCGCGCCAGCAACGTAAATTCAACTCCTGGAACTGGCTTGGGTTTATCAATTGTTAAGAAATCTGTTGATTTGTATCAAGGTTCAATCACGGTTAACAGCAAAGTTAACCAAGGAACCAAGATTATAGTTCTCCTCCCGATTCCATAGCGGCGGAATCTCAGTAAACTATTTGCCGCTTAATTTAGCTACTAGTTTATCTCCCATATTTGCCAGTTGAGTAAACCCAAATTACTGTAATATATAGTTGGCTTGAGCTGCGTATCCGTTCTTCCAGGAATGCAATACAAATTGATAACTCTATGGCTAGATAAAGCATATTATTATGACTGAGATGACCAAAGCGGAAATCAGAAAAAGATTGGGCAATATCACCCAGCTTCAAGAGCTACTATTTGGGGAGCAAATTGACGAATACAATTTGAAATTTGAACAGTATCAACAAAAGTTAAATCAAATTGAAGCTAATCATCAGCGATTTCAACTAGTAATCGATGAAAAGCTGGCTCAGTTAGAAACTCGAATGCTGCAAAATATTAATGCGGTTGCTAATTCTCTGGAAAAAAAGATTAAGTATCTTAATTCATCACTGCACGAAAAAGATCAACAGCTTCAGCAAGAGCTAGAAACCATATCCCAACACAACAGTGAAAATATTAACTTTTTTCATAATAGCCTCAGTAACAGTAACAAAAACTTAAAAGAAGAAATCATTCAGACTCAATTTTCCCTAGAGCGAGATATGCAGCTGCTTAAACAAAAGGTGTTCCAGAAATTGGAGGCTCATTTATCAGAGTTATCGGATAATAAAGTTTCCCGTACTGATTTGGCTGAAGTTTTATTTGAGCTATGCCTGAAACTTAAGGGAACAGAAGCAGATATTAACCATCAGCTTCCTGAAAAGCTAGACAATTTAAATCACAATTCCCATAATATCCATAATAATGGAAATAATGGAGCACGTTCAACATCGAATTAGTAACCAAGCTAAAGGCGATCGCATTGTTTATTCTAAAATTGATTTTCAGAACTAATGCGATCGCCCTAATGAGATATTGAGTAAATGTTGTGTAGGCTAACCTTATCTCTTCGCTAGCTTTTTCGCCTTAACTTTGCGTAAACGAATCGATTCAGGTGTAACTTCCACTAATTCATCAGCACCAATATATTCTAAAGCACGTTCCAAACTCATTTCTGTCGGTGCCTGTAGCTGAACCAGCTCATCACCACTAGCTGCACGATGGTTAGTTAGCTGTTTCGCCTTACAAACGTTTAAGTCTATGTCTTGGGGACGGTTGTGTTCTCCCACAATCATACCTTTATAAACCTTAGTACCAGGAGTAATAAAGAAGACTCCTCGATCCTCGGCATTTTTCAGTGCATAGAATGTTGCTACCCCCTCCTCAAAAGCAGTAATAACTCCGTTATAGCGAGTTTCCAGCTCCCCAGAGAAATCACGATATTCTAGAAAACTGTGGTTCATAATACCTTCGCCGCGAGTTATGCGCACAAAGTCGCCACGAAAGCCGATTAGACCCCGTGCAGGAATAACAAACTCTAGCTGAGTACGGCTACCGTTACCCTGCATATCCTTCATCTCCCCTTTGCGCTGTCCCAAGCGCTCAATACAGCTACCCACAGCAGATTCAGGAACATCTAAAACTAAATATTCATAAGGCTCACAGGGTTTACCGTTAACCTCTCGATAGATCACTTGGGGTTGGGATACCTGAAACTCGTATCCTTCCCGCCGCATAGTTTCAATTAAAATTCCTAAGTGGAGTTCACCCCGTCCAGACACCAAAAACTTCTCAGCAGAGTCCCCATCCTCCACTCGCAACGCCACATTAGTTTCTAATTCTCGCATCAGGCGATCGCGAATTTGTCTGGAGGTAACATAATCTCCCTCCTGTCCAGCAAAGGGGGAATTATTAACCGAAAAGGTCATCTGTAAAGTGGGCTCATCAACCTTAATCAGCGGTAAAGCCTGAGGCTCGTTAGGACAGGTAATAGTTTCACCGATATTCGCATCAGCAAAACCAGCCACCGCTACAATATTCCCCGCACTAGCATCTTTCAACTCGACTCGCGCTAGCCCCTGAAAACCCATTAACTTAGAGATCTTGGCTTTAACAATCTTGCCGTCTTCTTTAATCAGCGCCGCCTGCTGACCAGCCTTAATTACCCCATTGTGAACTCGACCAATCACGATGCGACCCAGATAATCAGAATAATCTAAGGTAGTAACCTGTAGCTGTAATGACTTCTCAACTTCCCCTGCTGGTGGTGGAACATGATGAATAATCGCTTCAAATAGAGGCTGCATATCAACCCCCTCATCTTCCAAATTCTCCTTAACGTATCCTTCCAAACCAGAGGCGTAAAGAGTCGTAAAGTCACACTGGTCATCATCTGCGCCCAGCTCTACAAACAGATCAAATACCTTATCTACCGATCCATCTGGATGAGCACGGGGGCGATCAATCTTATTAACTACTACAATTGGACGCAAGCCCTTTTCCAAAGCCTTCTTCAAGACAAAGCGAGTCTGCGGCATTGGTCCTTCATTAGCGTCCACGATTAAGATACAGCCATCGACCATACCCAATACCCGCTCTACTTCTCCACCAAAATCAGCGTGTCCTGGTGTATCAACGATATTGATTAGGGTATCTTTATAATTAACCGCCGTATTTTTAGACAGGATCGTAATTCCTCGCTCTCTTTCGAGGTCGTTAGAGTCCATGACACAATCTGGCACATCTTCCCCTTCGCGGAAAATACCCGACTGTTTTAATAATGCATCTACAAGGGTCGTTTTACCATGATCGACATGGGCAATAATTGCAATGTTGCGAATAGGAAGAGACATAAGATTGGTTTGTGGACTTTTGTGTCCTTAACTCAAATTTTCTTAACAATTATAGCTTAAGTTGGTTTTATTTATATTTAAAGGTTATGCAGCATAAATTGAGGCGACAAAAAAAGATTTTTTGGCTAATAGCAATAGTTGGTGTTATTTGCGACCAAATAACTAAGTTTTTGATCGTCAAAAATTTCCCTAACCTGGGAGATACTTTGCCCTTATGGAAGAATGTATTTCATTTCACTTATGTTATCAATACGGGTGCTGCATTTAGCTTTTTTCAAGGTCAGGTTGAAGTGTTGCGCTGGATTTCTCTAATTGTTAGTCTGATTCTCATTATTTTTGTTTGCGCTTCACCACGACTATCAATGTTAGAACAGCTTGGTTATGGATTTATCTTAGCAGGAGCGATCGGCAATGGAATTGATCGTTTCCTATTTGGCTATGTTGTAGATTTTCTAGACTTTCGGCTGATTAATTTTCCTGTATTTAACTTAGCTGATGTGGCGATTAATATTGGAGTTCTACTGTTGCTGATTGCTGCTTTTGCTACACCAGAAAAACCCAAAAGCAAAATGTAATGTAGAATCGGTTTATTTTAAAGCACATATGCATTACAAACTTAACATATATTAGACCTCTTGCACGAATACGAATCTTAGCGGTTTCAGCAATTATCTGAAATTCTCTAAATAGCTTGTCAAAAATAGATTTGACTTATTCATTAAATTATTTATGCAAGAGGTCTATTCAGCAATGTAATACACATGAGTTTGTAGTACATTATTAACTGACTGAAATAACAATAATATCTTATTGCTGAATACAGTTTAGAAGTAAATCAAATATATTTCTGATTAAAGATGAAAAGCAATCTAATAACAAAGTCAGAAATTAGAGATGGAGTAGAATATTATCATCCATTATTTGAAGCCAGCGATATTTTTAAATATGGGAGGCTAAAGTATTTGGAAGGAACTTTAAGAGATAATACCTTAAAATTTTCTAATATAAGTGATTACAACGATCCATTTGAAATGTCTTTTAAATGCCCTGCTCCTAATCCAATAAGTGAAGAGCAAAAAAGAGCAAGACTTATACGTAACTCTAGTAATTCCAAGGTTAATAGTTTATGTAATGATCTAGAAAAATAATGCCGTGAGTATTTATCGCAATATTTGGTTACTTGTTTTAGTTTAACTCCCAACGAACCTCTAATATGGTCACATTATTAACCAAAGTATAAAAAAGTACTTGGTAGAGTTTAACCTAAAATCTCTATAAGCAATAATAATAGGCTTAAGAGTTGAGGAATCTAAAAAAATATCATAAAAAACACGGTGCAAATGTAAAAATAACATATGCGCACAAGTCATTAGAAGGCTACAAGATAGATATTGGTCTTGTCCAATCGGATAATCCTCCCGTTAAATTCTTATATATTTAAGTGCCTAAATAAAATTAATTACACATTACAACCTTCCTTTTCCCTTTAACCGACTCAATTAGGAAATTGCAAGCTAAAAATATTATTCTCCTGACACTTAAAATGAGCTTCAGAAGAATATAGCGGTTCTCATATTAATGAGATATAAATCTAGGTAAAGGCATGATAGCTAGAGTTTTAAGCTAATGACTAATAGCTAATAGCTATTAGCTTCTTTAAAACCGAGATGTATCTCATCAAACTGAGAATTACTATATTTACGTCATCTAATAAATTGGAGTTATTAAGCTGCCTTACAGTGGAACAAAAATAGCTAGCCATTGGCAGATAGAGCAAAAGTTTTAGCTAAATTATTCTCACTACTACATAGTTCTATAAGTACGATAGTTAATCTTGGGAAAGATATTATCAATTGCTTCTACCTTCTCTAGCCACCCCGAATCAACTTTGCCAATCAACAGATCCTCATAAATCTTGTTAAAGCGCAGCAAATGCGATCGCGTCCGTCGAATGGCATAAGGAACCATAGTACCAGTACGCATAATAAACGCCCAATCCGAAGACTGAGCCAAAAGTAACTCGCGCGCAGCCTGGTTGAGTGCCCGCCATTCTAGCTCATCAGCAGGTTCACGGCTTGCTAGCTTGATCATTCTTTCCGCCGCTTTATGTAGATGGGGGTAGATCCAGGCGTTGGTATCATTTAACCAATATTCATGGAATCCCTTATAACCCCAACTCGACTGAGAAGGGCGACAAACCTGCTGAGTTGGCTGCTGCTGAAGATATTCCGACAGGTGGGTCATGTCATAGGTGTTTTGGTCATACCAGCTCTTGCGGAAGAGAAAATCAATAAACTGAGGACCTTCGTACCACCAATGTCCAAATAATTCCGCATCGTAGGGGGAAACAATAATTGGCGGACGCTGCAACATGTCGTGGAGATGCTGGATCTGACGCTCACGATTGTACATAAAGTTACCAGCATGTTCAGCAGCTTTCTCTCTTGCCCAGTAAGGATCATAAAGTCCTTTTTCCGAAAGTCCACCATCCCGACTGGTAATCTTATGATATTTAATCCCCGTATTTTTGCGCTGACCATTAGGCATTATGTAGGGCTTAATGTATTCATACTCCGCTTCCCAGCCCAGATCCTTGTAGAACTCTCGATATTCCACGGCACCAGGATATCCTACTTTAGAAGACCAAACCTGCTGGGAAGATTCATGATCTCTGCCAAATGCAGCTACGCCAGTTTCCGTAAATATCGGAGCATAGGAGCCATGACGGGGGCGAGGACGAGCGTAAAGAATTCCGTGTCCATCCGTCAGGAAGTAGCGCAAGCCAGCATCAGCCAGCATTCTTTCTAATCCTTCATAATAAGCACATTCTGGCAACCAGATTCCTTTGGGGGGACGACCAAAGTTCTCTTCGTAATGTTCGCAGGCTACCTTGATTTGCGACCAAACTGCTTCTGGATACATCTTCATCAGTGGAAGATAACCGTGAGTTGCCCCACAGGTAATAATATCGAGATTACCGCTATCCAGAAATTGTTTAAAGGCAGCAACTAGATCGCGATTATGAGACTCCCAAGTTTTCCTGATCTGGCTGAAGGAGTTAGCATAATATTCAGCCAAATAAAGCATGTGACCATTATGCTGATGTCGCTCAATCTCTTTACCAATTAGCTCCTCCAATTGGGCTAAATGCTCATCATAACGATCTTGGAGTAGCTCATCGCGCAACATAGACACCAAAGGCGGCGTCATGCTCATGGTCATTTTAAAATCAACCCCATCCTGCTTCAGATTTTCAAAAATTTGCAGCAAAGGAACGTAGGTTTCAGTTATGGCTTCAAATAGCCATTCTTCTTCCAGAACGAAATCGCTTTCGGGATGTCGGACAAAAGGGAGGTGAGCGTGTAAGACAAGGGCAAGATAACCTAGAGCCATGATTATGTAATATTTCTAAACATTGAGGAACGGCAGAAGGGGATTGAATATTAAAGCACTTGAACTAAATCCTGATCATTAGCAATGCTGAATATCATGATCCCTTATCTAAATCGAGATTTCTCATAACGTTTTTAAGTACGTTACCAACGAGCAAGTCTAACCAAGCAAGGGATGCTGCTTGCTCAGTTATCGATACGGATCAATAGCTAGCTTGGCTGATATCCGTGATCCAGGTAGACATCCGAGTAATCGGCGATCGCTTAAATTCAGATAACAGCTTGGGAGCAATGTTTTCGTCACGTCTAACGCGCAAAACTTTGATTCAAATTAGGCACCTGAGACAACCTGGGTAAATTTTATGATATCTTAATAGTGTATTCTGAGAAAGCTTAAGTTGCGGTTAAAATCAATCTAAACTGCTCTGTTTATAAGCTCTTAAGTTACGTCTAATGATGTTATGGAAGCTAATAGCTTCTGAGGTCAGAAGACCAGGAGCAAGTGATGTTTTTTCACAAGAGTTATATTAGGCAGTTTATTTGAAGGTTTTCAAGCTGACTTTCCGCTTAACTATTGGGTTTATTAGTTACTGTGTTGCAATTTAATCAGCAATACCCCGACTACAACCGTAGTAACACGGAGAAACTATTGCTTCATCTATTATTATTTGTCGACCGCCGCTCTTCATCCGATGAACAGGTTCAAGAGATCAAGTCTTATTTGCAAACTCTTCATTCTAAGCACTCTTTCAGTTTAGAGGTAATTGAAATTGAGAAGCAGCCTCATCTCGTAGAATTTTTAAAGCTAGTTGCGACTCCTGCTCTAGTCAAAATCTCTCCAGCACCAAGGCAGATTCTCGCAGGGAGCGATTTAATTAAGCAATTAGAGAAGTGGTGGTCTCAATGGAAGACTGCCAGCAGCGATCCTGATTCCTCGAGCATAACGGATGAAGATAGTGCTGTTGCTCTGAATCAGGAATACTATCGAGCTCAAGATATACAGCTAGCTGACGAAATATTTCGCCTGCAACAAGAAAAAGATGAGCTGGCGGCACAATTGAACTTTAAAGACAAAATTCTCGCGATGCTGGCTCATGACTTACGAACTCCCTTAACTGCGGTTTCCATGGCAGTAGAGACTATTGAATTATCGGAACAAAACCAGGATTTGGAAAGAGCCAAGCTACAAAACCTTAAGCAAAAGCTGTTTCAAAAGGCGAAAAATCAATTCAAAATTATGGACAGCATGATCAGCGAGCTGTTACAAAACTCTCAAAATTCAGAGTCTCGCCTGGTAGTCAGACCTAAACCATTAGATTTACGAGTTTTATGCCGAGAAGTAGTGAATCAGTTTGATGCTAGGTTCAAGCAAAAGTCAATGGATTTTGCTGCCGATATTCCTCAAGATATCCCACAAGCCTATGCTGATGAAGAGCTGGTACGTCAGCTAATCGCTAATTTGATAGATAACGCCGTTAAGTATACCCCCCCCAAAGGTAAAATATACCTATCTATACTTCATCGAACTAACCAGAAGGTTCAGGTCAGCATTTGTGATAACGGACCAGGAATCCCTCCTGAAAAACAAGAGCGAATTTTTGAAAACAGCTTTCGTCTGCCGCGAGATCAATCTCAGGAAGGCTATGGTCTGGGATTAGCCACCTGTCATCAAATAGTCTCAGCTCATTATGGTCAAATCTGGGTTGATAGTTCACCTCAATCTGGAAGTTGTTTTCGATTCACTTTATTGGTTCATAGATGATCTTTCATCTTGTTTGGCTCTAATTTTTTTTGATGCGATTATCCTGGTTAATAATCATTAGTTAACGTGAGTTCGGGATAAGAAAAAGGACAGGTAGTAAGCTGAAAATAACTACAAATTCAGTAAACCTGCCCTATGTTTAATGTAGAAGAATTATTTTGTTCTGTAGATGACTTTATTTTAAGGCGTAACATCTTTCTTCTCTAGGACTATAACCATAGAGATAGCTCTCTCTCTTATCAAATCCTGCTTCATCTATATATACTCTTCTCTGAACAGCGATTTTAGAGATTTTTGCTTTAAAAGCTTCTCGTTCTATTTCATTGCTTTCTTGATATCCGTAAGTTTTTTTCTTATTATCCTTAGTTTTTGACAAGTATAACTAATATTTTGTTGAGAGATATTCCCCCCATAACTCATCCATCTTTGTTTGAGTTTTCCCATTATTCTCTTTGATAAAAAGCTTACACTTTTTTTCGTCTTTAATTTTACTATGCCTTCCTTGCTTATTGGCGATCGCTTTGTTGTGGATATACATGGCTTTTAGCCATTTGGTGTAAGCGCACCAATTCCGCACCACTTTCGAGAGAAAATTAGCCTTGAAAGCTTAATGCAATTAAAGTTGCTACATAAAAATGCTCTAAACTTAAATACTTTCTACCTATAGTTAGGGTCTTATTTTCACTTTTATTACCTAATACTGGAGTTTTATGTTATTCTTACTTAGGTAATTGAAGAAGGGCGATTAGCTCAGCGGTAGAGCGCCTGCCTTACAAGCAGGATGCCACTGGTTCAAATCCAGTATCGCCCATCCTACATTTCGTCAATGTTTGAAGCGATTTGTAATTTAAAGTTTGAGTTTGCCGCTGCGGCAAGGTTATGCTTTAAAAAGCTAGCGGCAAAGTTATGCTTTCAAAATTCATTGCCGATTTTTATTCTTTCAAAGTCATTCTAACCTTCTCATACCTAAAATATCCAGGTTCTGAAATTAATTGTGAGACACGAGCCTCACTAGGATACTCTCCCTTCTGGATCAAAGTAGAAACAGCCTGTCTTACTTCCAGACAACATTCTTCTATTTTCATAGCTCTTAGCCGTCTGCGATCGCGACGATATTTATCAGATATTGCTTTGCACAACTCTGGGAAATGCTCTGAAATTACTCGCACATCAAAACCGAGTCTTTCAGCTACTTCTTTCATTGCAGGCGTTAGGATGTCTCTGCTACTAATAACTTTTTGGAGATCTTTCTCTATTTTCTCTGCATTAAAACTCTTGGGAGAGATTCTTGTTACTTCTACCATATTAGGTAGCCTCTTTGAATCAATTTGTAAATCTTTAAAAGTTTCTGGTTCTAATGTGAGAAAGCTGAGTAAAAAAATATCCAGACAGTAACAGATATTTAAAATGAATCTAACCGAAGGTAGACTTTTTCCTTTTTCCCACATCCAGACTGTATTTTTAGGTAGTTTTAAACACTTGGCAAAAGATGACAACCTTAGTATCAGTAAAGACTTAGGGTGCTGTACTCACATTGAAGTGACTATCCTACGGCTGAAAGCAGATTATCTTGCTTAAAATAGAAAGTTAGTAATCAGTAATCAGTAATCAGTAATCAGTAATCAGTAATCAGTAATCAGTAATCATCAATGGCTCGTAGAAATCGTAACGTTAACTATCGCGGAGGTCGAGAGCGGTCTGACAGCTACGGCTCCAATTATCGCTCTAGTCCCCCTGAAAAGAAAAATCCTTTTGATGTAGCAAAAATTGCCATCCTAGCCAGTGTCTTAGTGGCGGGAATTTTCATTGGCTTATCCTTAAATCTCTCCAGTGCCTCAGATAATTTGGCGACAGTAGACTCCAGTTTACAGATTGATCGCAAGGCTCCTAATCCTGAAGTTTGCCAGCAATATGGCGCTAGTGCGATCGTTACGGATATGCGGGTTTTCTTGACCTTAAATCCCTTCAGTGTCTATTTAACTCAACCACAAATGCAGCCTGGATGCGTATTACGCCGTACCAACTGGTCGGTAATCGAACAACAAAATCTAGTCAGTTCTGAGCAGGTAAGAGACTGTAAGCGGCGTATGAATACTTTTGGCTTTGTTGGTGTTCTGGAAGGGAAACCCAAAATTGACTGTGTTTATCAAAATAATGCGGCGGGAAATCTATTTCTCAATAAAAATGGTTCTGGAGCTTTGCCCGAATCAGATAATTTTTGAGTTAACCAAAACATTGAATATTAAATATCTACTGCGTGGTTTTAAGCCTCTTCCAGAGCGCGAGAAAGGAGTTTTGGAGTCCCTAAAGGGATACATTTCAATAAGGACTATAGCCCCAAAAAAACAAATGATAAATGATAAATGATAAATGAAATGACCATTATTTTAATAATTTGATCTACACTTAAGGCGTTTAATTATTTTTGGGCAGAGCGGCTATGTGTGGAATTGTGGGCTATATCGGGACTCAAGCAGCCACCAAAATCCTGATATCTGGTTTGGAGCGATTAGAATATCGTGGCTATGACTCGGCAGGGGTTGCAACAGTTGAGGAAGGTCAGATTAACTGCGTTAAGGCGAAAGGCAAGCTCTTCAATCTTCGCGATAAGCTAGAACATGCTGTTAGTAATGCTCAGTTGGGCATTGGACATACTCGTTGGGCAACCCATGGTAAACCTGAAGAACACAACGCCCATCCTCATTTAAATGCTGCTAAAACTCTGGCAGTGGTGCAAAACGGCATCATCGAGAACTATTTGGAACTTAAAGCCGAATTAATTACCCAAGGATGTGAATTTTGCTCAGAAACCGATACAGAGGTAATTCCTCACTTAATATCTCAATATTTACCTAATCGCTCTTTACTTGAAGCCGTGCAGGAAGCGATCGCCAGATTGGAAGGAACATTTGCGATCGCCGTGGTAAGTGCAGATAATCCCTATGAATTAATCGTAGCTCGTCAACAGGCACCTTTGATCCTAGGATTTGGTCAGGGGGAATTTTTCTGCGCCTCAGATATTACTGCTATTCTGCCCTATACTCGTACTATTCTTAATTTAAATAATGGAGAAATAGCGCGCCTTACCCCCCTGGGAGTTGAAATGTATACCTTTGCTGGGAAACGGGTGGCTCGTTTTCCCCGCACTCTGGACTGGAACCCCGTCCAGGTGGAAAAGCAAGGTTTTCGCCATTACATGCTTAAGGAAATCTATGAACAGCCTGCGGTGGTGAGAACTGGCTTGGATACCTACATTAATCCTAACTGGCATGCAGAGGAAAATCCTGACTATAGCCCTGTTAATCTCGGTTTATCTCCTTCCCTGATCGATAACTTAGACCACGTTCAGATTTTAGCCTGCGGTACTAGTTGGCATGCAGCGCTGATTGGTAAATACCTCCTAGAACAAATCGCGGCGATACCTACCACCGTTGATTATGCTTCTGAGTTTCGCTACTCTCCTAAGCCAATTATTCCCAATACCTTAACTATTGGGGTTACCCAGTCGGGGGAAACTGCTGATACTATAGCCGCTTTGGAGTCTGAAAGAGCCAGAAGAGCCAGCCTAGAGCCGAAATGTCAGGCTAAATTGCTGGCGATTACCAATCGTGCTGAAAGTAGTATTGCCCAAATTTGCGATCGCATTATTGATACCCATGCAGGAATCGAAATTGGCGTTGCTGCTACTAAAACCTTTACGGCACAGGTAATGGGATTTTATTTCTTAGCCCTAGATTTAGCCTATCGCCGCCAAACCATCTCCAATAGTCGCATTGCAGAAATTATCGACGGTTTACGCCATCTTCCCAGTCAGATTGAAACTATTTTAGATACTCAAGCTGAGGCGATCGAAGAATTAGCACACAACTTCACCCAGTCGACGGAAGACTTTATCTTTATTGGACGGGGAATTAACTTTCCCGTGGCTTTGGAAGGAGCGTTAAAACTCAAGGAAATTTCCTATATCCATGCCGAAGCCTATCCCGCAGGGGAAATGAAGCATGGTCCCATCGCCCTGCTAGATAATAAAGTGCCTGTAGTAGCGGTGGCGATGCCTGGTAGCGTCTACGATAAGGTGATTTCCAACGCCCAGGAAGCCAAAGCCCGTGATGCGCGACTGATTGGGGTTACCTCGGCAGTGAATGCTGGTGATGCTGGGCATACCTTCGACGATATTTTAACCGTACCTGAAGTGGATGAGTTGATTTCCCCCGTCTTGGCGGTTGTCCCTTTGCAGATTTTGTCCTATCACATTGCGGCGATTAAGGGTTTGGATGTAGACCAGCCAAGGAATTTGGCAAAAAGCGTTACTGTTGAGTAGAATAGTTGTTTTGGTTCTGGCTTTTTGTGGAGTAACATCTGTCTTGGAAATAAAAGCAAAACCACCCTAAATTCATAGGTTATTCTGTTTTAATTCCTGGGTTATTAACAACAATAATTCATGGCATTTCTAACATGAATACTAAATTCAAAGCTTTCGGCAATTATCAATAATTATCCAAATTGCTGTTTAAAGAATTTTTGGGAATTTATGAGATTATTTGTGCGAGAAGTCTAATAAAGTTTGCAACTTGTATCAAAATGTGGATGATGTAGAGATGTATTATGGAAATAAGCAAAGAAGAATATCTTCAAAATGTATTGAATTCAAATAAATTTTCTCATATTGATAACTTGATAGATAAATATAAAGAAAAGAGAGATGAAGTAAAAGAAGAATTGAAAAATAATTATCAAAGCAATATTTATAATCCTTTAAATTCTGGTTCATTTGCAAAGCATACAGCAATAAATAGTAAATTTGATCTTGATATAGTAGTCTCTTTTAAAAAAGCAGCTTTTGAAACATTACAGGAAATGTTTGATGATGTCTTTGAATTCTTAAATGAGAATTACAATGATAAAGCTGATATCAGGAAACAGAAAGTCTCAATTGGTATCGAATTTTTCCCCGATAAAGATGGAGATATCATAAGCTTAGATATAGTTCCAGGAAGAGAGCTAAATCAAGACCAGTATTCTGAAGATAAAAAAATCAATTTGTACGTTAATTTACTGTATGGCACGCTTCAAAAAAAGACTTATATCCAAACAAATATTCAGGCTCAAATTGATCATATAAAAGCGAAAGAAAACGAAAGGAAAGTCATTAGATTATTAAAAATATGGAAAAACAGCAATCAAGAAAGTTACAAATCATTTTTGTTAGAATTATTAACAATAAAAGCTTTTGATAAAGAAGATATCAAAGGTAATCTTTGGGAAAAACTAAAATTAGTAATGCAATATATTAAAAATAATATTACAGATGAAGAATTTACGCTTAAAGATCCTGGAAATAGTAATAATAATGTAATTGAAACCTTAGAAACTTGGGAAAGACAATTCTTATTTCAAAAAATGAATATTATTATCAATAGTATCAAAAGCAATGAAGATAATCTAAAAATTTATTTTCCAACAAATAGTCAATTTGATAATAGTAATAATTCATCCAATTTAAAAGCATATGGACTTAAAGATACAAAAGTTAATTTTTCAATTCCTCCAGATAATCAACGTTTTGGATAATGATTATGCTAAACATTGATTTAATCAAAGAGGTGATTGATCAAATACCATATGTTAAAAAAGTTATCTTTTTTGAAGAAGATAATCTATATTTATATGGGGAAATAGAAATTACATTTAGAGACTTGAAAAACCCATTAGTCTTTGAAATTATAATATATCCACAATATCCATTAAAAAGTTATCATTCCGAATCAATCAAGTTTATCAACAAAGATTTACTTAAATATAATCATGTAATGGAAGATGGTTTGATTTGTATCCATACTTCACACAACACAGATATTAAACAAAAATTATTAATTGATTTTAATTCACTTAAAAGTTGGATTGAAAAATATTATATAAATGAAAATGTAGATGAAAATTATGAACATATTATCGTAAATGAAAATTTGATTAATGATCAATATTATTCTTATCTCTTTACCGATGTAGATCATGAATTTAAAAAGGGGGATTTTGGAAAAGTCAAAATATCTTTATTGAATACTGGTATTTTTAAGGAGAAAAATATAGACAATTACTTGGTTCAAGGCTTTTCCGTATCTGAAGAAGAAATAGTTGACTGTCATTGGAGCAAATTATACAAAAATATACCTTCATCGTTTGATGGTTTCTATATCTTTATTGAAGATCATCCTGCAAGATATAATAGATTTGCATTTAAAAAATTCAATGAGCTTGAAAATTACATTCCCAGTACTTTTCTTGATTTACTTTGTGATTTTGAAAAAGATAATTTTGAAAAAATCCAAGATGAAATAGTACCAATTTTTATTGGCTACAATACTATTAAAGATGAAACTCATTGGCAAATAGTTTTATTAGAAATAGGTCAATTCCCTTTAAACGAAGATTATATTAGTAAAAACAATCTTTTAGTTCCAATAAAAAAACTGAACGATCAAAATATTAAATGGGCAATATCTCGTAATTCATCATATAAATATTTTTTTGGTAGAGGTACTCTTAGTAAAACAATTACTAATGCTAAGATTTTAATAATTGGAGTTGGTGCAATTGGGAGCATGATTGCAAAAACCTTAGTGAAAGGTGGATGTAAGCTTATTGATATAGCTGACTATGATATCAAGGAACCTGAGAACGTTTGTCGATCCGAATATTTCTTCAGTGAAGGCATAACTGAAAAAGTTTATGAATTACAAGATATTTTATCAAAAGACTCTCCATTTATAAATATTAATATCTTTAAGAAAGAATACTTTGAAGAAATTATCAAAACTTTTTCTTCAGTTCCAAAAGGGAAAAAAGATTTTGCATCAATTTTAAATCAATATGATATTGTATTTGACTGCACCACGGATAATGATTTGATGTATGTATTAAACTTGTTGAAACTGAATTGTGATTTGATAAATCTATCAATTACTAACCATGCAAAAGATTTAGTTTGTGCATTTTATCCAAATATATATAATTTTGTTAATACTCAATTTAACGAGCTATTAGATAATGATCTAGATGATATGTATAAACCTACGGGATGTTGGAATACGACCTTTAAAGCTTCTTATACTGACATTGATTTATTAGTCCAGATAGCAATCAAAAAAATAAATAATATTTATAAAAATGACAAACCTAAGTTTAACTTTGTCATTAAAACTGAAAATCAAAATATTTTTACGTTAAGGATAAACGAGTATTGAAAAAAATAAATAAATATAAAAATGTTGGATTAATAATTTCAGAAGAATTGTTAGCATCTTTGGAAAAATGTGCACTTGAACATTATCCAAATGAATGCGGAGGATTTTTAATCGGGCATTATTCTCAGGATTTCAAGCAACTTTATGTTTTAGATCATATTTTGCCAGATAAATATAAAAGTATGCCCTGTCTTTTTGAAAGAAAAATTGATGGAATAGAAGAAATTTTTGAAGAAGTATTTTACGATAAAAAACAATATTATGTAGGAGAATGGCATACTCATCCCAATGATTCTTCGATGTATAGTCTAACGGACTTAAATGCCATGATACAAATTTCAAATCATGATTCAGTTAATATAGAAAATCCCATACTATTAATATTAAGTATAAGGAAAAATACAATACAGGATATTTCAATCTATCTTTATGATAATAAGAGGCTATATAGATATGAATAATGTGGATTTAAAGCAGTTATTTAATGGCTTGCAAAATCAAATGCTATCTCAATTGAATACGAATAGAGAATTTATTACACATCCAGGGTCAAAAGGAGATTCTCTAGAAAATGCTTGGATTGAATGGCTACAGAAGTATTTACCAAACAGATACAGTGTAGATAAAGCTATTCTTATTGATCATAAAGGAAATACAAGTCATCAAATTGACATTGTAATCTATGATAATTGGTTTACTCCTTTTATTTTTTCACAAAATGGTTTTCATTATATTCCTGCAGAAGGAGTCTATGCAGTTTTTGAAGTAAAACCAGATATTAAAGGTTCAGCAGATGGGAAAACCTACATTGAGTATGCAGCCGAAAAAATTGAAAGTGTTAGGGTCTTGAAAAGGACAACAACAAATATGATAAATTCAGGCAAGAAATTACCAGCACGACCATTAACTAAGATCATAGGTGGTATTTTAACTACAACGAACTCTTACACACACAGCAATAATAATACAATCGAAGCTCACATAAAAAAACAAAAAGGGTTCAAAGGTATTGATATAGGATGTATTGCAGATTATGCTAGCTTTTACGTTGATTATATTGGTAAAGAAGATACGGAATCAAAGGATTTTGAAAAAAGATATCAAAAATATTATGCAAATAGAAAAATTAATAAAATTAACTTTAGCAACTCCGAAAACTCATTAGTATCATTTTTTCTTCAATTAACACGATATTTACAACAAGCTATTGGAACAGTTCCTGCGATAAATTTAAATGCGTATTCAAGAGCTATTGATTTTGAAATAGATGAAGAATTATAGGAAATATATAACTACAAAATATATTTTATATCTAACTAAAATATAATCTTTTATTCATTATTTTGGTAGTAAATCTTTAACTATTGGTAAACATAAGATTAGGTTGGGAATTCCTGAAATGAATTTTCTACAACCAAAATCGAAGTTGAGATCGCATATCGTAGTAATTAGAGGATATGAAGAACCAAATAGATTTCTCGAAGCTGCTCAAAGGCAAATAGAGCAATTAGATATCCAGGCTGACTTAAAACTAATCTCTAAAAAGGATGGCTTTACAAAACCTAAAACCATAAGAGTCAAGCAAACCTTAGTCGGCTTTGGCATTGAAGCAAACAACTTAAATGAAGCCGATTCAATTATCCTTCAGACAAAAGGATTAGGAGGAAAGCGCAAAATGGGTTGTGGCGTATTTGTTTGAACTAGTACAGAGATGATTGCTAAAGCAGTTAAGCCAAAAATTGAGATAAGCTTAAGCGATCCTGCCATGACCATGCTACATCGTGCAGGAGTTGCTGGTTTGTATCTGACTCTCAAAGCTTTAGCAAAACGATATCCTACTCAAAAATCTCGCCAAGGTACTCTCAAATGGACTTTAACTAATACTAGTATCAGTCTCTACTGGAAAGGAAACGACTATGAAGCTTTAGATTGGCTATTCTCCGAATCATTTCAAATTAGTAGCAACGGTTTAATTTCTCTAACAGGCTTGCAGGCTACTAGTAGAGAAAGTCAACTAGCTATTCATGTCGGAATTAAAAACATCTTCCTGCAACACAATCAATTCTTCAAATCCGCAGGTAACGTTACCGAAAATATAACTATAGATGGCTTAGAAGTTTCCATTGATTACAAAAAAGCTGAATCATACGCTCATCAAAATTATGCCGAACAGCTATGTCCGATGGAAAAACTGAACTGGAAAAAAGCTTCTGTTAAATTCAAGCTTTTTATTATCGAATTTCATACTCTGATTGGACTTCTGTTTCTATTTGATATTAGACAAGGAGGTAATTTACAGCAAAAGGCAATTGGCATCACAGGCTGGCTGTATCCTGGTGCTGCCATAAAACATTACGCTTACAAGAAAGAAACTCAGTTTACCGAAACTATAGAAAGAGCGATCGCATTACTCTATGCTCCTGTCGCTTACCTATATTTTATTGCGCCCAAATCTTATCTTAACGACACTAAAACACAATACTGCCTTGTTATTCCAGAAATAAGCGATCTAGAATCATACGCTCGCCAGAGACAAAGAATTGGCAGTTGGAATTATCTGCAATTTTTAGCATATGGCTACAGCAATGCAGGGTTTCGCTTACTTACCCAGCAGGCTACCCTACAAATAATCAAACAGAACGATCTAAAACGCTATCAAGTAATTACTTTCGGTCAAACTCATCAGCTCCAAGAGTGGCAAGAAAAACCGTACTTCAATCTATGAACAGAATTTCACGGCACTAGATATCAGTTTGGCTTTGGCATTACACCAGAATCTTGTCAAGATAAATTGAGAGTTCTAGATTTACCGATAATTTTGGGTCTAAAGCCCCGTCTTTTAAGACGGCTTTTATGCTACAATTATGCGTATGAAGACGTATAAATTTAAGCTATATAAACACAAACGAAATAAATATTTGCACTATTCAATTAACGCTAGTGCGTCTATTTATAATCATTGTATTGCGTTGTATAAACGCTACTACAAAATGTTTGGTAAACACTTAAACCAGTATCGTCTCATGAAGCATATTGCCAAACTCCGAAAACGTATAAGGTATTGGCGTCAGGTAGGTTCTCAAGCTGCTCAAGATATAGTCCAACGCATCGAAAAAGCGTATCACTTATTCTTTAAGCAGCATCAAAGAGGAACTAGACCACCAGGCTTTAAAAAGCGTAGAAAGTATAAATCTTTCACTCTTAAACAAGCTGGCTATAAATTTATTTCTGAGAATAAAGTCAGAATAGGTAACAAGCTATTTAAATTTTCTCTTAGTAGAAAAATAGAAGGGAAAGTTAAGACCTTAACTGTTAAAAGAAATAACTTAGGCGAATTATTCATCTTGGTTGTAACCGACCATCAAGACGAAACCATCCCAAACATGACGGGTAAAATCGCAGGCTGGGATTTTGGGCTTAAGACTTTTCTAACTAGCAGTGATGACACTACTATCGAATCACCTCTATTTTTCAAGCAACTGAGAAGCAAGCTCAAAGCTGCTAGTCGTTTTCTATCAAGAAAAAAGAAAGGATCTAATAATTGGTACAGAGCAAAAGACCACCTCAATCGTGTCTATGAGGAAATAACTCACAAAAGGCATGATTGGTTTTGGAAACTGTCTCATCGATTAACTGATGAATATGATGTGCTGATATTTGAAGACTTGAACCTCAAGGGAATGCAGAGGCTATGGGGGAGAAAAATATCTGATCTGGCTTTTGCTACCTTCTTAGAAATTCTGCAAACAGTAGCAGATGTCAAGGGTAAGACAGTTCATTTCATCGATAGATTCTATCCAAGCAGCAAAACATGTTCCCATTGTGGACATGTTAACCACGACCTAACACTTAAAGACAGATTCTGGGACTGCCAGAACTGCCAGACCAAGAGGATTCCAAGAGATTGGAACGCCTCCGTTAATATCTGTAGGGTTGGGGCATCAACCCTTAAGCTAGGAGATGTCAGACAGTTTCAGACTGCTATCTCTGCCTGAATTTAGAATCCTCTCGGCTTTAGCCAGAGGAGTATGTCAATTGATGCCATTGTTTCCATCTGTCGAGTCGGTGGTAATCATGGCAGATTCCTGTTTGATTTTGCTCCAGAAAGCATTGTTTTACGCTGGACCAGGGATTTTTCGCCTCGTTTCCTCTACTGCTATGACGAAGATGAGATGGGGAACATATCGATCCCAAAGCTGTCGAGGCAGATTAGAAGTGGAGATCTTAATCCTGCTGAAATGTGGATTGGAGGTGAAATAACGGAGTTGTTGCAAGGTAGTGAGTATGAAGAGGTAAACAAACGTCCAGGGGTTAAGGGAATTGTAGAAGCTTTAAAAGCAAAAATTAATCAAGATTTGTCTGATTCAGGTAATACAGAAGAAGATTAATGACAATTATCCTCAGAGTTGATGTTCCCATCGCTTCTTTTCCGACATCTCGCAGTCGCGAATATCGCGAAACTTATCCTGTCCCTCCTCCTTCAACTGTATATGGGATGCTATTGTCTCTGGTGGGAGAAACAGATAGATATAGACACTGCGGGGTAAAGATTGCGATTGCACTTTTGTCCGAACCTTCTAAATCAGTCACTCTCAGAACCATGAGAAGATTCAAGAAGAAAAAGCTCGACCATAAAGAAAACTCCAGACCAGATTTTCAAGAAATACTCACTGATATTGAGTTAATGATTTGGGTTGATCAAGGAGAAGATTCAGCCAAACCTAGTTTGTGCGATCGCATTACCGAAGCATTTGCCAATCCTTCATCAGTCAATCGGTTTGGTGCATTGTGTTTGGGAGAAAGCCGAGACTTAGTAAATTCGGTAGACTTGGTAACTGAAATCGAGCCAGATTTAACTCTGAATTATTTGATTCGAGATGATCATGGTGATTTATCTTTACCTTACTGGATTGACTATATAGGCTCAAAAAATACTCAATGGCTACGCTATTTTTGGGAAAAGCGATCTCTGACCATTCTTCCTGATTCTGCTTGGACGATGGTGAAAGCAATTTGAGCAATCGAGCAGAAATTTATGCAAGGATCTTTGTTGGTAAATTTTATTTGAACGCCATAAATAGCTATGAGCCAATAATAGCCAAGTCTTGAGCTATTCCTTTTGCTAAAAAGGTGCTTGCAAAACCTTAAAACCTTGAATATATTAGGGTTGTAGCAACTAGAATTTACTGATTTTAAAGTGCATTTTGCGTAATATAAAAACTACATTCAATATTCATGATTTTTGGTTTCTCGTACTAATCAAAGCTTGGGATTCAAAGGTTGCCTAGCTACTACTAAATGAAATGTCGTCAGGCGTTGTGAACTTGGGGGTATTGATTAAGCTGGAGATAGTGATTTACTACTACTAAATGAAATGTCGTCAGGCGTTGTGAACTTGACGCCTACTTAATTGCTGGGGACTTAACTAATCTACTACTAAATGAAATGTCGTCAGACGTTGTCAGCTTACTTAAGCGTCTACCGAAAAAGCAAGACATTAGCTATCAAAGCTGATCCCGAAATTGGCATTTAAGACTTCTTCTATTTTCCTAATCGTATCTTCAGCCACTCCTCCCAAGACCGCTTCCGCTTCCAACTGATACCAATAATTACGAGAAATACCAACCGTCTTCGCTAACGTGGTAACAGAGCGAGGATCGGCTTCTCTTGCTTCCTTGATGCGCCTTCCTAAATCAGGTATTTCGACTTCTAATTTGACAATGCGTCTGACTTTCACAGCCATAGAATTAAATTCAACCTAATAAGTATATGGGAAGTGTCAACCGAATAGTTGACAACTGTTAATTAACAAGATTACAATAATTTTCTATCAAATAATATAACAGAATAAAACCAGAAGAGAAGGCGATCGCGCCTGGACAGCATTGATTTGCCTTCTCTTACAAACCCAATAGAATATAAGGTCTTACTACTATGATTGCACAGAATCTAGATGCAACCCAAATTTGTGCTGACCAATTAACCGAAGGCGATATCATTCGGCACTTTACGGGAGATGTGTGGCAAGTTATCTCCGAACCTGAATATGTATCTAACGGCATTAGCTTTGAAGTGCTTTGCCTGGATGTAGAGACACCACCAAATACCCAGCAGGTAATCTTTGCTGCTGGCTGGAGATTTGAGTTACTCGATTACCAACCTTTGATGACGGCTTAGGAATATCAAGCGATCGCCAAAATAATGCGATCGCCTTTCGTTTGTGTAGCTCTTATATGAGTGCTGCATAGTTCTTGCTGCTCAATTGTCTCTACATCTAAAACAATTCACTTCAAATCAAAATGCTTGAATTTTTCCCTACACTCTACCCAGGCGAGTTACTTTACAGTGGCATTGCTCGCTATCAAATTCGCAGTGGTAACTTAAGCCCAAAAGCAAACATCGAAGAATTATTCAATTCAAGAAGTATTACCGCCACGGCAGATTTACCCTGTGGCTTGGATAATTTGGTTCAGAATCTTCCGCCCTATTCTTCTGTTACCGCAAATAGTCTGATTCAAGACCATACCCTATATCCATTTTACGCGCCATTTCTGCCACCAAAGAGAGCCACAAGAGTCTACGAGTCAATGAAAAGCGAAAAGGGTGGGAATATCCATACAACCGCAGGAGTCATGGCAAGTTCGATCTTGACTCCACAATATTTTCGTTTTTGTCCTGAGTGTCTGAAATCTGATTTGAATGAATACGGTGAAACATATTGGCATCGGTTACATCAAATACAAGGAGTAGTCTTTTGTCCAGTCCATAAAGTAGCCTTACAAAATAGTCAGATTCCCATACAGGGGTTTAATAAGCATCAATACGAGGCTGCTACGGAATCTAATTGTCAGGTAGAGAATTTAAAACTGGAATACACTCAAACGACTATCGAACAGCTAATTAATCTGGCTGAGGATATTCGCTTATTGATAGAAGGGATTTATCTCAGTCGAACTTTGGAATGGTTTAGCAAAAGATATCAGACGTTATTGATAGAAAGAGGCTATGCCAATGTTTCTGGCAGAGTTAAGCACGACAAATGGATTGATGATTTTCTCTATTTCTACGACACGGAATTTTTAGAAATTCTAGATTCTTTGGTAGTTTATGAAGATCAAAGTAATTGGCTATCTCAAATAGTTAGGAAACATCGTAAGGTATTTCATCCAATTCGACATTTGTTGATGATTCGCTTTCTGGGAGAGTCGATAGATAGTTTTTTTCAAAACAACAAGCAATATAGACCTTTTGGTAAAAGTCCTTGGCTATGTCTCAATGCAGCAGCAGATCATTTTCTTCAGCCAGTCGTTACAGATTTAGAAATTAGTCATTGCTTAGAGAGTAAAAAGCCATTGGGTACTTTTAGTTGTGATTGTGGCATGGTTTATTCTCGCAGTGGGGAAGATAAGACGGAAGAAGACAAGTTAAGGATTGGCAGAATAATAACTTATGGTCGAGTTTGGGAGGATAAACTCAAGGAATTGGTCGAAGTCAAGAAATTAGGTTTGAGAGCTACTGCAAGGGAATTGCGAGTCGATCCTAATACGATTAATCGGTATGTGGCTTTATTGGACTTAACGCCATCATGGACAAAGAAAAAGCTACAGGTAAAGCCGAAGAAAGTGACATCAAGCGATTCAGAAGAAATTAATCAAGAAAAAAAGGATATTTGGCTCAAATTACAGCAAGATAATCCAAAATCATCAAAAACTGAAGTCAGGAAGCTTGCACCTGATGTTTATGCTTGGCTTTATCGCCATGAAAGACAATGGCTGAATAATAATTCTCCTAAACTACAAAAACCCAAAGCATCTGTAAACAGAGTTGATTGGAATGTTAGGGATAGAGAAATTTTGGAACAAACTAAAAACATCGTTAAAAAATTGCAGCAAGAAGATAAACCAGTAAGAATCACTGTTGGCAGAATAGGCTCGTGTTTGGGACTAAAAGGATTATTCGATAAGCACTTGAACAAGCTACCTCAGACTAGAATTTATTTGGAGTCGGCAATGGAGACGGTGGAAGATTTTCAGATTAGACGGATTGATTGGGCAGTTGAGGAGTTGGATAAACAAGGAGAAGAAGTCATGGAGTGGAAAATATTGAAACTAGCTAGTTTGAGAGAAAACTGTTCAGAAAGAGTGACAAAAGCAATTGAGATATCACTTTTAAGATTCTAAGATATTTTACATGAGTAATTCACGCATCTCTTCGGCATCTTCGCGAATGTCTTCTCTGGTAAAAATACTCAAAGCTTTTTGAGCGTACTCTCTCGCCTTGTCTTTATTCCCTTTCTTCTCTTCCAAACGAGCGTAAGAGGCATAAAAATGTCCAACTCTCCTTCTTTCCTTACTGCTTTGTGCTACAAAAAATCCTGATTTTAACAGTCTTTCTGCTTTTTCAAAATCACCATCAATTATCGCTAAATCAGCCAGCCAGTTTTGAGCATAATTATTGAACCTTTGCCATCTAATTTCTTGCGCTTTTTCATATGCTTCTTTAAAAAGTTTCTGGGCTAGATTATATTCATTTTTGTCATCACTTTTTTCCCACTTACGATAAGCAATTTCCGCTCGATAGTAGATAATACAAACTTGATGTCGAATCATTTCTCTTTCTGGCAATTCTGCTTGATTTACTAGCTGTTCGTGTTGCTCTAGCCATTGCGATGCTTCATCATATTTCTTTTGTGTTATTTTGTATACTGCAACATGATTAGCTAAATGAGCTTGAAGGTTTAGATTGACATTCTCTCTCATTTCCCAAGCTTTATTTAAACCTCTTTCAGCTTCTTTATCCCCCATCAAAATCAACGTCCAGGCTCTTTCTGATAATGCCATGACGTAAGTAGGTAGATCTCCTCGTTTTTGAGATTTTTCAATCAACCAGTCCCACCAATACAGACGAGTACGCCAGTAACAACTCAAATCTACATAATGGTCAATACTCTGCCAAATTTGCTTGATTGCTTCATATCTATTTCTACTAGCACACCAGTGTAAAACTGAGGCAATATTTTCCCATTCTTGAGCTAAGTAATCATATTTAGCACGCCAAGCATCCCAATCCTTACCTCCATACTGTTGTGTAAAACTAATACACCAATTAACCCAACGATTTTGTGCTGCGGTTAGAAAATCTTCTTGTTGGGCTAATTCTCTCAATGCATATCTGTGAGTAATGGGTAAGATTGAATAACGGTTGTTCTCTTCTGAGACTAACGATAATTGTTGGAGAATTGCTAGTCCTTCTTCGACATCGATCGGTTCTTCTTCCAATCCAGCTACTGTTACTAAAGCACCTCTAGTTGGGTGAAACTGAAAAAATGTAATTGACATCAATAACTGATGTGCAGCTTGACCTCGTAGCGGTTGAACAGAACGCTCAAATAAGAAGCGGTCAAGATCGTCTGGGCGCTTTTCATTATCTAATAATCCCAAAATCCTTTTCAAGGAATAACCTATTGCTCGCTGACCAACCGCATAAATTAGAGCAATTGGCATTCCGCCAAAAGTACTGTAGAGTCTTTCTGCTTGATAATCAGTTACTTTAACTGCTTTACTTTTCGCTTCTTGTTTAATTAGCGTTAAGCTTTCCTCTTTTGATAGCTCAGATATTGGAATTAACGAGTAAGCACCTAGTCTATTACGAGAAGTTATAATTGCCTGAGTGGATTGAGGTAGGTTAACTAGAAACGAAAGTAGTTTTTCTTGCTCTATATTAGATATGCTCTCCATACCATCAATAATTAAAAGTGTATTTTGATTACCCAAGTATTGGTACGCCAACTTATACTGTGCTGAGATATCTTGTGCCATACTAATACGTGGTTGTTGTAGGACATCAGCAATAGTGCGAAATATTTCCTGTAATGTTTCCTCAAATATAGGTCTTGTTAAGATGCCTGTTGGAGTTAGATATGTCTTTTTAGCTGAAGTAAATATAATTGCGTCGAATAATGGTATCTTTACTCCGTGATAAGATTTTCCTGATTTCTGCTTTGCTGTTAAACAAAGATTAACTGCTTCAAATACCAATGCAGTTTTACCAATACCGCCAATTCCTTGTACCACTGTTATATACTGACGAAATGAGGGAGTTATTTGTTTTAATAGTTCTTTAAGTATCTTTTCTCTACCAATAAATTCTGGATAATCTAGTTGAGGCAAATTTGAGTATGTTGCTGCTACCTGTGTTTGCTCGCTCTTTTGAAATAAATTGGGTTCTGAGTATTTTGTTAAATCAATAGCATTACAACCAAATTGAAATGCTTCTTTATAATTCTTCTTATATCCTAAAGCTTGATAAAATCCTGTAGCAAAAGCAATTGCAGCGTCATTACTAATTACATAATCCATACCGATAACATAATCAATATGTTTAACAATTTCATTAGCTTGAACCTCAGAATAACAACCATTGAGGACAACACATTCTAAATATTCTTGGGATAACTCAAATAAACCTGATAAAGACTTACTACTTATCTTTTTATCTCGAAAGACTAATCCTTGGTTTTGTACACCGTGACCACAAAAATGAATAATATTCGGCTGATAACCTAATATTATCTTTTGTAAATCTGTGGAGCGAGTTGATAGGTGAATTCGTATCTCAAAGTCTTTTTCTTCTTCAGAATTTTGCGGTCGCATGATTACCGCTTGTAAATTTCTAATATCGCGTTCTAATTCAAGATTACTATGTGAGTTTGCTTCTACAATAATAAGAATTTTTTTGATATTTGAGCGAATCCTTGATTTTTCTAATGTCGTTTCTGACGGAGGTAAATTATCTTTCAGTTCATCTGCTACTCTGTCTGGTACTTTAAGTTTAGTACTAATTGATTGCTTAGCAAATCTACCTTCTGCAATTTCCTCTGCTAAAATAAGGTATTCTTCGCCTAGCTTTTTCAAAATTTTAATCGCTACTTCAGCAAAAGGCTGTAGTTCCTGGCTCTCTTGAGAATGAGAATTAGGAGATTTCAAATATCCCATAAATTTCTCCATGGAAATTTCCATTTGTTCTGCTATGTAGCGAGAAACTGTATGTAAGATCTCAACAGAATCAGACACAGGCGCATCTTCTAAAAAGATATTCCGAATTACAGGGTCGATAAATTCATATTCCACAAGTTCGGGATTAGTATCGGCTTGGGAGATAAAATCAGCCTTGGGTTTTAACAACCCCCCTAAAAATACTTCTGCTATTTGGATTTGCGCTGAATCTGGTAATAATGTTGCCTGAATTAATCGCACTATGGGCAAGCGAATTACTGGGGATGCTGCTAATAAACTGGCTAATTTTCTGCCTAGGGGAGATGTCGTCCTGCGGAAGCGTTTGAGTCTTGCATCAGTATCTTGATTTTCCAGAGCATGTTGTTGTTCTTGGAGGAGGGGATAATCTTCGATATTTAATGCGGGCGGCAAGAGGTATCCTGCTACGGAGGCTTCTCTCTTTCCTACCAGCATTTTAGTCCAGCCAGAGATATGCTCTGGTTCAAGAGATATGATTGGGATTTGGGTCGCGTTGGGAGATGGGGACAGTTTACTGGCAATTAAATCTTTATTAGCTACTCCAGATCTAGAGCTACTCAAATTAACCAGCATTCCCAAATTCAGCGCCGACTTTCGCCACATCAGATTGGGCAACATTTGAATTATTGCTACTGGTTGCTTATTTGTCCAAAGATTAAGGGTGGGGAAAATAATTCCTTTACGCCAAATATTAGAAACACAATCGCTAACAATCAGAATCAAACGCCGTCTGGTTAGATCGACTAGTTCTTTAGGATTGGCAATACGGCTATTGCTGCCATCACGAGAAATTAGCTGTAGTGTAGTTTTGGTGTCATCTAGCTTGATCCCCCAAATCTTTAGCTCTCGGAAGATACCATAATTTTGCAAAAGATCCTTTAGTTCAGTTATAATGTGACCCCAAATGAGCATTGAGGGACTTTCATCGATTACTAAAGCCAAGTCGAACCTTGGTTCGAGTTCATCTTGCAATACGGGAATCCAATTCTGTGTCTCGGCAATTTGATTTACTGTTGCGTCCTCATCTATTTCTGCCTCTCGACCACTGGGGACTTTTTGCATCAATAATCTCAAATATTTGAGAAGATTTAAAGGCTCTCTAAGAGAAGGTGCATCGGGAATTCCTAGAGATAAATCCCCATCAGAAGATGATGAATCGGAAGAGCTATATACAGGGGCTTTGGAAGGAGAATATTTGGTTGGGGTAGAAGGATTAGTATCTGATGTTGGTAAGTTATGAAGGGGACTATCACTTGTAATTTCTGTTTCTGTTATTCCTCTGTCTTGATTATGTTCTCTTTCAGGAAGATCGAAAGTAATCTCGCTTTTATTGTCAAATTCCTTCCTTTTATAGGTTAGCCATAAGATATCAGCAATCTCGATGTCAGTAAGTTCATAATCATCTTCTGGAGCATATTCTCCTAATGCTCCAATGAACTGTTCTAGATTATGGAATTCTGAGTTAGACTGCGACATAAGTTAGCTAGGGGTTTCAATACATTAAATTCGATTTAGTTAGGAAGGTTCAGTTTTCTGCATAACATTTCTTTTAATACTGCTCGTTCCTCTCCTTGGTAGCTTACCTCTCTAGTTAATAGATAAATAGTGTTGAGAAGCTGATCTGTTGCTCGATCTTCAGATTTAGCATTGTCGGGTTTAAAGTAATTAATTAACTCATTTATAGCTGCTTGCCTTTCTTCAAAAAAGGTATCGCCAAAGTGAGCTTTAACAATAGCTTTCAAAGTAGTTTGATCTGGCTCGGGCATTGTGACACGCACGCAACGCCGTTTAAAGGCTGGGGGAAAATCTCGTTCTCCATTACTGGTCATGACAATAATTGGAAAAGCATAACAGCTTACTCTGGCATCCTCTATCTCTGCCTTGATGTTCTTATCTAGAGTGTTAATAGTAAACATAGATTGAGTTGCAGCATCAGTTTGAGCCCCCTCTTTTGGCAGTCTTCGGCGCAATTCTTCAATCGGAAACTCTCCTTCTTCAAACAAATTGAGCAGATCGTTGGGTAAGTTAAGATCGCATTTATCAATTTCATCAATTAACAATACTCTGGGTAAAAAAGAGGGTAAAAATGCCGTACCCAAAGCACCAAGGGTGATATATTCCCCAATATTTTGCTTTTCGTCTTGATTTGTATCTTGTAAACGAGCGATCGCATCATAGCGATATAAGCCATTCTGAAGAGTTGTGCGAGCATTAATCGCCCAGGTTAATACCGTACCTAATCCCAGTTCATGGGCGATCGCATATGCCAAAGATGACTTCCCTGAACCTGGTTTGCCCGTAACCAATAAGGGACGACGTAAATAAATTGCTGCATTAACTGCATTAATGACATTGGGAGCTTTCTCTAGAGAAAGACGAAAGCTTTTGCCTCGCTTGCGATTCTTTTCGTTATTTTCCGCCAAGCTTTGCAGATCTGTCCATCTTTTTTCAATTTCTCCTTTTTGCGAATCACTTATTTTATTGTGATCGCCAAACTTTCTCCAAGGAGGTGGTTCTAATGTTTTGAGAATTTCTTTCGCATCTGAATTGTGTTGCCCATTACCTAGAAATAACTTCCAATCTCGATTATTATTAATATCCATCACAAGTATTTGTTTGTTAATTAATTAGATTTCCTTGAATTACTCTCCTGAAATAAGCAAAGCTTCACCTCCATTCTGTTTGTCAAAAACTGTAGGTACTAAGTTAGGATTATCCAATAAAAATCCTAAGTGATAGCCTAGATAATTAATAGCATTTTCTCTTTGAATATGAGCAGTATTTCTTTTTTTTTCTAATCTTTTTATGGAGTTCAATTGGATTGTTTAATATAGCCCAATTTAATATTAGAAGAAACTCTGTTTCTACTTCTGTATATATCAACTCAGAAGATCGATTCCATAAAGATAAAGGAATACCAGCTATTAGCAAATAAAGAAAAAAGTTTTGCTCTCTCCCATCATTAGGCAAGCTACAAGTGAGATTAACTGATACAATATTCGCTTTATCCCACTCTTCTCGAAGAGCGTCCCAGTTTTGGTCTTGATTGATGCAATTAGCACAGATTAAGTTACTATTAACTTTAATTTGGCTAAATTTAGTTTCAAAATTTTCTTGAAGTATGTCCCATTTCTGACAAAGATTATTTAAGAAATCTCCATAGTTTGAAAAATAATCTAATAAATATCGATTACTACATCGAACAGCAAAGTAGTATTCCTGACCTAGTGGTATTTTTCGACCCCCACTAGCTAAAATTTGCTGTAAGTCAATACTTTCTTTTAAATATTGGAAGGGAAGAAAAAGCTCTATAATCAAATTATGCTTTATATAGCCGTATTCTCTCACTAGCTTATTTCTTGCACATTCAACAAATTTTTCAAAAATATCAGTCATTTCTTCTAGCCGACAGACCTTATGCTGTTCTTTGCTCAACTCTAGAGGGATTATCTCCAATTTATTTGGCTGATATTGAGGAATTAACTCGGCAGACAAATTAAATTGATTGCCAATTTCTATTTCGTTTACGATTACAAACAGGTAAGCATCAACGGTTTTTTTGATATTTGGCTTACTTTTTTTATATTTGATTGGTAATTCTATACTTTTCTCATTAGCAATTTCATTCAGCCATTTATTCAAACTACTTTTAGTATTTTGGTTGACGCGGTCGCAGTTATATAAACGCTGGACAAATTCTAAAATAGTTGGTATTTTATCTTTTTTTCTTGAAGGATATTTCTCTAATAGAATATACTTAATTTGATTTATATTACTTAAATCTAGAACTTCTGGAATCTGCCCTACTATATCTGTGGTTTCTTTTTTAACAGTATTTTTAAAGTTTTCTCCTAATACTGAAAAATCAATTTCTCTAATAATAATCAATAATTCTTCTATTTTTTCCTCAGCAATAATATTATTCTTTTTTAATACGAAAAAGGGATATTGAGATTTGCAATATTTTTCAAGTTGTTTATTTTCTGGCTTAAGCGCATAAGCCCCTTTGATTAACCGTTCTCGTTCTCCATTACACTCTGCCCATTCAACTAGATCAAAAATCACGTCTCCTATAGGAAGAGTATCTGGAGCTATATCTTGTAAATTTCTGCCAAGCTTGAATCTAACTAATTCTCTAACTGCTCTGTAATTTTTATATGCTCCTAACAAAATCTTACATAATTCTTCATAATCAAAATCATTAGCCATACAATTTTACGCTAGCAAATATGTATTCCTCTTATGTTACCTGCCAGTAGCAGAATTACTTTAACATACATACCTATCATAAATATCTTTAATTTGAGCATTGTTTGGCTTTTCTTTATAAGCTGCTGAAATCAAATCTGTAATTGTTCCATTGCTTTCAGCCCACTCAATCAAATCTAAAACAACATCTGCTATGGGTAAGGTGTCAGAAGCAATTTCTTGTAAGTTGATAGCTAGCTTGAGCCTTGTAAGTCTTTTTAATTCTCTGTAATTTCTATATCCGCTCACCAAAGCTGTACTCACTTCCTCAAAATTGATTTCTGTTGCGATCGCCTTATTAGATACAGTTAGTGGTTCTTTAGTAGCTATATCGAGAACTTCGTGTTGGGGAAGATCGATCCATGTTTTCTCTTCTTCGGAAAATACTGGTACTAGTTGGCGATCGCGATCACTCTTATTTTTATAAATTTTTAACTGGATGCGATTGCAACCAAACTCAAAAGCCCGCTCAAAGCTTTCGCCGTCTCCCAGTGCTTCATAAAATCCAATGCTAAAAGCGATCGCCGCTTCATCTTTAATCTGCTTTTTGGTGTAGATTACATAATTAATATGCTGACTAATTTCTTTGGCTTGAGCTTCCGAGTTACAAGCATTCAGCACCAGACATTCAACTCTATCCTCAAAAAGTTTGAACAGATCTGCGATCGCTCTATTATTGACTAAATCTTGCTTTTCCGTATAATTTTCTAAAACTAATCCGCGATCGCCTACACCATGTCCCGAAAAATGAACGATGCTTGCTTTTGATTGGCGAATTTCTCGCTGTAAATCATCAATTTGAACTGCAACTTTGGGAATAAAGATAAATTGCTCTCTATTTTTGCTTTGTCTCAGTGCTTTTTCGATTTCGTGGATTTCGCGATTGAGTCTAAGCTTTTCGGTGTCATGGGGATTTGATGAAAGAAATAAAATATTAATTGGCATTCGCACTTATTCCTTCTAAAGATATATCTTCCTTTTCAGCAAAGTATTTAGCAATTTTTTTAAACTCATCAGATTTATTAAAATTATTACGTTTCTCTTCTAATAAACTATAGACATCACAGTAGTAGGCAATACGGCTATCCTCACGATTACTGATTGCGATTTCTAAACCATCTAACAAATACTGTTCTGCTTTTTCTAATTTGCCTATATCAATAAAAATTCTTCCCAGCCAATTGTAAATATAGTTAACATAACGTTCCCATTTAATTTCATTTGCCTTTTCTAAGGCAACGTAAAATATTTTTTTTGCTTCTTCCAATTTTTTCTGAAGCTCAGCAAAGCTTAAATTATTTTTTTCGTGATCGCGTTGCCAATAAATATTTTCTGCTTGATGGTAGTTTATTAACACAATAAAACGACCTAATTCCTCTTCAGTTAAATCAGTTTCATATATTTCGATATATCTATTTGCTTTTTCTAATAAGTCATGAGATTCTTCGTATTTTCTAATAATTAATCTATGTACAGCAATGTAGATGAGAAGTCTAATTTGAGTTTCTGGCCGAGCATATTTACTTAATTCAAAAGCTTTAGCTAATTTTCGATCAGCTTCATCCAAATATCCACGATCAGTTTTGTTCATCAGAATCAAAGTCCAAGCTCTCTCAGACATTGCTTTTACATAAGTTGCAATATCCGCACGGAGATCAGATTCTTGGACGAGCCATTCCCACCAATATCGCCGAATTTGCCAGTAGCCACTAAGATCTATGTAACTATCAATATTTTTCCAAAGTCTTAAAGCATCATAGTATAAATCTTGTGAAGAACACCAATGAAGAACAGAGAAGATATTATCTCTTTCTCGATCTAATATTTGCAGCTTTTGACTCCATTCACTACTATCCTTTCCTCCGTTCTTTTCAGTGAAGTTGAGATACCATAGTATCCATCGTTCGCGTGCTTCTGCTTCAACTTCTGGATATTTAGCTAACTCTTTAAGGGCATATTCACGAGTAGTAGCAAGTATATAGTATTTACCTTCTCTTTTCTGAATGAACGCAAGTTCTTCAAGCAAAGAAAGGTCTTGTGATACATTTTCATTTTCTAGTTGTGCAACATAAAGTAACGCCTCTTTGCAAGGTGCATCTTGAAAAATAACTAAGGCTAGAAGTATTTCAAAAGCGAGACGTTCTTTTAGGAGAGAAATAGAGTGTTCAAAAGACAAACTTACTAATTTCTCTGAAGAATTTTTTTTAGGAGCTATAAATCTTTCAACCTTACATCCACTATCTTTGGCTTTTTCTCTTCCTATTGCGTAGGATATAACTATAGGAATGCCATTACTATTTTCAATAATATCTTTTTTCTCCTGTTCTGTTAAATTTATTTTTTTATATCTTATTTTTTGATTTATAAATTGTAAGCTATTATCTATTGACAGCTCTTTTAAGTTTACAGAAGAAAATCCTTCCATTTTGGATTTAGTTGTTATTATTGCTTTTGTACCAGCTGGTAAATCTGCCAAAAAAGATATTACTTGCTGTCTATCCTCACTATCAATACTCTCAAGATTATCTATAATTAATAGAATTTTGTGTTTGTATCCATTTGTCTGGCTGTGCCAACCTAGCTTTAGCAGATCGTAAACCACTCTTAATTGTTGACTTTTTCTTGCTTTAAGAATTTTTTTACTATTAACAGTTTCGGCAATAACTCTGAAAATCTTTTGTAAAATGGGTTCTGTTCGAGCATACTTAGAATAGGAGATAATATTTGAATATATCTGCTTGACAGAGATTGAAATAATAGCCTTGAAAGCTGTAGATTCTCCCTGACTATTTTCTTCAATACAAGTTCTGACAATATCCTTTACCAAAGCGGTTTTTCCTATTCCATTTATTCCTTCAATAACAATTATATGCTCTCGAAAGTCATCAGAAAGACGTTTGATAATCTCTTTTTTTTCATAGCTTCTATCTATGAACTCTTTTTCTTTCCCAGGTAATTTTACATTAGTGTAAAATTGATCGGGATCTACTTTCTTTTGTAGTTTTTGTATGAGGTTTATCTGCCTTGTTTCATTTACAGTATAGTCTTTTCGCTTTTTCCGCCGTGGTTGATGACTGTAATGAGATTTTGATCCGAGGTTTTTAAAACCTGAAGCCGTTGGAAGCAATTCACTCATAACTCGATTATTTTTTGACAAAAACATTGCAGAGTAGACTCTCGTACTATTTTTTGAAGCATAACTTTGCCCTTGGTTTGACGACAAAATAATTCCTGATAGAGAAGCACTACTAGCATTTAACAACGGTAGCCCAGTCAAAGCTTTAACATTGACTTCTTCCAATTCAAAGTTAATTAATTGATATTGATATTTGTCTATGTGTTTTTTTATTTTGATAGATCTTGCTTTTAGCACGCTCAAATTAGAGGAGTTTTCTTTGTAACCAAAGGTAATAAATCCAGAATACATCCTGGATGACAGATGTCTGCTGATATTTAATGTTTTTTTTCGTAATGCCTCATGATTTTTGCCAAATAATAGAGAATAAGACCATGAAAGATCTTGACAATGAAGAAATGCGAGATCTGAGCCTTTGAGATAATCTCCTCGAAAAATTGCTTCTGTGACCTGCGAACCATCTAGTGAACTAACCTGAAATCGATTAGTATTCGATGATCTGATTAGACTAAGGCTAGTTGAAATTACATCTGGAGCGAGTAAAAATCCAATCTCATGGAACTATAACGGTGTCGAAGATAGCTTAACCAAAGACCTTTCAATTAGCTCAAAATTAACTACCATCTTCTATTTCCACTTTAGTAATAAAATTTACCTTAACTTCTGACTTAACTAGATAAATATTAATCTTGAATTAAACAAACTTAAAATTTACCTTAAAAACTATATTTTTGATTTTTTACACGACAACTATAGCTGAAGTTTATTCTATTGAAAACACTATTCAAGCAAATATTCCATTTTTTTTATGTTGTCTAACATACACTCATGACGAAAAATAGCTAGAGCTTTTTCTGCCCATTGTCTGGTTTGTGCTAGGTTTCCTCTGGCATGTTCGTAACGCGCATAGCTCGCTTGCCAGTGGGCGATTCTTCTTTTTTCTTTATTTTTTTCCGCCCAATATAAGCCAAGGTATAACAATTTTTCGACTTTTTGAGACGAATCTCCTTCCGCAATTAAGATGTCTACTAAATAATTTTGTGCGTAATTAGTAAAACGTTGCCAGGAAATTTGTATTCCTAGCTCGATAACTCTCTCAAAAATTTGTTTAGCTTGAGCTGAATTATTCTGTAAATAATAAATCTCAGCACGGTAATAATGAATGCAAACCTGGTGGCGATTTTTTTCTTGTCCTGACAGGCTAGAGCGAAAAACTAAATCTTCTTGAGTCTCTAGCCAAGATGATGCCTCTTTGTAGCGGTGTTCGGTTTTGTGATAAACAGCAAAGTGATTGGCAATATGAGCTTGTGTATCTAAATCGACGTACTCTCTGTAGTTCCAGGCTCGATTTAACAACTGTTCTGCCTGCGCTTGGTTGTCAGGGTTTTTCATCAAAATCAGAGTCCAGGCTTTTTCTGATAGTGCCTTAGTATAGGTAGTTAGATCGGCAACTTGATTAGCTCGCTCTGCTATTGATGTCCACCAATCCAGTCGGATAGACCATTTAGAACTTAAATCGACAAAATGGTCAACATTTTCCCAAATCTCGATCGTATCTCGGTAGCGATCTAAACTAGCACACAGAGACAGAACAAATTGAATGTTCTCCCATTCTTCGTCTAAGTAATTATAGTTAATTATCCAATCCTGCCAATCTTTTCCGCCATATTTTTTGGTGAACTGTTGATAAAATTCAATTAATCTGTTCTGAGCCTGCTCGTTGAAATTTGGATATTTAGCGATTTCATCTAGGGCAAATCGGCGAGTAATGGACAAAATTTGGTAGCGATATTTTTCTTCTTTGAGGAGTGATAACCTTTGTAAGTCTAGTAATCCTGCCTCTTGCTTATTTTGACTTCTAGCTAAACCAGCAACATAGGATAAAGCTTCTCTGCTCGGTGGATGATAAAACAAGGTCATTGCCATCAATAAGTAATGAGCAGGTTTATTCCTTAATGGTGCAATTGAGTTTTCAAACAAAAATTCAGATAAATCAGCTGATAATTTAGGCTCAGAAGGATCTAGCTCGCCAAGTATCATCTCCATGGAATGACCCATATGTCTTTGACCAACAGCATAAATCAAGGCTACTGGTATTCCACCAAAAAACTGATAAAATGCCTCCGCTTCTTCCGAAGTGATTTCTGTATCTTTTTTCTCTGCTTCTTGTTGAATTAAAGCTAAACTCCCTGACGGAGATAATTCTAGCAATCCTATTTGTTTATGAAGTCCTTCTTTATGCCGAGTCGTTATAATAACTTTGGTTGTGTTAGGTAAGTTAGCCAGAAAACCCAAAATTTCTTCTTTTTCTTCTTGGTCAGTAATTATTTCTAAATTGTCAATTATTAATAGAGTTTTCTGCTGAGATAAAACCTCATATACAAGTGTTTTTTGCTCATTTTTGCCAGCTCGAATAATATTAGGTTGTTTTAAAACTTTGGCGATTGTTTGAAATATTTCCTGTAAGTTTTTCTGTCTTGTTGCCTGGATTTTAATTCCTATAGGGGTTAAATAATCTTGCTTGGCAGAAGTAAAGATAATGGCTTCAAAATGCTCAATATTTTTATCTATATCTTCGACTTGATTCAAAAGAATATCATAAGCTGCTTCTAGAGCTAGAGCGGTTTTCCCAACTCCACCAATACCGTGAATAATATTAATATGTTGTGTAAATTCTAAACTTAGCTGTTCCAACAATTCTTGCTTTTCTTTCTCTCTACCAATAAAATTTTTATAGTCACGATTTCTTAGATTATTGGGGACTATGGGAGCTTTGTCTTTTCTGTAATTGTATGTAGAAGATAGTTTGCTTAAATGTAGTTCGGGTTTTTTATATTCTTCGATAATAGTTATTTCTGGAACTAAGCCAGAAGGAATGAGATTTCTTGTTTCTTTTGCAATACCGTTTGAATCAATTGATGGAGTTACTGCTTGTAACTGAATGGCATTGCAGCCAAATTTGAATGCATCTTCGTAGTTTCTTCCGTAGGCTAGAGCTAAATAAAATCCAGTAGAAAAAGCGATCGCTGAATCATCCCGAATCGTCTGTTTCATGCCAATTGCATAATCAATATGTTCGACAATTGCCTCTCCTTGGACACTAGAGTAACAAGCATTCATCACTACGCAATCTACTCGCTCTTTAACCCTCTTTTGTCACTTTCCGAAATTAAAGAGCAGCAAAAGGAAAGTTTAACCATC